>JBCKWE010000032.1:0-20129 GCA_038923045.1 Legionellaceae bacterium
TATCTCTTGCATGAAAACCCAGGAACCAATGGGTTCGCAGGCTTGCTTGGCACCAACCCCATTGGTTCGTAATAAGATCCGTGCGCCATTGACGTACACATGTACTATGTACTATACTGTAACCATATAAAATAATAAAAGTATAACGATGATATTTATTGAAACGCCTGTTTTTACAGAGGATGTGCTCAATTTATTATCTGATGATGCCTATGCTGAGTTTCAAAAACACCTTGTGAATAATCCGTTATCCGGAGATGTTATACAACAGACAGGGGGACTTAGAAAAATTCGTTGGTCGGCTCAGGGAAAGGGCAAGCGAGGCGGCGTTAGAATAATTTATTACTACGTGAGAGCTGATTCTCAGATAAGATTAATGATAATTTACAAAAAAGGTGTACAAGACAATTTAACGGCTGAACAAAAAAAGCTTTTACGTCAAATAAACGAAGGGTGGCGATGATGGATACAGTATTATTTGAACGATTATTTGAAAGCATGACTCAAATGAATGAAATTATTGATGGAGAACGCGTTCCATCTCGTGAGTTTGTTGTTGATGCGTTACATGTAAAAGAAATCCGAAAAAAAACGGGTTTAACGCAGGCGAAATTTTCTTGTCTAATTGATGTGAATTTAGGCACATTAAGAAACTGGGAACAGGGTAGACGAGATCCAACTGGCCCTGCAAAAGCCTTATTACGTGCAATAAATAACGATCCTCGGCATGTATTAGCAGCACTTGCAAGTTGAATTATGCAGCACATAATTACCCCATTGTTTGCATTGGTTGATCTTGAAATTTAGTGAACATTCTATCTCAGTGAGATTACCTGAGGAATTGAGCGGTAAAAAGGGTGCCGTGGGTTACTTGCTAAATACGTGCATTATACATATACTGTGTATTATATGTATAATGCACGTAGGTCTATGATGAAAGCGCTCATAAAAGATACGATCACCGCAACGGATTTAGCTCGAAACTTGGCCTCTACTATTGATAAGGTCAGGTTGTCAGGTCAGGTAATAGAAATAACAAAAGGCAATCAAACAATTGCGCGCTTAGTTCCCCCTGCGCACAAAGGATTTCCTGTTGTTCAGCTCAAACATTTTTTACAGGAACTGTCTCACTTTGAAAATAAAGAAAATGCACGAATGGCGAGTGATTTAAAGGCAATCAGAGATAACGCCGCGCTGCCAGGTGCATCATGGGAATAATTATTGATACCAATGTTTTTATTGATGCAGAAAATTGGCGATTTGATCTGGGTCATTTGGAAAATTTTTCTCATTATGGTGATGCCTTTATCTCAGTAATAACCATGTCAGAACTGTTAGTGGGGATTCATCTGGCGAAATCAATCCATGATAAAATCAAACGATCTGCATTTGTTGAGGGTATCATCTCCCATATTCCATCGCTTGCTTTTACCGATGAAATAGCACGTGTTTATGCCGAGTTATCCGGCTATTTTATGCGATCAAAAAGTAATCTTAGGCGAAACGCGCATGATTTACAGATTGCAGCGACGGCCATAAGTTATGGGTATGCCGTGCTTACAAGCAATCAGGATGATTTTAAAAAAATTCCTGGTGTTATTGTCGAGTCTCCAATATAAGAAGCAGAAAGAGCGCGAATTAATGCTTAAACAGCCTTGCTTCAATCCAATTTTGATGGGGTCCACTATACTAGGAGCACAACAAATGCATCTGCATTCTCAATGGGATTATTGTTTTTTAAAGCATATTCTCTAAGGTTTACCTTAAGTTGATCAATGTTATCCCTTACCGTGGCATTAGTGTAAGGACCATGCGAAGTAAAACTATTTTTTACAATATCAGAATTAAAATCTATATCATCAGGCTCAAATAAGTCCTGCCAGTGTGTACCTACTAGCTGCCTGGTGATTAGTAATCCAGAGCCTCGAATTAATTTAGCCATTCCGTTCCCCTCAGATTCAAAAGACTTCACCACATACTTAAGTATAGCATTGGATTGTTAAAAGTAAAGTCAGCATGATTATTATGTATCATTTGGTCTGTTAATAGGGCAAGATCGATTGATTACTGTTGCTATACACACTAAACATGTGTATAGTTAAATTATAAATTGATGAAGGTGAACAGCAAGGCAAACGTGTATAACAGTCGACAAATTATTCAGATGCTTGAAAAGGATGGCTGGTCTAAAATCAGAATTACAGGTAGCCACCATCATTTCAAACACCCTTAAAAGATTGGGATAGTTACGGTTCCTCATCCAAGAAAAGAAATTGGAAAAGGGTTATTTAATAGCATTTTGAAACAAGCTTGTTTAAAGTCATAGGGGGGTTGATATGATCACAGAATATATTGCATTAGCTGAAAAAGTTGCTGATGGTTATTCGATATTTTTTCCTGACTTTCCAGGGTGTGGTTCTGCTGGGGATACACTTGAAGAAACAAGGCATAATGCAAGAGCTGGCTTGTTGGCTCATTTGGAATTAATGCTTGAACACGGTGAGAAGATCACAAAACCTTCAACGCTGGATCAAGTAGCTCAATTACCTGAGGCAAAGGCTGCATTATTTTTAAATATACCAACGATTATCCCCTCTAAAAAAGCACAGAGAATTAATATTACGCTGGATCAGGTTTTATTATCAGCCATTGATGAGTTGGCATCTAGACAACATAAAACACGATCGGCCATAATCGCTGAGGCAGCTCAAAATTTATTATGGGCTTGTTAGATCTATGCACGTGTCAATGGGGGCAGAGTCAATTGATTCACGTTCTTTCAAAACCGTGCCACCTGATGACTCCCTCATCCGCCCTGTTGGGCACCTTCCACTTTATTCACCTTATCCAAGGCATGTTAATACGTACAGCATCAAGATTTAGCGCTTCAGCAATTTTTAACAAAGTACGACGTCTTGGCATAGCATTGGAATTAAAAAATCTGGATAAAGATGGCTGTGGGATATGTGTTACCTTTGATAGTTCACTAATGCCCCCCTGATCATTAATAATTTTGAGTAATCCGTCTTTAAATTCCCGAATATGAAGTTTAACTTGCTCCAAATCATTTAATTTAATATAACGATATTCTTCTTTTTCATGCTGATTGCAATCGTCAATCAATTCTTGAATATCAGCAATGATTTCATTGCATTCGCTAGGATCTATTTCGTTATTCCATAAAAAAATTAGATCAGCCACCCCTTCATAATGTAAAGCGGTACGGATGGCGGCGGAAATAAACTCCGGAGGAAGATCCGCTTTTTGCATGTTGTAACTGATGCGAAATAAACTAACATCCTGTTCGGGCGTAAGGTGGAATACAGATTCATCTTTGTAGGCAAGCCTATTCATGTTAATTCTCCACATTTAATGTAACGCCCTTCTTGAATCAATTGCAGATGCGTCTTAAATTTTGCCAACATTCGTTCCTTCAATTGGACTGTGTTAATTATAACATACATAACAAATATAACATAGAATATCAATGCAAAATATCAATATCAATGGGGCCAGAGTCGATTGATTACTGTTGCTAGGCGCAACCAATGGGGTCAGAGTGGATTGTGCGACACGAGGTCGCACAATCCACTCTGACCCCATTGGTTCGGGCGCCTTGATTTCTCTTAGGGTCCGTACTATCATGAGTAAACAGCTCTCAATTACTCGGTAAAAAATGGATCGTATACGGTTTTTAGCTCAATTAAAAGCGCAAATGGGAGTTCACCCCGTTGTGGCCATTTTGGGGCCCAGACAGTCCGGTAAAACAACGTTAGCAAAAAAGTATGCCGAGCAATATTCTGGCTCTATTCATCAATTTGATTTGGAAAATCCAGAGGATGCTTTTGCACTACAAAATCCTATGCGTGCTCTAGAGCAGCTGCAAGGCTTGGTTGTGATTGATGAGATTCAAAAGTTACCAAATTTATTCCCTATTTTACGTGTTTTGGTGGATCGTCATACTCCTACGCAATATTTAATTTTAGGGAGCGCTTCTCGAGACTTGATTCAGCAATCATCAGAAACGTTGGCCGGTCGCATTGGTTACATAGAGTTGACCCCTTTCTTGCTAAAAGAGGGATGTGACTCTCAAAAACTATTATTGCGAGGAGGTTTTCCTTTATCGTATTTGGCGCATTCAGATGTTGATAGTATTATATGGCGAGAGGCTTATATTCAAACATTTTTAGAGCGAGACATTCCACAATTAGGATTTAACATTCCTTCTTTAATGTTGCGTCGGTTTTGGATGATGCTTACGCATGTACATGGACAACTTTTAAATCAAAGTCAGTTGGGTGTGTCCATGGGGCTGTCAGGCCATACTATTCGGCGATATTTGGATATTTTAGCCGGTACCTTTATGATAAGAATCATGCCGCCCTGGTATCACAATATTGAAAAACGCCAAATTAAAACGCCCAAACTGTATTTTAGAGATACAGGTATTTTATTATCTTTGCTGAATATTAAAACACATGATGAGTTATTAAGAAATCCTGCTTTAGGAGCTGTCTGGGAGGGTTTTGCATTAGAGCAAATCATTCAATCTCTAAACATTCGACCAGAAGAGGCTTTTTTTTGGAGAACGCAGCATGGGGCTGAATTGGATTTGTTGGTTTTTAGACAGGGTGAAAAAATTGGATTTGAGTTTAAATTTGGGGATACGCCTAAAATAACAAAATCTATGCGCTCTGCACTTGCTGATTTAGAGTTAAAACATTTATATATTGTTTACCCTGGGAATAGAAAAATTTTCTTTACTGATAAAATAACAGCCGTTAGTTTGGTTGAGATGATGAATTATTTTGATATTTGAGCGATCGTGATTGGATGTGTAATATTTTCAATTTCCGATGAAATTGTACTTAGTGCGCCGTCAACATTTAATCTTGGGATAATGTGACTTCAGTTTTTGGCGAGTTTTTATCAATACGTGAAATGTTCGTGGTATTGAGTTGGAAACGTTTATGCTTGAGGAGAGGGGCGAGTCATGCGATTATTTATCGGTTTAATGTCTGGCACCAGCATGGATGGCATTGATGCGGCACTGGTTGATGTAGACACCAATCGCTTGATTGCCGGAATCACGCGCCCTTATAGTGAGAATGCCCAACAGCGGCTGCGTGCCGTGTTATTCGACGATAGGCTTAGCGCTGCTGCCTTCAGTCAGTTAAATACGGTGCTTGGGCGTGAATTTTCTCTTGCAGTTCATCAATTATTGGATATAGCCGGCATGGCTCCCGATCAGGTCATTGCTATTGGCAGCCATGGGCAAACGATTTGCCATGATGCCACAGCGGATATTCCCTACACCGTGCAACTGGGCTGTGCGCACACGATTGCAGCCATGACGGGTATACAGGTTGTAGCTGATTTCAGGACGCGTGATATGGTGATGGGTGGCCAAGGCGCGCCGTTTGCGCCGGTTTATCATCACGCCTTGTTTGGAGGGTCTGGCATACCCATGGCGGTGGTAAATATTGGTGGTATTGCCAATGTAACGTTTCTGGCACCCGATGTAGGCGTGAGCGGTTATGATACGGGTCCTGGTAATTGCCTTATGGATGCTTGGGTGCAACAACACTTGCAAATGCCTTATGATGTAAATGGCACGTGGGGTATGACAGGGCGTGTGATTGAGCCATTGTTAACCGCGATGATGTTGGATCCTTATTTTGATTTGCCAGCGCCTAAAAGTCTTGATAAAGCTTATTTTTCGACTGACTGGCTAGCGCAACATTTGCATCCTAATTATGCGAGCCAGGATATTCAAGCAACACTGGTAGCCTTTACCGCAACCTCAATTAGCCACGCTATCACGGCAAGTGAGCTACCGCTTGAACACATCGCGATTTGTGGAGGTGGGGTGCATAATGACGCCTTGCTTTATGCCGTGCGTTGCCAATTGGCAGGCTTGCAGGTAGAGAGCACGCAGTCTTTTGGTGTGGATCCGGATTTCTTGGAGGCGATGATGTTTGCTTGGCTGGCTGATAAAACAATCCAGAAAATACCGGTTGATTTAACGGGTATTACGGGTGCGAAACGTCCAGCGATATTGGGGGCGGTTTATGCTGCTGGGTAGGCGTTAACGATTACCAAATGGTTCTCGGGTAAAATTTCTCTATTTTATGATCTGTAGTGACGATGGAGCATTTATTTTTGACAGCACAAGATCAGGTTGATTGTGGGGAGTTACGATTTTTTTATATCAAAGTGAAAACCCCTCCCCAAGATAAACCGCACGCACCTGCTGATTGGCAAGAATATCAGCTGGCGTGCCTTCACACAGTATGCTCCCCTGATTCACAATATACGCACGTTCACAAATATCCAGTGTTTCGCGGACGTTGTGATCCGTTATCAAGACGCCAATATTTTTTTCGCATAAATGCAGGATGATTTTTTTGATATCCAGTACTGAAATGGGATCAACGCCGGCGAAGGGTTCATCCAGCAGGATAAATGCCGGTTCAATGGCGAGCGCGCGGGCAATTTCAACTCGCCGACGCTCGCCACCGGAGAGGCTCATGCCTAGGTTGTTGTGTAAATGTGCGATGTGAAATTCAAGCAGTAGATGCTCGAGTTTTTCCTGCCGACCCACGTCATCGAGATCGGTTCGAAGTTGTAAAATGGACAGAATATTGTCGTTGACGCTCATTTTTCGGAAAATAGAGGCTTCCTGAGGCAGGTAACCAATGCCCATGCGAGCGCGCTGGTGCATGGCTGATTTCGTAATGTCCTGACCGTTAAGGATAATTTGTCCCTTGTCACAGGATTGCAAACCGACAATCATGTAAAAACAGGTTGTTTTGCCAGCGCCGTTGGGGCCTAGTAATCCTACACACTCGCCGCGTTTGATCTGAATGCTCACATCATTAACGACGGTTCTGGTTTTGAATGATTTTTTTAATTGATGGGCGACTAATGCATTCATGTGTGTTTCTCTGGATGAAAAATAATGGTGGTTCGGTCAGTGCCTGATGCCTCTGACACAATGTGCTGGGCTTTTGTATCGTAAGTGATTTTGGGTGCGGCGAATGAATTATTTCCCTGTTCAACACGTGCATTGCCAATCAGCTCGATTAGGTGGCGCTCCGGGTAGTATTTTATGGTGTTTGCATAAGCATGCACAACGGGTTTGTCTGTGGCAGGGAGTGTCCAATAGTGTGCTTGATTGTCTCGATTGCCTTTGATAATGGCCAGTATGAGCTGATTTTTTTCATTGGCGGTGGTAGTGGCCTCGAACGCCCGAATGTGTGTTGTTCCCTGATCCAGTTGTACATCCTTTAGATAGATGCCGGTATGCGTTTGCTGGTTGATGTCAGCGGAGCCTGCGTGGAGTTCGACGATTTGAGCCTTGTCCTCGGGAAGGGCTGCGATTGGGTTGCAGAGGAACGCGGTGAGTATTATGGTATGCAGGATGTAGAGTGGGCTTCGGTGCACCAGCGACGTGTCAACCAATGAACTACCCATGATTCGGCGCATAGGTCCCGCTTGCATTATTCAATAGTTGAATGTGATTTTGAGCAAGATACGCCTTCATTCCCGTTGAATGAACCACATTTCCAGCTTGCTCAAACGTTATCTCTTTAGGCGTTGTTGCCAGTTGCTGTTTGGGGAAATACGTCAGTTCCTCCGTTTTAAACGTTGATGCTTGCCTGTTCGCATCTTGCTTCTGGTGGACAACGACATGGTTGTTAAACGTAATTTGTTCCCCACCATGCAGCGCGGTAGCGGTTTTGGCATTAATCTCCCAAGCGGGTTGGTTGGGTTGAAAAATAATAATGTATGGCGTTGTCAGTTGATGGGTATTATCGAAGGGAATATGGCGCAGCAGAGGGGTTTTTAAAGAGTGGCGCAGTGTGCCATTGGCATTGAATTGTTGAACGGTTAGGTGCTTGATGATGGTGTCGGGTGATGTCGATAAGGTTTGATTATCCAGTTTAATGACGGCGGTTGCACTGGCAAAATACCAACCTGAAACCGCGAGGGCAAGAAGTGCTATAAATAACCAAGCGGCTTGCTTGGCTGCATTCATATTGATTCGCCTTGTGTGCCCAAAAACGTTTCAAGAGCCACATCCAGCTTACCCTGCGCTGTCAATATCAAATCACACACTTCGCGTACAGCACCGCGACCACCCTGCTGTTTGGTACCCAAATCAGCGTTATCAAGCACCTGACGCACAGCATTTGACACTGCAACGCTCAAACCAACCTGTTTCATAATGGGTAAATCAGGGAGATCATCGCCAACATAAGCAAAGGCTTCATTATCGAGATTTAGCCGGGTTTTGAGTTGTTGAAACGCGGCTTGCTTATTGATTTGACCTTTAAAGTAATGGCGAATATCCAATTGCTTCATGCGATGATCAATCACCGCATTTTGCGAGCCGGTAATGACCGCGACTTCTATGCCCACGGCCATGAGCAACTTCAAGCCCAATCCATCTTGTATGTTGAATGCTTTTTGCTCATTGGCATGGTTATCGATATAAATAAGCCCATCGGTTAACACGCCATCAATGTCACAGATAATGCATTGGATTTTTTTTGCTTTTTCCAGTAATTCATTCATATTAATAAACACCTGCACGGAGTAAATCATGTAAGTGTACCACAGCGGATGGGCGATTCTGCTCATCCACAATGACCAACGACGTAATGCTGTGTTTTTGCATGATCGCCAAGGCTTCGGCCGCCAGCAATCCTGATTTGATGGTATGGCAGTTTCGGGTCATTACCTGGTTCAGAGGTGTTATGTTAATGTCATCATTCTGAGTCAGGGTTCGGCGTACATCGCCATCGGTATAAATGCCAATCAAATTACCTTTTTCATTGACGACACATGTCATGCCTAATTTTTTTGCAGTGACCTCAAGCAGTGCCTCGCGAATCGTGGCATGTTCATTTACCAAAGGCAACGCCTCACCAACGTGCGCAACATCTTCGATTTTCAATAATAACCGTTTTCCCAAGACCCCCCCCTGGATGAGAACGCGCAAAGTCCTCGGCACTGAAACCGCGTGCTTGCAATAAAGCGATGGCCAGTGCGTCCCCCATAACCAGGGACACCGTCGTACTGGTTGTAGGCGTCAAGCCGAGTGGGCACGCTTCATGACGAATACTGACATCCAGCGTTACGTTGGCGGTTGTTGCCAGCATGGATTCAGGGTGGCCTGTGAGTGTGATCAGTGGCACTTCAAGGCGTTTTAGCAAGGGCAGCAGAATAAGCAGTTCAGGGGTTGAGCCTGAATGTGAAATAGCCAGCACCGTATCTTGGCGCGTAATCATGCCTAAATCACCATGACTGGCCTCCCCTGGATGCATGAAAAAAGCAGGGCTGCCTGTGCTGGATAAAGTAGCCGCAATTTTTTTGCCAATATGGCCTGATTTGCCCATGCCAGTGACCACGATACGGCCCTTGCAGGCGAGCAGCAATTCGCACGCTGATTCAAAATGCTGATCAATGCGGCGTGTTAATTCAAATACGGCTTGTGCTTCCGTTTCAATGACAGCAAGGCCGAGTTTACAAAAATTCATGGGGTAATTGTCAACATGATGAGAGGCGTGTGGGTATCTTAACAGAAGGTAGGCCTTCCGTCATCTTGAAGGAATATCTGGCCTTATATTGGCAATATTTACCATCTCAGGTATATAATATATGCTAAGATAACGCTGGAATAAATAGGTATGCAGGATAACATGGTTGAAATTCGTAATTTGACCTTTTCTCACGATGAAAATCTGATTTTTAATGGGGTCAACATCGACGTGAAGCGGGGACAAATAACCGCAATCATGGGGCCTAGTGGCAGTGGTAAAACCACGCTGCTGAAATTAATTGGCGCCTTGATCGCGCCTGATTCCGGTGAAATTAGCATTAATAACTGCGATGTTCACAGGCTTTCACATAAAGCCCTGTATACATTGCGGCGCAAGATGGGGTTGCTCTTTCAAAACAGTGCGTTATTTACCCACCTTTCTGTGTTCGATAACGTGGCCTTTCCCCTGCGTGAGCATACACGCCTCAATGCGTCCATGTTGCGAGACATTGTGTTGATGAAGTTGGAAGCGGTGGGATTACGCGGTGCAGCCCTGCTCATGCCCGCCGAGTTGTCGGGAGGCATGTCACGGCGTGTGGCTTTAGCGCGCGCGCTGGCACTCGATCCGGATCTCATGATGTATGATGAGCCCTTTACAGGCCAGGATCCAATTTCTATGGGCGTTCTGGTACGCTTGATCAAACGATTGAATCAATTATTACATACCACCACGATTATTGTTTCTCACGACGTTGAAGAAACCTGCTCAATTGCGGATTATGTGTATTTAATTGCAGGAGGCCAGGTGATTGGATGCGGCACACCGCTTGCGTTAAAGCATTCAACGCAGCCTGCAATTAGGCAGTTTATGCATGGAGAGGCGGATGGTGTAGTGCCGTTTCATTATCCGGCGCGCTCCTACACAGAGGAGTTGCTCGATGTTTGATATGATCGCGCGTATAGGGTGTCGTGGTATCGAAATGGTGCAGGAAGTCGGCTGTTCCGGCCATTTTTTAGTACGTGTTTTGTGCAGGAAACCTGATTTTTTTCGTCTTATGCCCGCATTGCGCAGTCAACTGCATTTTGTCGGCGTGTTATCATGCCTTATTATTGTCGTCTCAGCCTTGTTTATTGGCATGGTCGTGGGGCTGCAGGGGTATAATACACTGGAAAAATTTGGTGCAGGCAGTCAATTGGGCCAATTGCTGGCGTTAAGCATTTGCCGTGAGCTAGGGCCTGTCCTCAGTGCCTTGCTATTTGCAGGGCGTGCAGGTTCAGCGTTAACGGCTGAGATTGGTCTGATGAAAGCAACCGAGCAGTTGGCCAGCATGGACATGATGGGCGTTGATCCGCTGGGTCGAATTATTTACCCACGCTTCCTTGCCGGTATGATTGCATTACCGGTGCTGTCGTTGATTTTTTCAGCGGTTGCTGTGTTGGGTGGTTATTTTATCGGCGTACAATGGTTAGGCATCGATGCCGGTAGTTTTTGGTCGAACATGCAGGCCGCCGTTGATTTTCGTATTGATGTGCTAAGCGGTATTATCAAAAGTGTTGTGTTTGCATTTTTGGTGATATGGATTGCAGTATTTCAAGGCTTTACATGCATCCCAACCTCGGAAGGGATAAGCCAGGCCACCACGCGAACCGTTGTCTATTCGTCACTGGCGGTATTGGGATTTGATTTTTTATTGACAGCAATGATGATAGGAGGCTGGTAAATGGCAAAGCAACGTTTTCGACATATTGATATTGGTGTTGGGCTTTTTATGTTGCTCGGCTTGATGGCGCTCGCCTTCATGGTCATGAGGGTCAGCGGTATCACTGATTTTTCATCTAAAATGAATTACGTCGTGAGTGCGGATTTTGTGGATATTGGTGGTTTGAGGGTGCGTGCGCCTGTGACCGTGGCAGGGGTGAAGATTGGTGAGGTGACGCGTATAGAATTACAACCAGGCCAACTGAATGCCAAAGTAACCATGATGCTGAAGCGCAACAAACCCATCCCTTATGACGATGTATCCGCTCGGATTTTAACGCAAGGATTGTTAGGCTCAAATTACATCAGTATTGTTCCAGGGTTTAACGATGAAAACCAATCACATCCTTATTTACGTGCCGGGGATGTCATTGCCAAAACACAAGAAGCCATTATTCTTGAAAATTTGATAGGTCAACTGTTATTTAACATTAAAAAATAGGTGAATTATGAAGGGATTTAACGCAATTATTTTAGCAGTAAGCATGCTATTTACTCAAGCTCTGTGGGCGCAATCGTCACCCGTTCCCATGCTTGAAAATGCAGCTACTCAGATTATTGATACCTTGAAAAAAAATCAGGCTAGCTTGAAATTAAACCATCAGATTGTTTATCATGCGATTGAGCGCTATTTGCTGCCCAATGTAGATGTAGTTGGCATGTCGCGCTCGGTGCTTGGTCGTCAAGCATGGAATAAGGCATCGGCGGCTGAGAAAACGGAATTTACGCATGCGTTTACACAACTGGTGATTCGCACGTACGCCAGCCCACTGGCTGACTATTCAGGAGAAACGGTGGCGTTTTTGCCGTTACGCGCTTCAGCCGATAGCCGGTTTACACGGGTAAACAGCGTTATTTCGCGTTCAAATGGTCAACATATTCCGCTTAGTTATAATTTAGTGTCTAAAAATGGCCAATGGAAAATATATGATTTGAGCGTTGAAGGCGTGAGTTTATTGCAAAGCTTTCGATCGCAATTTGGGCAAGTGTTGCAAAATTCATCAATGAAAGACTTGCTCGCACAAATGCATCAAAACAAGCAGGCGGCTTGATTGTGAGCACGCCAGTATTTGAACCATCCTGCCACTTAACGTTTGCTACAGTAGAATCAGATCGACGGCGCTTGCTCAAGTATTTGCAATCGCCAGAGGCAAGCCAATTGCGCCTTGATTTAAGTCGGGTCACGCAATGTGATAGCGCAGGTCTTGCGTTACTTATCGACGCCAAGAGGCTTTCCAGGCTCCATAACATGCCATTTGAAATTGAATGCATGCCTAACGTGATCCACGACCTTGCGGTGTTTTGCGGCGTGGATGCAATTTTATGAATATGAGATAAAGTATGAGTCTTAAATGATTAGCAATGAAGAATTACAGCAGATATTGATCGCATCAGGTGATGTAGATCATGTTCAGGTTTTAGGTGATGGTTATCATTATGAATTAACTATTGTTTCTGATGCGTTTCTGGGACTTTCTAGGGTGGCGAGACAACAATGGGTCTACGCGCGCCTTAACAATTATATTCTGTCGGGTCAGTTGCATGCGATTAACATGAAGACCTGGACAAAAGCCGAATGGGAGAAGAAACATGGATAAATTGGTAATTAATGGTGGGAAACCACTGCAGGGTGAGGTCACGATTTCCGGTTCAAAAAATGCGGCACTGCCGATTATGGCAGCCACATTGCTTGCCACAGATAATGTAACCATTTCCAATGTGCCGCATCTAAATGATGTTACCACCATGATGGAACTGCTGGGCCAATTGGGTGCTAAGCTGGTTGTTGATGAAAAAATGAATGTTCTGGTTGATGCCAATCAGGTGAACGAATTCGTTGCACCCTATGAACTAGTAAAAACCATGCGTGCCTCCATTCTGGTTCTGGGACCGCTGCTGGCGCGTTTTGGGCACGCTGATGTGTCACTCCCTGGCGGTTGCGCCATTGGTACACGCCCGGTTGATTTACATTTAAAAGCACTTAAATCGATGGGTGCTGACATCACAGTTACCAATGGATTTATTAAAGCACGCTGTAAACAGGGTCGATTGCAGGGTAAAACGTTGGTATTTGATACCGTTACTGTAACGGGTACCGAAAATATTATGATGGCAGCGGTCTTGGCTTCCGGCAAGACCATCCTTAAAAACGCAGCACGTGAACCAGAAGTGCTGGATCTGGCTAATTTTTTAATTCAAATGGGCGCGCGTATTACGGGTGCTGGCACACACACCATTGAAGTTGAAGGTGTTGAATCGTTGGGCGGGGGCGCCTATTCGGTTATGCCTGACCGGATTGAGGCGGGCACATACCTTGCTGCAGGGGCCATAACGCGCGGGCAGGTTACGGTACGACGCGTCAAGCCAGATAATTTATTATCCATGTTCTGCAAGTTTGAAGAAGCTGGCGCGTCATTAACGCTAGGTGAAGATTGGGTGACGCTGGATATGCACGGTCTACGACCACAAGCCGTTGATATTTCAACAGCTCCCTATCCAGGCCTTCCTACCGATATGCAAGCGCAATTCATGGCATTAAACACCATTGCCGATGGTTCTTCATCCGTGATTGAAAACATTTTTGAGAACCGTTTTATGCATGTGCAGGAATTGCAACGTATGGGTGCTAAAATTCGCTTAAACGGCAATACTGCCATGATCACCGGCGTTGAAAAATTAACCGGCGCCCCTGTCATGGCCACCGATTTGCGCGCATCAGCCAGCCTTATTCTAGCAGGCCTTGCCGCAGAAGGCGAAACCATCGTCGAACGCATTTATCACGTTGACCGTGGTTATGAGCGTATCGAGGAAAAGTTGTCTATGCTGGGTGCTGATATCAAGCGTGGTTAATCTATGATCAACCGCGATGAACTAACCCGCTATCTCAACGAATACTTGGCGTGTGACAAGTTTAGCGACTACGCGCCTAATGGTTTACAGGTAGAGGGGGTTGATGCCATCACATGCATTTGCACCGCAGTTACTGCCTCAAATGATGTGATTAACCAAGCGATAACCTTGAAAGCCGATGCTCTGTTGGTTCATCATGGTTATTTTTGGCGTGGTGAGCGACCTGAGATAACGGGTATGAAGCGCCAACGCATCAGCCAGCTCATCAAACATGACTTGAACTTGTATGCGTATCATCTACCCTTGGATTGTCATCTCGAGTTGGGTAATAACGCCTGTCTGGGTCAATTACTTGAAATGCAAGATATCAAAACCCATACGGCTGGCGAGTCACCCAATCTTCTCTGGTCAGGCATGTTGAAAACGCCACTCATGGCTACTGAACTGTCTGATCTCATAGGTAAAAAACTACAACGTGAACCCTTATGTATTTCGGGCACAACCAAGCCCATACAGCATCTGGCCTGGTGTAGCGGGGGCGCTCAGGATTACATTGAGGATGCACACCGGCTGGGTGTTGATGCCTACCTCAGTGGTGAAGTTTCAGAACGAACCTATTATCAAGCGCATGAACTTGGCATGCACTACTTCGCCTGTGGCCACCATGCCACCGAGCGCTATGGTATTCAAGCCTTAGGCCAACACCTTGCTAGGCACTTTGGTGTTGAACATCAGTTTATTGATAGTGCGAACCCGGTTTAGCATCTAAAATCTATACAAATCCACAGTTCAACCATGGATTTGTATAAAATTAATTGCTAAGCTATACTTAAATCATGATCAAATGATGAAGCGTATCGTATGTTTAATCGACAACTTGCAACTGAACTTCAAGACATGATGCGCTATTATCCGATAGTAACGGTGATAGGCCCTCGGCAATCGGGTAAAACGACGTTGGTCAAGTCATTATATCCTGAATTACCCTATATCTCCCTTGAAAATCCTGATGATCGCCAATTAGCCGCAGTCGATCCGCGTGCGTTTTTGGATCGGTTTCCAGAGGGTGCGATCATTGATGAGGTTCAACGATATCCAGAATTATTGTCTTATTTACAAGGGGTTGTCGATGCGCGCAATCAAAATGGGATGTTTATACTGACGGGTAGTCATCAATTAGCATTGCATGAAGCAATCTCCCAGTCGCTCGCTGGCAGAACAGCTATTTTAAAATTATTGCCTCTGAGTATGCAGGAGCTGTCGCAAAACGATGCACCCTATACGCTGGATGATTATTTATTTCAGGGCATGTATCCGCGCCTTTATCAAAATCAAATTCCTCCTGCCAAATTTTACCGTGATTACATGCTCACCTATCTGGAACGTGATGTGAGACAGATGATTCAAATCAAGGATTTGAGTCTTTTTCAGCAATTTTTACATTTGTGCGCCGGATATGTGGGGCAATTATTGAACCATGACGCGCTGAGCAATGCCATTGGTGTATCAGCGTCAACGATTAAACATTGGTTATCTATATTGGAAGCCTCGTTTATTATTTTTAAGATACCACCGTATTATGAAAATTTTGGAAAACGCATCATTAAATCCCACAAATTATATTTTTATGATGTGGGACTGGCATCGTATTTAATGGATTTTCGCGATAAAAAAGAGCTAGCCTATTCTCGTGTGCGAGGTGCCTTGTTTGAAAATTTTGTCATACTTGAAATAGTCAAAAATCATCTGAATCGTGGCATTGAGCCGAGCCTGTATTTTTACCGTGATAATAATCAACGTGAAGTTGATCTGATTTTAAAATCGGGCACACACTTGTTACCTATCGAAATCAAATCATCAAAAACGTTTACACCGTCATTTTTAAAAGGACTTCATTATTTTAAAGATTTGGTCGGCGAACAATGTGAATCCGGGTACCTTGTGTATGCTGGCGAACAAACACAACGTATTGGTCCTTTTCAGTTGATTAATTTCAAGCAATTGGGATTGATTAAATAAACACTCATTTTCTTGATCACGGCGTGTTTTTGTCGTGTACAGCTGTAAAATTTGTTATCATGACAAAATTTTTACGATCCAAAGGAGAGCGCTGTGCACGACCGTTTCGCTGATTTTTTGCAAACCGAGTTAACTGCCATAAAGCAGGAAGGTTTGTTTAAACCTGAACGTGTGATTTCAACACAACAACAGGCGATAGTTCGGGTTAATGATGATGAAGTGATAAACCTGTGTGCCAATAATTACTTAGGCCTGGCGAATCATCCTGACCTGATAGCAGAAGGTCAGCGTGCCTTGGCTGAATACGGATATGGCTTGGCGTCCGTGCGGTTTATCTGTGGAACACAAACACCCCACAAGGCGTTAGAGAAAAAAATAAGTACATTTTTAGGCGTGGATGACACCATACTCTATTCCTCCTGTTTTGATGCGAATACCGGCTTATTTGAAACATTATTAGGCGCTGAAGATGCGATTATCAGTGATGCACTGAATCATGCCAGTATTATAGATGGTGTGCGTTTATGTAAGGCCATGCGTTTCCGTTATGCCAATAATGACATGAAGGATTTGGAAGCCCAGTTGGTAGCGGCCAAAGCGGCACGTTTTCGTTTGATAGCGACCGACGGTGTGTTTTCAATGGATGGCATACTGGCGAATTTGCCCGCTATTTGTGAGCTAGCAGAAAAATATGATGCGATGGTGATGGTGGATGACTCGCATGCGGTTGGGTTTATGGGTGAAACCGGGCGGGGTACACCTGAGCATTTTGGCGTGATGGGCAAGATTGATATTCTCACCGGCACGTTGGGTAAAGCGTTAGGCGGGGCGTCCGGTGGTTATACCGCCGCCAATAGTGCTATCATTGACTGGTTGAGACAGCGTTCACGGCCTTACCTTTTTTCCAATACATTAGCGCCTGTTATCGCTCAGACCTCCATTGCCGTTCTGGATCTGATACAGCAAAACCCTGTGTTGTTGAAAAAACTTAAATCTAACAGCCTCTATTTTCGTGAAGGCCTAAGTAAACTGGGTTTTAAATTAATTCCCGGTGAACACCCCATTATTCCGGTCATGTTAGGTGATGCTGCACTGGCAAGTCAAATGGCTGAACGTTTGCTGGCAGAAGGTATTTATGTGGTTGGTTTTTCCTTTCCGGTTGTACCGAAAGGCTTGGCGCGTATTCGAACGCAATTGTCGGCGGCACATGAACTACATCATTTGGATAAGGCATTAGCCGCGTTTGGAAAAGTCGGTCGCGAGATGGGTGTTATTTAAAGGGGATATCCATGAAATCATTGGTAAAAGCAAAACGTGAACCCGGTATTTGGCTAGAAGATGTGCTTAAGGCTGAATTTGGTGTGAATGACGTCTTGATAAAAATTGGTAAAACAGCGATTTGCGGCACAGACATGCATATCTATTCCTGGGATGCTTGGGCGCAAGCGACTATTCCTGTGCCAATGACCGTAGGTCATGAGTTTTATGGTGAAATTGTTGAGGTGGGCCGTGATGTGCAAGCCTTTAAGCCCGGACAGCGTGTATCAGGTGAAGGCCACCTTACCTGCGGACACTGTCGTAATTGCCGCGCAGGTAGACGGCACTTGTGTCGTAATACGCTGGGTGTGGGTGTGAATCGTCCAGGGTGTTTTGCAGAATATTTGGCTATACCCGCCAGTAATGTCATGCTTTTGCCCGATAATATCACGGCGGAACAGGCATCGATTCTTGACCCGTTAGGCAATGCGACACATTGTGCACTGGCGTTTAACGTGGTGGGTGAAGACGTATTGGTTACCGGAGCAGGCCCCATCGGCATTATGGCGGTTGCGATTTTACGTCATATTGGTGCGCGCCATATTGTCATCACGGATGTGAATGATTATCGCCTCGATTTGGCACGTAAAATGGGCGCAAGTCATGCGGTTAATATCAAGCATCAGCCACTCGCCGATGTGATGAACGAATTGGGCATGACCGAGGGCTTTGATGTAGGCTTGGAAATGTCAGGCAATCCCATGGCATTGAATGAAATGGTGTCGGCCATGAATCATGGTGGTAAGATTGCCTTGCTGGGTATTCCGCCACCAGAAACCGCCATTAATTGGAACCATGTCATCTTTAAGGGTCTGATGATTAAAGGTATTTATGGACGTGAGATGTTTGAAACCTGGTATAAAATGATTGCCATGTTACAAAGTGGGCTGGATGTGTCGCCTGTGATTACGCACCGGTTTCCGGTGGCAGATTTTCAACAAGCTTTTCAGATTATGTCATCAGGACAATCAGGTAAAATTATTTTAGATTGGGAGTAGAGGGCTATGGCGCAGTATATTTTTACCATGAATCAGGTGAATAAGGTTGTTGAAAATAAACGCTTCATCCTGAAAAACATTAATTTAAGTTTTTACCCTAGCGCCAAAATTGGCGTGTTGGGATTAAACGGCTCGGGTAAATCAACACTCTTGCGCATTATGGCCGGTGTTGATACGCAATATGAGGGCGAGGCACGTCCACAGCAGGGAATTAAAATTGGTTACCTGGCGCAAGAGCCAGCAATTGATTTGACCAAGACTGTTCGTGAAGTGGTTGAGGAAGCCGTTGTTGATATGAAAAACAAGCTAGCTCGATTTGATGAAATCAGCCTGTGCTTCGCGGAACCCATGAGCGATGATGAAATGAACAGGCTGCTGACAGAACAAGGTGAGTTGCAACATGACATCGAAGTGGGTGGAGGCTGGGATCTTGACAGAACGTTTGAAGTGGCTGCCGATGCGCTGCGTTTGCCAGATTGGGATGCCAACGTAGGTTTGTTATCGGGTGGCGAGAAGCGTCGCGTGGCGTTGTGTCGTTTGTTATTATCAAAACCAGACATGCTGCTGCTCGATGAGCCAACCAACCATTTGGATGCTGAAAGTGTGGCATGGCTTGAACATTTTCTGCATGACTTTCCAGGAACCGTGGTGGCCATCACCCATGATCGGTATTTTCTTGATAATGTCGCC
The DNA here is from genome assembly GCA_038923045.1 of Legionellaceae bacterium. Classification (GTDB taxonomy): domain Bacteria; phylum Pseudomonadota; class Gammaproteobacteria; order Legionellales; family Legionellaceae; genus DDPF01. Next base: position 19,181 of record JBCKWE010000032.1, read on the forward strand.
TTCGGTTTCCACAGGGTACTCGCCTGATTTGCAATTTACGCCACGCTTATTATAAACACGAAAAGTTCCGGTTACGGTGCGGCAGGTTTTGTCTTCACCTTCACAAATGTCCTTTCCACCCGAGGCAGCACCTGTCATCACCCGGTGTCCTTCAGCATCATAGGCGGCCCAAGCGAATGCTTTTGGATCAAAAATAAATTCTTTTTGTCCTGTTGCGGGCATTTTCATGGGGAAATATTTTTGCCCACGCTTATCCCTTAAATAATGCGTTGTATGGTGAACATAACCATTATCATCCGTAATGTAGGTTGATTCGTCATTTTCAATACAGGCAGTTAGCCCCAGACATACCAATACGGCAAGCAACAACATCTTGATCATGAAATACTATCCTTTTTGCTTAAAATTTAAACTTAACTTCATTGATGGGCACGCTGCTAAGCGTGTAATTTACGGTATTTAATCCGATGAGGATTGTTGGCATCATCACCCAGACGACGTTTTCTGTCTTCTTCGTAATCGCTGTAATTTCCTTCAACAAATACCACTTTAGAATCGCCTTCAAACGCCATGAAATGCGTACAAACACGGTCTAAAAACCAGCGATCATGCGACACGACAATAGCGCAACCGGGGAAATTCAATATTGCATCTTCCAGCGCACGCAGGGTTTCCACGTCCAAATCATTACTGGGCTCATCGAGGAGCAAAACATTGCCGCCGCTTTTCAGCAATTTTGCCAAATGAACGCGATTACGCTCGCCACCTGATAGCTGCCCTATTTTCTTCTGTTGATCTGATCCCTTAAAATTAAACCGGCCAACATAAGCGCGCGAAGGCATCTGGAATGAACCCACTTGCATGATATCATGCCCATTTGATATTTCCTGCCAAACGGTATTGTTATCATCCAGGTGATCACGCATCTGATCAACATAAGCCAGATTTA
>JBCKWE010000033.1:0-17468 GCA_038923045.1 Legionellaceae bacterium
GAAAATTGATTACATTGGATCAATCCACGGTGTTGAAAAGGCGATGATCACAGCCATCAACATTCCTTATCACGCGATTCAATGTGGCAAGCTACGTCGTTATTTTAGTTGGAAAAATTTTTCTGATGCATTCAAAGTGTTGATGGGTATTTTTCAAGCCTGGTACTTATTACGCCGGATTAAGCCAGACATTGTATTTTCCAAAGGTGGCTTTGTTGCCTTGCCCGTGGTGATTGCTGCCTGGTTAAACCGCATTCCGGTTATTGCGCACGAATCTGACATGAGCCCAGGCCTTGCAAATCGCTTGAGCGTACCGTTTGTAGATAAAATTTGCGTTACGTTTGCTGCCGCAAAAAATCATTTTAAAAACCAAGACAAAATCGAGGTCACGGGCACACCCATTCGGCAACAATTATTCAATGGTAATCAGGCCCGTGGCTTGGCGATGTGCGGATTTACTGCAGAAAAGCCGTGTTTGATGATCATTGGCGGCAGCCAAGGCTCAAATGCAATGAATCGGACCATAAGGCAGGCGCTGGATACTTTGTGTGAGCGTTTTCAGGTCATTCATTTGTGTGGCAAGGGTAACGTAGATCCGGCCCTGGTGAACAAACTAGGTTATTATCAATTTGAGTATGCAAATTCTGAATTACCGGATTTGTTCGCCGCCAGCGACCTAGTTATTTCACGCGCGGGTGCCAATTCTCTGTATGAAATATTGGCCTTGGCAAAGCCACACATCTTGGTGCCTTTATCCCGGAAAGCCAGTAGAGGAGATCAAATTCAAAACGCTCGTTATTTTGAAAAACAGGGGATTAGTGTTGTTATCAATGAAAAAGCACTGACCCCGGTAACGCTTTTGGCGGCGGTGGATAATATCGTCACACGTCGTGACGATATTATTGATAAAATACGCGCGCTGAATGTTGAATCGGCTACGTTACATATCGTTGAGATGATTAAGTCGCGTGTTCGTACTACTGTGGCTTAATCGACCAACTTATGCTAATAAAAAAACCATAAAGATCTTTATTTGAAATAAAAGCTAAACTTATTTTCAATCCTCCCGATAATAAAGAAAACAAGGGAGGATTTAACCATGAAAAATCAATCTGTGATTATACCATTCGTAATCGGACCGCTGTGTCTTTTGACAGTGGGTTGTGCTACCACAGAAAGTCGTGATTCGGTAGTGGACGATGGCGGGCATACCCATTACACCATGGGCATGGCGGCGGATACAAAGGGTAGCGGCTATTTTCCAGAAACACGTGAAGGCAGCGGCAAAAAAGTGTTTGTATTTGATCCAAAAGCCACGGCTTGGGCGGCATATGATGCTCAAGGCAATCGCGTTGAAACGGGTAGCGCATCGGGTGGTAAGGATTTCTGTGATGATATCGGACGTCCATGCCGTACCGTAACCGGGAGATTTCATGTTTATTCTAAAAAAGGTGAGGATTGCACCTCGAGCCTATACCCCATTGAAACAAACGGTGGCGCCAAAATGCCATACTGCATGCATTTCTCTGGCGGTTACTCCATTCACGCCGCATACGAGGTTCCTAATTATAATGCCAGCCATGGGTGCATTCGAGTATTACCAGGGGCCGCCAGATGGTTAAATCAAAACTTCATGGATGTGGGTACCACCGTTATTGTGCAGCCCTATAGTTAATAGGGCTGGCTTTTTGTTTGTGAGTATTAGAAACTAGAAAAAAAGAATCGAGAGTTTTTTAAGGATTAAAGATGATAAAAAAAGAACAAACACTTAAACGAGTTGATGCACCCGTGTATCGGTACCGGCAAGCACTCTACATGGCTTTTTATTCGCGACAGTTGTACGTTGATGTTGCCAAGCGCTGGCGCGGGTTTTGTTTTCTTTATTTGCTGTTGGTGATAGCGATAGTCTCCATTCCTTATTCGGTGCACAGCATTCTCAATTTTAATCACTATATGAATGATCAAATTATTTCGCCACTTGAAAAAATCCCCCCTTTGCATGTTCAGAATGGTGAGGTTTTGTTTGATAAGCCTATGCCATATCTTATTAGGAACAACAGCGGTGATGTTATCATCATGATTGATACCAACGACAAGGTATCCGGCATGGATGCAAATTTTCCTCAATTAAAGATGCTGATCGCCAAAAATAAACTTTATTTACATGGGCCGCACTTGAACTATTTTTTGAAGACACCAGACAAGGTAAACACGCCCCCGCTTGTTAAAATATTGGATAAAAACATGTCGGGAATTTTTGTGGCGAAGGACTGGATTAAGGATGGTGGTCTGTTACCATTAAAATGGTTTTTGAGGATAATGGTTTACCCGATGATCGTATCCTTTTTCTTATGTTTGAGTTCTACATTTTTTTTGGTTTTTACCATGCTCGCCCAGACGGTCTCATGGCTTATTTTTAGATTCAAGCTCTCATTCATGGAGACAACCCGCATGCTTGTTGTGGCATCTACGGCACAAATGTCAGCTTTTCTACTGCTGTTGTCTGTTAATCGTCTTTTACCAAACATGGGTTTGATTTGTGTAGGCTTGGTTGCGATTTACTTTAGTTATGCGGTGTTAGCGGTAAAACGTGAAAGTAAAATGATGGTGCATGCGTGACCTAGTGCCCCGTTAAATGTTATAATGAAAAAAATTACTCAAGGATTTGTTGCCATGTCACATGCCGTTGCCTTTGATACATTAGCATATGCCAAAAAACTGGAATCATCTGGAATCGCTGTTAAGCAAGCCGAGGCTCATGCTGAAGCCCTTGCGAATGTTCTAGAAGTTAATTTTATATCCAGAAATGAATCAAATAGATCTTATGACAAATTAGTTAATCTTGTGAAGCAGGAATCCAGTGAAATTAAACAACAGTTTAATCAGCTGGAACAAACGGTTGACCGAAAAATTAATGAATTACATCATGAGATTACTCGAGTAGAACAAACGGTTGACCGAAAAATCAATGAATTGCATCATGAAATCAATCAAAATAAAGTTGATCTAATTAAATGGGTTATTGGTCTCGCATTTGCTCAAACAGCATTGACATTTTCTATTTTGAAATTTTTCCATATTTGATGCTGATTCCCGCGGCATCGACCGCGGGTTCGATTATAAATAGTCTACACAACAACTTCATCCGGCATCGTAATATTAAGCTCCAGCACGCAACTATCACCGATACGCTCAAGATTCACGCTGACTTGATCGCGGTTTATCTGTACGTATTTAGCGATTACAGCAATGATCTCCTCCTGTAATTTCGGCAAATAATCCGGCCTGCTATTTTTGTTACGCTCTGTGCGCTCGTGCGAAATGATGATTTGTAGGCGCTCTTTTGCTACGGATGCAGTTGAAGTACTGCGTCTGCGTAAATAATTAAAAATACTCATGCGGGCACTCCTTCCCTATTTCTACCGAACAATCGGCGCAGAATTCCTTTGCGCTCACAATGAACAAAACGCATGGGCTTGTCTTCACCTAGAAAACGAGCAATGGCGTCTTGGTAGGCAGGGCCTGCATCACTCTCCTCATCAAGAATGACGGGAGTTCCGGTGTTAGAGGCCTTGAGTACAGCTTTTGATTCGGGAATAATACCGATCAGCGGAATAGCCAGAATGTCTTTTACATCCTCAACTGATAACATTTCGCCTTTTTCAACGCGTTCAGGGTCATATCGGGTTAACAGGAGATGCTCTCGAATTGGCGGCCGGCCTTCAATCGCTCGCTTGGTCTTGCTAGCCAGTATTCCTAAAATTCGGTCGGAGTCTCGAACGGAGGATACTTCCGGGTTGGTTACTATAATAGCCTCGTCTGCAAAATACATGGCCATCAATGCGCCCGCCTCTATTCCAGCTGGAGAATCACAGATAATGTATTCAAAGTCTTTCGCTAACTCATCTAGAATTTTCTCAACACCTTCAATTGACAATGCATCTTTATCACGGGTTTGCGATGCAGGAAGAATAAAGAGGCCGGGGATCCGTTTATCTTTAATCAGCGCCTGATTCAAGCTGGCTTCGCCATTGATAACGTTTATAAAGTCATAAACAACGCGCCGTTCGCAGCCCATGATAATATCAAGGTTTCGCAGGCCAATGTCAAAATCGATGACGACCGTTTTATGACCTCGCATAGCAAGTCCTGTAGAAATAGCAGCAGAGGACGTTGTTTTTCCCACCCCGCCTTTATCTAGCATGTTGAGCTCCTTTCATGAGTTTAACTTAAGTATAGAACAATATTTATGGAAGTCAAATTCGCTATGCACCCTTCTTTGCAGCATCCCCTTCATCTACAGAACCAGCACCGTCTGACCTCATTTTCTTTACAGTTTTACTCAGTAATGCTGCATTAACATGACAACCATGACTTAGTATCTGCACTTCATGGGGTATCCTCATGGGTGAAACTACCTGATTAAAATCTGGCGCATCAGCAGGATTTCGCAACTTTGTAAATGTATCCGCTAACGAATCAAACAACGCTATTGCCTTGGCGTCAACCTGTTTAACCCGTGACTGTAGTACTGCCATCGTAGTTTCATGAGATTGCTCCAAAAACCACGCTTCTTTTCGATGGTGATACAGCGTTTGAATTGGGTATTTACTAATATCCCCGATCATATCAATACCCGGCACTTTATCCTTTTTGTTGAACTTCAATAATTCAGCAACCTGATCCAGCTGATTATTAGTATCTAGATCACCTTGCAAAGAGTTGACAGCAACATACAATAACAGCCGTTCCGACATATCTCTCGCCTGCTCAAGCCTCGATTTAGATCGAGCAAGCACCGACCAATCGGGTGTTGCATTCATTTGAAGTTGCCCACTAGCCAATGAACGAATCACGCTACAGTATGCAGTAACCACTTCATTGGATGTGCTGTAAGGGGCGATAATGGATAGTAAAGCCTGTAATTCTGGATCACCACTACCACGCAGTATCTCATCGAAATCCCGTAATACTGATGAATGGCTCATCACACATTGATTATCAGGAGCATCGTGAAATAATTCAGGTCTTGCTGTAACCAATAGTGTCTCCAGAGAACCACGCTGAAAACCCTGATTCAGTGATTCCGGCAGGCCTAGCCAGTGGTTAGCTAAACAGGGAATCCATGCCACCGCCATATCTCGCTTGCTACCCTCTACAGAAACATATCCTAATCCTTTAGGATTGGCTTTTTCAATGAAATAACGCGTTAAACGCTCTCCAAGCAACCGATCTGTTATCTCCTGCCGTTCCTCCAAGATTTTTTCTTTCGTCTCGGTATTCGCCATTTGATTAATTAATTTTATTTCTGCCTGACATCGATCCAGTTGATTAAGCGCGTTTACACATAGCTCCACGTCCCCATCAAGATGCCAATGGAAGACTCCGTACCCCTTGGTTTTATTCATTGCATCTGCACGTTTGATAATCGATGCTATTTTATCATAATCACAGGCAAGATCGGTAGCACTGCGCTGAGACTCGAAAAATGCACGCTTCCTGTCATGATCCAACAATTCTCCAACCGTGGTCACCAACTCTGTCTTTAATGAAATTAAATTCATACGGTGGTTAACGAAATAGTCAAGAAATTTCTGAACGAGCAGTCTATCTTTATCATTAAAATTATGGGATTCAGCAATTCTTTGTAAAAAAGGCACGACAAGGCATAATTTGCTAACATGTTGTGTATTCGCATTAACGAACACTTGAAGTGGATCAACAACTGGAGCGGCTTGTAAATCAATAACGTCAGCAGGTGGAGTAATAATACATAATGCACTAAGCTGTGCGTGTAAGTTGATTAACACATCAGCATGCTCCCCTCTTTGCTTTGTTAACCATTTATTAAAACGCGTACGTTTACCGAATGATAAGTTAAACAAACGCTTTGCATTATCATTCCCGTTCCCTTTTTGGGATTGCATCGCAATAATCATCGTCCTAAAATCCTCTGAAATTTTTGTTATTTCCAGAGATGGTGTGGCTTGAAACGGTTCTATGCATAGCAACGTCGCCCCCTTCTTGCGCTGTCGACGCAATATAACACCGATATTTTTCGTCGCCCGCTGAATAAGATTCTGAAGAGCATATTCTTGTTTACTCTGCATGATAAACTCCTTGTATGCGTGTAATTCAAGTATAGTTCTATATTAATGGAAGTCAAATTCGCTTGCACGGCTGTTTTATTGCGAGCAAACGGCGAGGGCATTGGGGGGTTAACTGTGGGGGATAAAGTGCGAGTGATGGTTTTATAAAACAGTTAATCGGCTCGTAAGGTGATGCGAGCCGATTAGTTGCCTGTGGTAGATTATATAAACTCAGTGGAAATAAAACTCTCTATTCTTTCTTTCCAGGATTCGCGGCTCCAGGCGTACCACTATCTGAATATTCATTATCTGAATCCTCATCTGTTGACTCACTAAGTAGACCCCTAAATTTCTTTAAACCTGCTTTAATGTCATCCATACTATCTACTGGTTTCTCTCCCGTTGAGGCAGCGTGTGCCAAACCTTTTTCTACATGTTTCAAGCCTCCCCCTACAGCACGAAGTGCAACACGTTTCTCTAACTCTGACTTCTCCGTATTAGTTGGGTTGATTATTACGACAGGGTTAGGGTTTGCAGGCTTTTTATTGCCAGCTTGAAGTAACGCTTTTTTTGCGGGCGGGACTTGCCGAAAGGCTGCATCCAGCTGAGCCTTAGTAGGCATAGGTGGTGGTGGTGGTGGTGGTGCTGCTGCCGTGATCACCATCCTATTATCAGCATATGGTACAGTGGATACAACAACATCAGATTCGGGAGGTGTCAGAGATCGGCTGCCATGCATTTGCTCCGCACTGCCGCCACTACTCCCATCAGGACTACCATGTCGCACTGCTTGAGTACCTCTTTCTGATAATTGATCCGAGGACGATACATGCCCAAGGCTAGCCTTGGCACTGCTGTCTACTTGGCGCATCCCTGTAAATGTATGCCCTAACGATCCAAAAAACTTTTCTATATCTGGGTTGTGCGCCTTAATCCTTGTCGCAAGTAATTGGGAAGGCCGTGCAAGCAAAGCCATAACCTCTGATACATTTCGATCCCGATACAGTGTTTGAGTGGAGCAATATGCCATATTCACGATCGAAGCACGCGTCGGCGCGGGCGGAGCGGGGGGCAGTTCCATTCGCGTAATACAATCAGCAACAATCTGCAGCTGGGTCTGAACAGATGAGTCTCGTTCCAAATCGTTGTCAAAAACATAAAAAAGCAACCATTCCGCCATCTCTCTCGCCTGATCTATTGCGGCATTAGATTGAGCAAATCCTGGGAATAAATGAAATCCAGTAAGGGGTCTATGGGGTGTTGGATTCAATTTCAACTTTTCTTTGCTCAAGAAAACAATCAGTTTTGCGTATGCTTGAACGATGCTAGGTTTAGTGTGTTCAGTGGTGATATTTGGGTTGATACTTTCAAGTAGAGCCTGTAATTCTCTATCAAAAAGATTTCCCGTTATTATCTCATCGAGTCGCACATGACGTAAGCCCTTCAGTATGTGACCTCCATCAGTTGACCAACTCAATTGTTTTGGTCTAGCTATAAGCAATAGCATCTCCTGACAACCCATCAGAAAACTCGGATTGTTCTGCATCCATTCAGGCATGAATAGCTTAGCGTTGTTACCGGTACATGCCAACAATCCCAGCACCATTTTCATCCTGCGCTCTGCACATATGGCATCTACTGGACCAGGCAAGGCTGCTTCAATCATAGTAAGTATTAAACGCTGTCCAAGCAACCGGTCTACACCCTCCTGTAGTTTAGCAAGGATATTGTCTCGCACTTCGCTTTTCTCCATTCCGTTAATTAATTGCATTACTTTTTTAATTCTTCGGTCCGGTTTCTCAAAATTATCGGTGCATAGGTCAACTGGCCCATCAAGATGCCAATGGAAGGGATTTACAAACCAGTCTGTTGGCTGAGCATTAAGATTTACCCCCTGTGCACGCATGAACACCGATTTAATTTTAGTCTCATAATCATCTACAAGACTGGCCCAAGTTTGTTGACTCATAAAATATTCTTCCCTGCTGTAATAAGCCAACAATTGCTCCAGCGTGGTAACCGACTCTATATCTAATCCAATTAAGCTATTACGGTACGAATTTAATTTTACAAGAAATGCCCCAGCTTCTGTTTTTTCGTCTTGCCTAAGGTTATCGGACTTAGTAATTCTGTCTAAACTAGGCAAGGCAAGGCATAAATTGTGAACGTGTTCTGTTTCAGCATTAACCACGCCACTAAATGAATTAAGAGGTTTATCTTCCTTAGGTGATAACAGTAAAAATTTTGATAACTCTAAAATTGTATCGTGGGCAGTTTGTAAGCTTAAAACTTCGCGTTGATTAGTAGTTATCCACTCATTAGGGCGAGTAGTGTCACCGAATCGTACTTTATACAAGTTCAATATGTGAGCGTTTTTCTGCTCAATAGCAGGTTTCATCGCTTTATGCAGGTTATGAAATAATTCGGTAATGTGAGTTTGTTGAGTTTTTTTTCCTTCCCAACCTATTTTGGCCTTCACTAAAGACATACGTTTCGCCATTTCCCTTTCAACCAATGCGCTTACCCGCCTGATCTCATCCTCAATGACATATACTTGTTTAGCTGTTAAGCCTTCATCTTTAGATCTCATGATTAACTCCTTTAATTAGTGTATCCTTAATGTCTGTAACTTACAGTATAGAACACTATTTAGGGATGTCAACTGCGTTATAAAATAAATTCCTGGACGATATTTTGCCACCGTATGACACCCTTATCCGCTCTATTCCCTTTGCACCTTGGCAGAAATTCCCGCTATAAATTACCAATCAAGGAATGGTCACGATGCATATCTGGCAATGGCTGATCATTGGATAGCAGACCTAGAATTTCAGTTAAAATCAGATCCACGTTTTTATTGTGACGCGGGGTTGACTTTATTCGCTTATAGTCGCGTTTAAATGACGTCGTTCTCTGAATCATCCTCATCATTTAAATCCGCCATGAGTGAATTAACACTGTTGAACTTTTTACCATATCCGGCCTCCAGTTCAGCAATAGCTTGACGCGTCACAGCATTTGGGACTTTAACATCAAATGGTAACCGATGCTCCTCAGCAACACGCACCATCAACAAACGAATTGCATCCGATATGGATAGACCCATGGCGGCCAATGCATCGGTTGCAAGTTTTTTAGTACCCGAATCAATACGGGCACGAACATATGTATTCGCAATGTTCATTGACTTATCTCCTCTATTTACAATTTAAATTGTAGTCTCAATGCGACTACATGTCAATATAGAGTCTCTTCCAATACAGGGCAGTCTCATTTAAATTTGCAACAGAACTAATCAGCCTGCACGATCTGATCTCTTCGCACCAAGGGCGATGGGACATCAAAGACCGCAGCAATCAAATCGACTACTAATTTAGCCGTTTTTTCCCCTTCGTCCAGCAGGGGATTAAACTCTGCTATTTCCAAGCCCAAAATAGGTTGATGGGGAACAACAGCTTTTAACGCTCGAATCAATGCAGCCCCTTCAATCCCACCTAGCTCTCGACAGCCAACACCTGGCGCATCGTGCGGGTCAATTGCATCTAAGTCAATACTAATGCCGAAGCCACAGGTGGATTGGCATACCTTAGCACACGCTTCAGCTAATACATCATCAATGCCTCGCGTCTGAACTTCCTCCATAAAATACACCCTCACACCCAAACGCGATAGGAGATTTGCCTCTGCAGTCTGATAACTGCGAACACCAATTAAACAAAGATGTTCTGGTTTCAGTGTTGGGCGATTATCCAGTAATTGATGCAGGGTTTTTTCCCCATGCCCTAATAAATGTGCAACGGGCATACCATGAATATTTTTAGTGATTGAGGTTTCAAATGTGTGACTATCCATGTGTGCATCGATCCAAATTAGACCGATATCACCCTCGTGTCGATTGGCGTGCGCCACAGCACTCCACGTCGCAATGCCACAGGAGTGATCACCACCAACCACACAAAAAGATTGTTTTTTGCCAGCAAGCAGCAGTACGGCGCGACTTAATTCATCCAGTTTTTGTACAAGCAACGGCAGCACGTTGAGCCCATATTCGCTCGATGTCGTATGAATCATGGGCTGCCAATGCGTACTTATCGTTAATTCGTTAAATAAATTTGGATGATAATAAAGATACCAAGGACCCAAAGCACAATCGGCATTATTAGCCGCTATTCCAGATGCAAATCCCAATAATGTGAGTTGATCGTGATGGCTCATTTCGCGCCACCCACTAATAAACCATACAGATTTTTACAATCGGCAAGAGAATGCGGGATTAAGTTAATCGCTTCACCAAAATGATAATCGGTTGCAAGCTGGTAGCATAACCGTAATACACTAAAATCTTCTAAAGCAAAACCGACACTATCAAACACCGTTATTTCATCAGGATTACTTCGGCCAGGCTTACGACCACTGATTATTTCCCATAATTCCGCATAAACGTAATCAGACGCTGTTGCGCCTAAATTTTGTATTTCACCCTCAAGATGCGTTTGGGGAAAGTACTCCACAACGACTTTACTGTTCCTTAAAATGTTAGGCTCTAATTCAGTCTTGCCCGGAGAATCACCCCCAATAGCACAAATATGTTGGCCTGGCATTAACCAATTTAATTCCAGTATATTTTGCCGCCCCCTAGCAGCCGTGGCCGTAATAATAATATCTGCCCCTTGAATGGCAGCAACCACACCCGTCATTGGCATTAATTTAAATGATTCATCTTGTAAATTATGAGCAAATCGCGCCATAGCTTGCGCGTCAATATCGAAATAACGCACTTCGGTCAAATCAAATAAGGCATGATGGGCTAGTATTTGAAATTCACTTTGAGCGCCACAGCCAATGATGGATAAACGCTTGCTCTCTTTTTTTGCTAAATAATGCGATGACAATGCAGCAGCCGCCGCTGTACGGATTGCCGTTAGCAAGGTCATCGATGAAATCATTAATGGATAACCGGTCGCAACATCAGCCAACATACCAAAAGCCACGACGTTCAATTTATTATCAAGCGGGTTGCGAGGATGGCCCGTCACATATTTAAAACTATACAACTCATCATTACAAATGGGCATTAATTCTATGACGCCATTGGGCACATACATGGCATGGCGCTTGGATTTATGAAACTGCTCCCAATTTGAAAAATCGTCTGTTAAGGTTGCGCATAACTGGATGTAGAATTCTCTCAATCCAACGTGTTTGATCATGGCACAGATGACGGGAAGTTCTAGTAACAACATGGTATGCTCGCTCATTGAAGGTACAATCGTGCTAAACCTGCATTAAATCTCTTTCCTTATCCGCCAACACCACATCCAATTCAGCGATGTATTTGTCAGTCAGGGTTTGAACCAGATCATTGGCACGGTGTTCGTCATCCTCAGACAGAAGTTTATCTTTAACCAGGCCTTTGACCGTATTATTTGCCTCGCGACGAATATTACGCACAGAAACACGCGCTCCCTCCGCCTCACCACGCACAACGCGGGTCATTTCCCGACGCCTATCTTCTGTCATTGCCGGCATAGGCACGCGAATGGCCGCACCAACACTTGATGGGTTCAAGCCCAGATCGGCGGTTAGAATAGCCTTTTCAATTGCCGCCACCATGGATTTCTCGAACGGCGTAACCAACAACGTACGAGAATCACTTGTGTTGACACTCGCCACTTGATTCAAGGGCGTTGGACAGCCATAGTAATCCACAAACACATGATCCAACAAACCGGCATTGGCTCTGCCAGTACGAATTTTAGTCATTTCATGTTGCAAGGATTCAACGGTTTTTTTCATCCGCTTTTCAGCGTCTATTATAATTTCATTAATCACGATTCGCTCCTACGATTGTTCCAACCTGCTCACCCATCACGATTTTTTTCAATGCATTGGGAGCTGCCATATCAAACACCTGCAATGGCATGTTTTGATCTTGACATAAACAAATGGCGGTGGAGTCCATCACTTGTAAACCTTTGGTCAATATATCTTGGTAGGTTAAAAAATCATAACGTACCGCGTCTGGATTTTTCATAGGATCAGCTGAATAAATACCATCAACTTTCGTCGCTTTAAGCACAATATCAGCTTCCACTTCAATCGCACGCAAACAAGCCGCTGTGTCTGTAGTGAAAAAAGGATTGCCAATTCCTGCTGCAAAAATTACAACCGTGCCATTGCGCAAATGCGAAATGGCTTTTCGATGATGGTATGAATCAACGAGCCCTGTCATCTGGATGGCTGACATAATTCTTGTGGGTAAATCAATCCGCTCCAGCGCGTCTCGCAACGCCAATGCATTCATCACCGTGGCGAGCATACCCATGTGATCACCGGTCACACGACCAAGTCCCGCCGCTGACAAGGCTTTGCCACGAAACAAATTACCACCACCAATAACCAGGCCAACCTCAACACCCATTTCAATAAGTTCAGCCACATCAGCAGCGATTTTATCCAAAACAGACGGGTCAATACCAAACTGCGATTTACCCATTAAGGCTTCACCGCTACATTTGAGTAAAATACGTTTGTATTTCAGGACTGGCCTCGTTTTATTGATCATTGCTCACGAACCTGAGCCATGACCTCTTCAACGAAGTTATCTTCTTTTTTCTGAATGCCTTCACCTACTTCAAAGCGAATGAATGAAATCACCTCAGCTTGTTTTTCCTTCAAATATTGACCGACTTTGATAGTGGGATCTTTAACAAAAGGCTGTCCAACTAGGCTGACTTCATCAACATATTTATTGATACGGCCTTCTATCATTTTATCAATAATATCTTGAGGTTTACCACTTTCACGCGCTTGCGCCGTAAACACTTCACGCTCATGGGCAATCGCATCAGCGGGAACCTGATCACGGCTAATAACAACGGGACGCGCTGCAGCAATGTGCATGGCCATGTCTTTTGCCAATGTTTCATCACCATTTTTTAATGCCACCACAACACCAATTCGGCCACCATGCAAGTAACAACCCACGCAACCATTGTCAGTGTGCACTTGTGCTACACGACGTAATTTGATGTTCTCACCAATCACGCCTACCAGTTCTTGTCTGGCCTGTTCAATCGTGCTACCACCAGCCAATACTTCGGAGGACAATACATCAATATCCGTAGCCGCTGTTTTCAATGCGGTTTGGGCTACGTTATTTGCAAACGTCAAAAAGGCATCAGCGCGTGCTGCAAAGTCTGTTTCGCTGTTGATTTCAACAATCGATGCTGTGCATTTGTCTGCGGATTGCGCGATAACAACTATCCCTTCAGCAGCAATTCTGTCTGCTTTTTTATATGCTTGACCTGATTTGCGCAGCTCAAGCATGGCTTGCTCTATATCGCCCTCTGTAGCGATTAGCACCTTTTTACAATCCATCATACCGGCGCCTGAGCGCTGGCGTAATTCCATAACCAATCCTGCACTAATCATTGTCATGTTCAAATCCTCTCAAAATCAATTACTCCGCAGCACGGTCAGCGTCTTTATCAGCTCCGGCAATGTCAACAAACTCGCCAGCCGCGGCAACTCCACCCACTGTATTGGAGTTTTTCGCATCAAGAATGGCATCAGCTACACAACGAACATAAATGTTAACAGCGCGCATGGAGTCATCATTTGCTGGAATGATGTAGTCAATGTTATCTGGGTTGTTGTTCGTATCAACGATGCCAATAACCGGGATTTTTAAACGACGGGCTTCTTCAACGGCAATGTGCTCAAAGCCAACATCCACCACAAACAAGGCATCAGGCAAACCACCCATGTCCTGGATTCCGCCTAAACTGCGTTCCAATTTTTCGAGTTCACGCGTCAACATCAAGCCTTCTTTTTTGATCATGGCATTGAATGCGCCTGCGTCTTGTAATTTTTTTAATTCTTTTAAACGGAAAATTGACTGACGAACCGTTTTATAATTTGTCAGCATACCACCTAACCAACGGTGATCAACATAAGGCATTCCGCAACGTTTGGCATGTTCACGAATACTTTCCTGCGCTGCACGTTTGGTTCCAACAAACAAAATTTTTGCTTTATTAGCCGCCAGACGACCGATGTGGTTTAACGCATCCTCCATCATGGGGATGGTTTTTTCAAGATCGATAATATGGATTTTATTCCGTGAACCAAAAATGTAATCTGCCATTTTAGGGTTCCAGAAACGCGTCCTGTGCCCAAAATGAGCGCCCGCTTCAAGTAGTTCTCGCATACTGATGTTCATCGTTATATCTCCAAAAGGGTTATGCCTCCACGCTTCCCATACGACACTCTTGCGAGACCCCGCCGTATGTGACGAACCGTGTGTGTAGTTAAAAATAAATGCGCGTAAGTTATATCATAGTCTGCCCTTGTGAGCAAATAAAGATTTTTGTAATGGGTGGTGGTCAATCAAATCAGTAAATCAGGCAACGTCATTAACGCCTCATGAAGGGGGTATAATTGATTCTATAAACATCAATATCAGGATAGCCCTGTCTGGATAGGCTTCCTATTTACCTTCTATTCTTAAAGAAATCACTTAATACAGAGGCACATTCATGCTGTAAAAAACCTTCATCAATCTGTACTTGGTGATTTAAAGGATAACCCTGTAAAAAATTATAAACTGACCCGGCCGCACCGGATTTCGTATCGCGCGTTGCAAATACGAGGCGCTTGATTCGCGCATGCACCACAGCGCCTGCGCACATGCAACAGGGCTCAAGGGTCACATACAGGGTGGTATTTTGCAATCGATAATTGCATAGATTGTGCGCGGCAGCTCGTATCGCTATGATTTCAGCATGAGCCGTTGGATCGTTGGTTTGAATAACCTGGTTGTATCCCCTGCCTAATAATTGGTTTTGCTCGCCAACCAAAACAGCGCCTACCGGAACTTCACCCTTAATACGCGCGATATGCGCTAAATCCAGCGCCTGTTGCATCCAAAGGGTGTCGTTCATTCATTCCCACTCAATCGTCGCAGGCGGTTTGCCTGATATATCGTAAGTCACCCTCGATACGCCCGCCACTTCATTGATAATGCGATTGGAAACCAGTCCAAGAAAATCCCAAGGTAGGTGCGACCATTGGGCGGTCATGAAATCCGTGGTATCGATAGCACGCAAACAAATAACATAATCATAACGTCGCCCATCCCCCATCACGCCCACGCTTTTCACCGGCAAAAACACAGCAAAAGCTTGACTGACCTTGTCATACAAACCGGCACTTCGTAATTCATCCAGAAAAATAGCATCGGCCTGGCGTAGAATATCCGCATATTCTTTTTTTACTTCACCCAGTATACGCACGCCTAATCCAGGCCCTGGAAAAGGATGTCGATAAACCATGGCCCATGGCAAACCTAGCTCCAGCCCTATTTTGCGTACCTCGTCCTTGAATAGTTCGCGTATAGGTTCCAGTAGTTTTAACGTCATGGTTTCAGGCAAACCGCCAACATTATGATGGGTTTTAATCACATGCGATACACCGTTTTTGGTATGGGATGCGGATTCAATCACATCAGGATAAATGGTACCCTGCGCAAGCCATGCGACATCCGATAAATGGCTGGCTTCTTCCTCAAAAACCTCAATAAATGTACGGCCTATAATTTTACGTTTTTCCTCTGGACACGTTACCTTGACCAATGCCTTCAGGAATTTTTCTTCTCTATTCACGGAGATAATTTTAATCCCCATGTGCTGACCAAACATAGCCATGACTTGTGCTGATTCATGAAGACGTAAAAGGCCAGTATCAACAAACACACAAATCAGTTGTTTTCCAATTGCACGATGCAAAAGAGCGGCCACAACGGATGAATCCACGCCACCTGAAAGTCCTAGCAACACGGTCTGTTTGCCGACCTTGCGTTTGATTTTCTCAATGGCAAGGTCTACGATATTGGCTGGAGTCCAGGTCGGAGACGCGCGACAAATATCCACCACAAACCGTTCCAGAATACGCAAGCCTTGGACTGTGTGCGTAACCTCAGGATGAAATTGCAGGCCATACCAGTGACGCGACTCGTCCGCCATGCCGGCAATGGGTGAATTACGTGTTTTACAAATGATTTGAAAACCTAGCGGCAATACAGTGACCTTATCCCCGTGGCTCATCCAGACATCAAGCAATGCCGCCCCGTCTGGCGATATTCTGTCTTCTATGTTATTTAATAACTGACTGTGACCGAGCAATGCCAGTTCGGCATATCCGTATTCTTTTGCCGTTGAGGAGACCACGTCTCCTCCCAACTGAATGGCCATGGTTTGCATACCATAACAAATTCCCAGCAAGGGAATGCCTGACTGAAATATCCACTCAGGTGCCCGTATAGTCTCATCCAGCGTTACAGTCGACGGCCCACCTGACAAAATAAGACCACAGGGTGCCAATGCCTGCAACCATGTCACATCCATATCAAAAGGATAAATTTCGCAATACACACCCATTTCCCGCACGCGACGCGCGATGAGCTGTGTATATTGCGATCCGAAATCAAGAATAATCAGAGGTTTTTGTTTAATGTTTTTAATTGGATTAACTCCCAACTTGATAGTTAGGGGCTTGTTTGGTAATGCTCACGTCATGGACATGTGATTCGCGAATACCCGCATTGGTCACCTGTACAAAGACAGCTTTTGCATGCAACTCACTGAGTGTAGCACTCCCCGTGTAGCCCATGCATGAGCGTAAACCGCCCAATAACTGATGAATGATGGAGTGTATCGACCCTTTGTATGGCACGCGGCCCTCAATACCCTCCGGCACCAGTTTTTCAGCGCCATGATTCACGTCCTGAAAATAGCGATCACTGGATCCTTCTGACTGTGCCATGGCACCCATTGACCCCATACCACGGTATCCCTTGTAAGTGCGCCCTTGAAACAGCTCAATCTCACCAGGCGATTCTTCAGTGCCTGCAAACATGCCACCAAGCATCACGGTATGCGCGCCAGCAGCCAATGCCTTGCCTACATCGCCTGAAAAACGAATCCCGCCATCGGCGATTATAGGAACCTCACCCTTCAGTCCTGCGGCCACATTGGCAATGGCTGTAATTTGTGGCACGCCAACACCCGTGACAATACGTGTCGTACAAATAGAACCTGGACCAATACCAACCTTGACCGCATCAGCACCCGCCGCAACCAAATCACGTGCGGCTTCAGCGGTTGCAATATTACCGGCAATAACCTGGACATCAGGGAAATTTGTTTTAATCCGCTTCACGCACGTTAACACGCCCTGAGAATGCCCATGTGCCGTGTCCACAACAATCACATCAACACCGGCGTCAACCAGAGCCGCCACACGATCATCCGTGCCTGCGCCTACACCAACGGCCGCACCAACGCGTAACTGTTGAGATGCATCCTTGCAAGCATAAGG
>JBCKWE010000034.1:0-17437 GCA_038923045.1 Legionellaceae bacterium
AAAATCCATTTCACCCTCTTCAGAGCCTGCCGCAACATTAAAATACGTAGCACCCATGGTGCGCTCTAATTTTTGAAGAAGTGGCATACATTGGGGAACAGGCTCTACCAAATAAAATTTAGCGTGAGGGAGTGATTTATAAAAAGCCGGCGTTCCAAACGCAATGCCTACATCGATAACTGTTTTAATCTGCACATTAAGACGGTTAAGATGCGCCAGAAATGCTCCGAAATCTCTGTTAGGCGTATTTTTAGTTGAAATTTTCAATTGGAATGGCGACAAAATGCGGTTGAATACAGGGAGTAGCTTAGCCGCTAACATGTGTTTATTAATGAACATTGATAATTATCCTTTATTATTAAAACCGTTAACCCAACACACAGGTTAAAACAACTCTCTCGTTTTCTAATACCATGCCACCTCGATGAATCCCTTTAGAATCAAAGAGCACGACATGTCCTCTGGCCGCTGTTATTTTCCACTCAGCGGCAAGCATCGGCGGCATGAAAATACTCTCTGGTAACAAGTCGTTTCCAAACGCACATTTTCTACGCAAAAACATGGGTAATGCTGAAAAATGTCGCCGAGCACTCAGATCAGTCGATGAAAATCCACAATAATCATTTACTTCCTGTATGAAATTTCGAATTCGACCGGGTCTGTTTTTATGTGATCCTAACACAAAGGAGAAAGGCCCATTGTCCGGCCCAACATCCGATAAATAGATGATGGCTTTCACATCCCCACCAGAAGCATCCCTGTGAAAATAGGTGGTACTAGGTTTTTCAAGCGTTAAATCTGGAAAAATACGTGTCCAGAAACTATCGCTGCTGTCATTAATTTGCGGATTAATGTCGATAACGGCGGCAGGTCGACCAATGTAGCTAGAAACAGCGTCCATAATACCAAGTTCAGACAATATCGACGCCACGGACTTAAATAACGCCTGGTTCGCGGTCGCAAGGAGGGTTGTCCGTGACTCTGAAAAATCGCGCACGCCTTTTGTTCGTAGGTTACGCTGGCGCCGCAGCGCTTCAAAGACAGGGGCTGACAGTTCAATAATTTCTTTAAAATTCACACTATCAATCGGCTGTATGCATACACCCTGTTCGTGCAACGTATCGACTATTTCCTGACTTTTTTCATGTGTTACTGCGTCATTTTTAAGTATGGCTTTTTGTAGGACATACTTTATGGGTCTCGTGACTAAGCGGCCAACGTCTATCATAGTTTTCGGTTTGCGGACGTGGGCAGGCGTTTGTTCATAGTGAATAAACCGTTTGATTAAAACGAGGCATGTATATTTAAAAAAGATGACGAGGGATTTAATTTTTTGTGTAACCGTTGCCGATGCAATAAGTGGGGCATACGCTGGATGATTTTCATAACAAATCTGGTCAGGCAGCCCCTTGTTGAGCTCAGCCAAGGCTTGCGTATAATCTATATTATGAGACATGACCTTCCTTAACGTATTGTGCCATAGCGGTTGCTAGGGTCGCATTTTGTATTTAAATCTAATTGAAGTCAAACCTATCAATCAGATATTCTGGGTGAACAGAACGTAGGGTGGGCAAAGGGCCGCAGGCCTGTGCCCACCAGAACAGGGCATGGTGGGCACGTCGCTGCCCGCTCCTTTGTCCACCCTACATCAAGATTCTGCGAAACTAATTTTATTCAACAGGCATTTCGGCCTTTAAAATAGCGGGCTATAACGTTCACCCAGAATATCTGCCTATCAATAGCAGGGCTAGTAATCGTGGCCCATGATACTCTATACTGCGTAAATTTACTCAAGGAGAATAAAAATGAAAAAACTGAGTTTAATGAGACCTTGGAGAGGTCGTGTAGTATTGGGTGCTATCAGCATCTTTATAGCTCCATCAACATTTGCGTATACATGTGGGATAGATAGCTATGGTTTTGTGTACACCTGCTGCGCACAATATAAATGCATGGCAGGTATAGGGGTTAAATGCTCGGTTACAGCACCTAGTAATTCGGGTGTAATAACGGGATACACTACGCCTATGTGGATGAAAAATTCTGCATGCACAACATCCCCTGGGTGGCAGGCTTCTACAGTTTGCGGTATACCGTTTAGCAACTCTCTTGTAACTATAACTACTCCATGTCCTAACAGTCAGGGCTGTCCATACGTTGCCTATTGATTTGTAACCATGCGGTACATCGCGCTATAATCGCCTTAATTTTACAAGGTTAAAAGGTTATTAATGAATGCTTCTCTGAAGGATATTGCGGCCCTGGTTCAGGGTGTCGTGGTTGGTGATGAAAACCGCATGGTTTCTGCACTGTCTCCGATTGATTATGTTATGGAAAATGCCCTGGTTTTTGCCGAAGGGGCTGACAATTTAAAATTGGCGGAAGCATCAAACGCTGCCGTAATTTTGGTTGGAAACGACGTCACGCGTGTGAATAAACCCATTATCCAAGTAGCCAACCCATTTAAGGCCTTTATTCAACTGTTGCGTCATTTTTATCCTGACCCAAAACCTGTGATGGGCGTCCATCCAAGCGCTGTTATTGCCAACAATGTTATTCTGGGTAAAAATATTTCGATAGCACCTTTTGTGATTATCGAATCAGGAAGTAGCATTGGTGATAATTGTATCATTAAGAGCCATGTGCATGTCGGCCACAACGTTATCCTCGGTGAGGGGACAACCCTCCACCCGCACGTTACAATTTATGATAACTCAAAACTGGGCGCACGCGTCAGCATTCATGCGTCAACCGTAATTGGCTCCGATGGTTTTGGTTATATGTTTGAAAATGGCAAGCATATGAAAGTGCCTCATGTTGGCCGGGTTGTCATCGATGATGATGTTGAAATTGGGGCAAATACCGTCATTGACCGTGCAACATTGGGCGCTACCGTAATCGGTGAAGGGACTAAAATTGATAATCTGGTGCAGATCGCGCACTCGGTGCGACTCGGTAAACATAATATCCTGTGCGCGTTTACGGGTATTGCGGGCAGCACGACCAGCGGCAATCACGTGATTTTTGCAGCCAACGTAGGTGTTAGTGATCATGTCCGTATTGATGATGGCGTTATTCTGGGCGCACGTGCCGGTGTTCCGCCTAAGAAACATTTAAAACAGGGTAATATCTATTTAGGTAGCCCCGCACGTCCCAAGGACAAAGCGATAGAACAAGAGCTGGCTACAACACGCATCCCATTCATGCGTAAAAACATGCGTAATTTAAGCGAGAGGGTCGCTCAATTAACCGAGCGACTGGCACTGCTCGAAGAAGCAAAGGACAACGCATGAGCGAGCAGCTGATTCTGGTTGATGGCTCATCCTATTTTTACCGTGCCTTTCACGCACTCCCTCCCCTCATGAATTCCAAGGGACAGCCCACTGGCGCTATCTATGGCGTTGCCAGTATGGTCAAGCGTCTGGCCAAGGATTATCAATCCACACGGATTGCTGTCGTGTTTGATGCCAAAGGTAAAACGTTTCGCGACGAATGGTACCCTGCATACAAGGCCAACCGCCCTCCCATGCCGGTTGAATTAAGCAGCCAGTTTCAGCCACTGCTCAATCTTCTGGCTGCAATGGGCTTTCCTTTGCTCATCGTGGACGGCGTCGAGGCAGACGATGTCATTGGCACGCTGGCGCGTCAGGCAACGGAAGCCGGTTTACCCATTGTCATATCTACCGGTGACAAGGACATGGCGCAACTGGTGAATGAACACATCACGCTCATCAACACCATGAGCCGTGAGAAACTGGATGTCGATGGTGTCATCGTGAAATTCGGCGTCATGCCTTCTCAAATCATTGATTATCTGGCGCTGGTAGGGGACGTCAGTGATAACGTGCCTGGCATCAACAAGTGCGGCCCCAAAACGGCTGCCAAATGGTTAAATCAATACAAGACGCTGGATAATTTACTGAAAAATGTCGATGCCATCCCTGGCAAGATTGGCGAGTATTTGCGTGCCGGCTTGCCGCAATTGCCCTTGTCAAAAAAACTAGTCACCATTAAAACCGATGTAGACTTGCCCGTTGCTTTTTCAGATCTCGCACAACTGCCGGAAGACCGCGAGCAAATGATTGCGTTATGCCGTGAGTATGAATTTAAAACTTGGCTTAAAGATCTGTTAAACCAGGCTAAACCGACGCCATTAATTCCAACATCACTGCCTTTTGCATTTGAAGTGATCACGGAACAGGCGCAATTTGACCGTTGGCTCGCGCAACTGCAAGCCTGTGCACTATTTTGCGTGGATACCGAAACAACCAGCTTGGATGCCATCTGCGCTGAAATTGTGGGTATATCGCTGGCCATCGAACCTGGCCGTCCTGCCTATATTCCACTTATCCACGATGATGGCAGCCCTCAATTATCACGCGACTCGGTGCTAGCTGCACTTAAACCCATTTTTGAGAACCCCAACATTGGCAAAATTGGTCAAAATTTAAAATATGATTACACGGTGCTTAAAAACCATAGCATCACGCTGCAAGGCATCAAATTTGATACCATGCTGGAATCCTACCTGCTAAACAGCACCGCCACGCGCCACAATATGGATGCAATGGCGTTGAAGTATTTAGACCACAAAACCATTAGTTTCGCTGAGGTGGCGGGCACCGGTGCGAAGCAACTGCGTTTTAATCAAATTCCTGTCAGCAAAGCTGCCCCTTATGCCGCAGAGGATGCCGAAATCACACTACAACTTCACCACATTCTCTACCCGCTGCTGGCAGAGCCTTTACGAGCTGTATTGCACGACATCGAAATCCCCCTGCTTACGGTCCTCGCAGAGATTGAACGCCATGGTGTGCTGATTGACGAGGCGGTACTAATGAAGCACGGCCTGCGCTTGAAAGCGCGCATCGTCGAACTCAAAAACGAAGCCTGTCTTTTAGCTGGCAAACCCTTTAATTTGAATTCACCAAAGCAACTGCTGGAGATTCTCTTCACAGAGCAACACTTGCCTGTGCTGGCGAAAACCCCCAAAGGACAGCCCTCAACAGCAGAATCCGTCTTGCAGGCACTGGCGCATGATTTCCGGCTGCCCGCGGTTATTTTAGAGTACCGTGGTCTAAGCAAGCTGGTATCAACTTACATTGATGCACTCCCTAAACGCATCAACCCCAACACAAAACGCGTGCACACGTCCTATAATCAGGCGGTAACTGCAACGGGTCGCCTGTCTTCCAGTGAACCCAATCTACAAAACATTCCGGTTCGCAGCGAGGAGGGACGCTTAATTCGACGGGCTTTCATTGCGCCTGCAGGGCATGTGTTGCTCACGGCAGATTATTCACAAATTGAATTACGCATCATGGCGCATTTATCACAGGATGCCAACTTGCTCAATGCCTTTGCCAATGGTTGGGATGTTCACGCCGCCACAGCCAGTGAAATATTCTCGGTGAATTTAAATGAAGTCAGCAAGGAACAACGCCGGCGAGCAAAAGCCGTTAATTTTGGCCTGATTTATGGGATGTCTGCGTTTGGCTTGGCAAAGCAATTGGGAGTGGTACGACAGGATGCCCAACATTACATTGATCGCTACTTTCAGCGCTACCCAGGCGTGCTTGACTACATGGACAGGACACGTACACAAGCACATCAGCAAGGGTACGTAGAAACCCTATTTGGCCGTCGCCTGTATTTGCCTGATATCAACGCCAGCAACATGATGCGTCAAAAAGCGGCTGAACGCACCGCCATCAATGCTCCTATGCAAGGCACGGCCGCAGATATCATCAAAAAATCCATGCTGGCCGTGGCCGACTGGCAAAACGCACAAAGTCGACCGTACGCGCGGGTGATCATGCAAGTGCATGATGAACTGGTTTTTGAAGTGCGCGATGAGGCGATAGAATCCGCCAAGGAGGCCATAGCGAGGCTTATGGAGCATACAGTCGAGTTATCAGTGCCGCTGCTGGTATCGATAGGGGTAGGTCAGAATTGGGATGAAGCGCACTAGGAAAAACGTGGAACATAGCAAGCAATTTACGGCGTAAACACCACCACCGCATCACACCCTGCCACCAAGACCTTGTCCGCCAGCCGTGAGCCGAATATCCCATTCTCAACTACACCTGGAATTGTATTGATGGTGTCTTCCAGTGTCTTGGGCAAGCATCCTAAGGGCATATTATGTACGTCCAGAATAATATTGCCATTGTCCGTTGTAAATCCGTGACGATATACCGGGTCGCCGCCCAGCTTTACCAGTTCGCGCGCGACGTAACTGCGTGCCATGGGGATGACTTCTATGGCAATGGGATGCACCGCACCAAGGTGTTGGACAAATTTGGTTTCATCAACAATACAAATAAATTGAAGCGCAACTGATGCAATGATTTTTTCACGGGTCAACGCACCACCGCCGCCTTTAATCATCTCACAGCGGGCATTCACCTCATCAGCACCGTCAATATAAACCGACAGCTCATCGACCGTGTTTAAATCAATTACCTGGATGCCAGCCGCACGCAAGCGTGCCTCTGTAGCACATGAACTGGCGACGCATGCATCAAATCTGTGCCGGATTTTTGCCAGTTCATCGATGAAGTAACTCACCGTGGTTCCCGTGCCTACACCGATAATCATGTTATCACCGAGGTATTCAAGCGCTGCGTGAGCGGCTTTTGCTTTTAAGTCAGTCATTGATTATAACCAATACACAAAGATGAACAGGAACAACCAGACCACGTCAACAAAATGCCAGTACCATGCCACGGCTTCGAAGGCAAAATGCCGTTCCGGTGTAAAATGACCGCGGAGGGATCGCATTAAAATCACGATCAACATAATGGTACCAATGGTCACGTGCAAGCCGTGAAAACCGGTCAACATGAAGAATGTGGTGCCGTAAATGCCAGCCTCCAGCGTTAAATTAAGTTCCGTGTAAGCTTCATGGTATTCGTAGGCCTGCAAGCACAGAAAGAGCACCCCTAATGCTATCGTAAGGAACAAACCCACTTCCAATTGTCGACGTTTGTTCAGCCTTAACGCCCAGTGCGCCCACGTAATGGTGACGCCAGAGGTCAATAGGATAACCGTGTTGATGGCGGCTAAACCCCATGCGCCCATGGCCTCATAAGCACCCACGAAGGTTTGATTATTGGGGTTGCTCAACATGGGCCACAAGGGTTTAAAGTCAGGCCATAGCGTGATATGCGTAATCGGATGCAGCGCCAGCTCCCCGCCCATCAGTGGCACTGTCCAAAAACGCGAGAAAAACAAAGCGCCAAAAAACGCCCCGAAGAAACACACTTCAGAAAAAATGAACCAGCACATGCCCCAGCGAAACGATCGATCAACCTGTGAATCGTAAAGCCCTTTTTGGTTCTCATAAATAACCTGGCCAAACCAACCCACCATCATGAAGATCAGGATAGCCAAACCTAATGTAAACAAATACGGCCCATACCAGTCGACGTGCATCCAAGATGCAGCGCCCACCAGGATGGTTGTCAGGCCGATTGAGCCCACAAGCGGCCAGTGGCTAGGCTTCGGAACATAATATGTACCGTGTGCTCCCATATGCTTCTCCTATTTCGCAACCCGATCGGTCACATCAAATAATGTATAAGCCAAAGTGATAGTGCGTACTTTGGCAGGTAAGTCTGCATCAAGGTGGAACAGCAATGGCATATCCATTGCCTCATGACCATTCAGCGTTTGTTGCGTGAAACAAAAACACTCGGTTTTTTTTAAATATTTTGCCGCAATGCCCGGTGTTACGCTGGGAATGGCTTGAACTGTCATGCGGTGGCCGGTCTTGTTTTCCGCGTAAAAGGATAAACGCGCAATTTCACCAGGATGAACGGCCAGCTTGTGCGTTGTGGGATAGAACGCCCATGGCACGCCGCTGTTATTGGTTGCCACAAATTCCACCATCACCGTGCGATCATGTGCTATTTTTACCGTCGCAGAATCATAGGCTATCGATTGCGCATTGGTTTTACCATTAATCCCTAACTGCCGGCACAGGCTATTGTAAATGGGTATCAGCGCGAAGCCAAAGCCGAACATGCCCAATACCATAATCGCCAGTATGGTAACCAATTTTATGTGCTTTTTTACGGCCATTCGTTAATTAACAACCGGTGGTGTTGTGAAGCTATGGTATGGCGGAGGGGATGGCAGGGTCCATTCCAGACCGTGCGCGCCTTCCCATACTTGGGCATCCACTTTTTTTCCATGGCGTATCGTTCGAATGACATTATACAAAAACAACAATTGCGACAAGCCAAATATAAATGCACCAATTGATGCAATCACATTGAAATTGGTAAACTGCAACGCGTAATCAGGGATACGGCGCGGCATGCCGGCCAAGCCTAAAAAATGCATGGGAAAGAAGGCGATATTAACGGAGATGACCGATAACCAGAAATGCCACTTGCCTAAGCACTCGTTATACATATGCCCCGTCCATTTCGGTAACCAATAATAGGTTGCAGACATCAGCGCGAACATAACGCCAGGCACCAGCACATAATGAAAATGTCCTACTACAAAATAAGTATCCTGGTATTGAAAATCCGCAGGAACCAAGGCCAGCATCAAGCCGGTAAACCCGCCAATTGTGAATAAAAATACGAACGCGACCGCAAACAGCATTGGGGTTTCAAACGTCATCGCCCCTTTGAACATGGTAGCAACCCAGTTAAATACCTTGATGCCCGTTGGCACAGAAATCAACATGGTGGTATACATGAAAAACAACTCGGCACCAAGCGGCACACCGGTGGTAAACATATGATGCACCCAAACCACGAAAGACAATATTGCAATACTGAGCGTCGCGTAGACCATGAAGTGGTAACCAAATAATGGCTTGCGACTAAACGTGGGAATCACCTCGGAAATAACACCAAATGCCGGCAAAACTAAAACGTACACCTCAGGATGACCAAAAAACCAGAAAATATGCTGGAATAATATGGGATCACCGCCGCCAGCCGCTTCAAAAAAACTGGTACCAAAATGCCGATCGGCCAGCATCATCGTGACGGCACCGGCCAAAACAGGCATGATAGCAATCAACAGAAACGCGGTAATCAACCAAGTCCAGACGAACATGGGCATCTTCATCATGGTCATGCCAGGCGCGCGCATGTTGAGGATCGTAGCAATGATGTTGATCGAGCCCATGATCGAGGATAACCCCAACATGTGGATTGAGAAAATCATGAAGTCCGTGCTCGGTGGCGCATATTTGGTTGACAGCGGAACGTACATTGTCCAACCAAAATTAGGCCCACCACCGGCGTGAAACATAGTTGATATCAGCAACACAAACGCAAAGGGCAACAACCAAAAACTCCAGTTATTCAAGCGAGGCAAGGCCATGTCTGGCGCGCCTATCATCATTGGGATTTGCCAGTTGGCCATGCCAGTGAAGGCTGGCATCACCACACCAAATAGCATAATCAAACCATGCAAGGTGGTCATTTGATTAAAAAAGTTTGGATCAATAAAACGATGACCGGGCTGTAGTAACTCGACGCGAATTAACATCGCCATCCCGCCAGCCAGGAAAAAGCTGAACATAGCCAAACATAAATACAGCGTACCGATATCTTTGTGGTTCGTGGTAAATAACCACCGTTTGATAAAACCAATTACACCTTTACCCTGATGCGGGCCATGATCATCCTGTTCTGCCGTGTGTGCTATTACGTGACTCATTGCAAACCTCCAGCTTGAGCTTTTTTAACCATTATTGGTTGTTGAATATCATCATTGCGAACCTTGGCAACGTCTGCAGGCTGAATTTCATCGTCGGTATTATTGCCCCAAGCATTCCGCTCATAGGTGGTAATCGCCGCAATAACCTCATCACTAAGCTGCTCCTTATACGGCTGCATCGCAGTCCCTGGCACGCCATTCAAAATCATCAAAATATGCCTTGATATTGGCCTGCCAACCGCAACCGAGCTGTCTTTCAGCGCTGGGAACATGGGTGGAATACCAGTGCCATCAGCCTTATGGCATGCAGAACAGACCCTTTCATATTGA
Source organism: Legionellaceae bacterium (assembly GCA_038923045.1). Taxonomy (GTDB): domain Bacteria; phylum Pseudomonadota; class Gammaproteobacteria; order Legionellales; family Legionellaceae; genus DDPF01. Next base: position 10,021 of record JBCKWE010000034.1, read on the forward strand.
TCCTTGCCCAGCTTCATCAGCTCCTTACGGCTCATTTTGGCCAAGACCGGGAGGCTAACTACCGGCGTGATTGCGACACTCGCGTACTGATCCGTGACTTTGGGTTGCGCTGCCACCCACTGCTGGAATTCACCATCGCTCACGGCGTGCACCACTATCGGCATAAAGCCATGATTGATACCACACAGCTCGGCACACTGACCCCGGTAAATCCCGGGTGTATCAATACGCGCCCAGGCTTCATGCATGAATCCGGGGATGGCATCACGCTTTATTCCAAGCTCAGGCACCCACCACGAATGGACCACATCTGATGAGGTAACTAAAAACCGTATTTTTTTATTTACCGGCAAAACCAGTGGTTTATCGACTTCCAGCAAATACCATTGTCCTTTGGTTTCCTGATTATGAATTTGTGCATAGGGTGTTGATAAACTGCTGTAAAAACTAATGCCCTGATCCAAATATTGATATCGCCATTTCCACTGGGATCCGACCACCTTAATGGTAACCTGAGATTCCTTGCTGTCATCCATACGAATTAAGACTTGTGTCGCAGGCACTGCCAAGCCTACCAAAATCAAAAAGGGAATAATTGACCAGATAATTTCCAGCTTGTTATGGTTTTGAAATGATGCTGGCTGATACCCTTTCGATTTACGATGGCGAAAGAGGGAGTAAAACATGACCCCGAATACAAGCACACCAATGATTGTACAAACCAGCATGGCAATCATGTGCAAATTGTAGATGTCCCGGCTTATTGGAGTAACGCCTTTGAACATATTCATCTGCCACGGGTCAGTCGCCGCAAGTGTTGATTGTGTAGTCAGTAACGCACAAAGCAGCATTACTATTTTGCACGCGTTTAACCGGTTTAGTATTTTTACCATAATGAATAATTACCTTCAGTTTTTGATTGGCTAACCATGTATTTAATGGCATCAATTATATCGCCCGTACTGCAGTGCTTGCAGCCGCCATTTGTAGGGTGGTTTTTGCCTTTAACCGTTTGCTGAGCCAGTACGTCTATATCTTTTGCTATCAACGGCTCCCACGCTTTTTTATCCCCTGTAACCGGTGCGCCTGTACGCCCGTCATTATGGCAGACGCTACAGTTTTCATTGTAAATATCCCGGCCATTGGCTGGGAACTTCGTAATAGCGGCTTTAGCCACATCGAGTCGTTGTGAACGTGACAGTGACTTATCAAGAATATAATCAACTGATGCCAGCATGTCATTATCAGAACAGGTCACACAGGCGCCTTTTATCGGCATACTATTGTACCCATTGATTGCATGACGATAGAGACCGGTTAACCCACTGGTTTTAAGGCGTTGGTACCAATTGGCACCATTACCAATGCGTGGTGCAGTCATTTCTCCATTTTGATGGCAAAGAATGCACGCGCTCATGTAAACCTGCTTTCCACGGCTTAATGTGGGCGCGTCTTCTGAACCCGGAAGACCAACCCATTCGTCACTGACCACTGTTTTCAAATAAACTGCAATGGCCATGCGATCAGCTTGCGTCAAATGGCTCAAACTATTGTGATTTACTTCCGCCATAGGGCCCGCTATCGGGCCTGCATGGTTAAGCAGCTCATTTGTTACAAATACATCCGCTACTTCGGCCGCACTAGCTGACTCCAACCCTTTTTGAGTAATGTTAGGTGCCCAATACCCTTCAATGAATCCCCCCGTTAAATAGAAACGTGATTTCTGTGCTCCTAATGGATTTAAGGGCGTATGGCACATACTGCAGTGACCTAGGCCATCGACAATATATTTACCTCTATTCCACACGGCGCTTTCATTCGGGTTTTCCTCGAAATGGCTGTTGGGATAAAAGAACAACAAATTCCAGCCTAGCAAGCTGCTGCGAGCGCCTGGCACACTGAACGGGAAGGGTAGGGGTGTGTTTTGTTGTTCAACGGCAGGGATACTCATAAAATACGCGTACAATGCCCGTGCATCATCATCCGATATATTGGCAAAATAAACATAAGGGAACACCGGGAAATAATTACGTCCAGCGGGATCCTTGCCTTCTTTCAATGCACGCACAAAATCAGCTTCCGTCCAATTGCCGATTCCTGTCTTTTTATCAGGCGTAATATTCGGACTATAAAAAGTTCCAAACGGTGTTGCGAATGACAAGCCACCTGCAAAGGCAGGTGTTCCACCCTCTACATTGGTATGACAGGCAAGGCAATCGCCCATTTTAGCCAAATATTCACCGCGTTTGACCGCACGGCTTTGTTGAGGGTTTTGTACTACCGTTATCGGCGGATACGCCGGATAGTAGGTATCAGCAGCGCTGAGTGGTTCGCTAATCGTGAATAGCGCGCCTACAAGGCAGCCCACTAGCATGGTTGTTCTTTTTAACCAAGAGCCCACGCTCCCTCCTGTCAACAGTCTATCTTTTAACATAATGAACGAAATCAAGTATTTTATACCGCAGGTCCTGTAACTTGCAATGCCGTTGTGCTAATCAATTCCTTTTTAATGCCAACCACTGCTATGATATTCAGGTAATACTCAATTAAGGACGATCATGATTTATTCAAACATTCTCGAAACCATTGGCCACACGCCTGTTGTTAAAATCAATCATTTAGGCGTGGATCTTGCCTGCGAATTGTATGCCAAGTGCGAATTTCTCAATCCGGGTGGGTCTGTCAAAGATCGAATTGGCTATGAAATGGTAAAAAACGCAGCGCGTGATGGTCGTATCAAACCCGGTGACACCTTGATTGAGCCCACGTCTGGCAATACAGGTATCGGAATCGCCCTTGCTGGAGCCGTGCTGGGTTATAACGTCATTATCACCATGCCCAACAAAATGAGCCATGAAAAACAAGTGGTGCTTGAACGCTTGGGCGCTACGATTTACCGCACACGTTCTGAGGCCGCCTCTCATGATCCAGATAGCCATATTTCATTGGCTAGACAACTACAAAAAGAAATTCCAAATTCTCATATCCTTGATCAATATGCCAACCCGGATAATCCAAATGTACATTTTAAAGATACCGCTCAAGAAATTATTAACGATTTCGGTGATAATTTGCAGATGGTCGTTGTCAGTGTTGGCACCGGTGGTACCATAACGGGCATTGCAAAACGATTAAAGGAACACAACCCTGCTATTAAGGTTATAGGCGTTGATCCCATTGGCTCTATTCTCGGCGGCGGTGTGGACGTAAAACCCTACCTTGTTGAAGGCATTGGTTATGATTTTTTCCCCGACGTGCTAGACAACACCCTAATTGATGCGTATGTAAAGACCAATGATAGGGACTCCTTCAGCACAGCGCGACGGCTGATTCGTGAAGAAGGCCTGCTCGTAGGAGGCTCCAGCGGTGCTGCCATGTGGGCGGCCTTGCAGGCTGCAAAAACCTTGACTAAGTGGCAGCGTTGTTTGGTCATTTTACCTGATTCTATTCGCAATTATATGTCAAAATTTGCAAGTGACACGTGGATGCAGGAACAAGGGCTACTTTAAAACGATGTGGATTCTCCTGATCCCGCTATCCATTTTGATCATCATGTCCTGCCCACGTTGGTCGCGGGCAGTCGCTATCAAACGCTGGCGCCGATCGTTGGCTCTGGACCAACATCAAAGCGTGTACCATCACCTATACGCCCACGTTGACGGCTTCGCGCTGTCTCGCGATGCTCGCCGCCCACGAGACGCAATGGAATATGTTTATGGGGAAATTGATTTCATCCCCTTTATCGCATTATTGTCTCTGACAAAACCAGACGCTAATACTGTGTTTTACGACCTAGGCAGCGGGACCGGCAAAGCGGTGCTGGCCTGTGCGATGGTGTTTAATGTACGCGAGAGCCATGGCGTTGAACTGTTTGGTTCGCTGCATCATGCGGCCTGTCAGCAACAACAATCCCTGGCTCGTTTGCCTAATTATGTGAAAAAAGCAAAAACCATTTATTTTACCGAGGGGGATTTTTTACAAGCTAATGTAAGTAATGCAACGTTGATTTTTATTAATGCCACGGGATTTTTTGGGCAAACGTGGGACGCAATAAGTCAACTTATGGAACAAAATACACACGATCTAACCGTCATTACCACCAGCAAAGCATTAAAATCCAAGGCGTTTATCGTAACAAAAACAACCACGTTGCAGATGAGCTGGGGAATCGTCACGGCTTATATTCAACGGCGCGTAAAAATCAGTTGATTAATTTATTCAGGTCTGTATTAATAGTAGAATACAACAAATTAGGGTGGGTGAGTTTGATATGATTAAATCTGAATTGATTACAAATATTGTTGCAAAAATGACGCAGTTGCCTGAAGATAAAGTAGTCAATGGCATCAACCATCTGCTTTATTTAATGAGTGACTCACTCATCAGGGGGCAACGCATTGAAATTCGTGGCTTCGGCAGTTTTTCTTTGCATTACCATCCACCACGTAATGCACACAATCCAAAAACTGGCGAACGAGTACTAGCCGTGGCCAAATATAGTCCTCATTTTAAACCAGGAAAAGGGTTGCGCGAACGGATTAACGACTCGCGTGGACAGCATGCGATTGTGAATTAGTAGGTTGGGCCTTCACCCAACAAATATAGAAATCGATGTTCACGTCCTTGGCAGCGTCACGCCAACCTGCCCCTGATATTTTCCACCCCGATCGCGGTAAGAAACCGCACAAACTTCACTCGCTTCTAGAAATATCATCTGCGCCACGCCTTCATTGGCATATATTTTAGCTGGCAAGGTGGTCGTATTGGAAAACTCCAGCGTCACGTGCCCTTCCCACTCAGGCTCAAGTGGTGTGACATTGACGATAATTCCACAGCGAGCATAGGTTGATTTTCCTAGGCAAATGGTCAACACGTCTCGGGGGATGCGGAAATACTCCACTGTACGTGCCAGTGCAAATGAATTGGGAGGAATGATGCAAACATCGGCTTGAACATCAACAAAACTGTTCGCATCAAATGCTTTTGGATCAACAATTGCCGAATTGATATTGGTAAAGATTTTAAACTCATTCGAACAGCGCACGTCATACCCATAGCTGGACACGCCGTAAGAAATGATGCGTGCCCCATCGCGTTCGCGCACCTGTCCTGATTGGAATGGTGAAATCATCCCATGATCCAGCGCCATTTTTTCTATCCAGCGATCTGATTTAATTGACATAGCCATCCCTTTAGAAAGTAATTAGAAATATACAGCAATTTGTGCCAATACGGTATCAGAAGAGCCGCCCGTACCCACTGTATTAGCATTCGTCTGCCCCATCGGCGCCGCACCATTTGCAAATTGATTAGCACCAAAATCAACGTCATGTCGATATTCAAGACTCTCAACCGTATCCTTCCATATCGATATATTATACACACCACTAAAACGATGCTGCGGCATGTTCAATGCCAGCGTCTCTTTTGACCACTGATAACCCAACCCAAGAGAGGCGGGCTTATCAAACATAATAAACGTCGCGCCTCCTTCCAGCTGAGCCGCTTGCAGTTGAGCACCGCGTCCGTTAAAACTAAGATCCTGCTGATGGAACCGCCCCAAAGAGCTCAACCACTCCGCTGTTAAGCTGTAACGGCCAAATCCCATGCTGGCATGCACGCCTGCCCCTGGCACTTTATGTACCAACTCATTACCATTCGTAGACGATGCAAACCCACCAAACGTCGTTCCAGTGCCAGAACCGTTATTTTGTATGCCACCGGCATCATCCAGAGAACTAATAATGCTCGCGCCAATCTCACCGGCCGCATTGCCTGTATTAAAAACTTGCCCCAGATTCAGCCCGCCAGTGGCTGAATTACCCAAGGTGGTATCACTTTTAAATGCGTAGGCTGCGGCAAATGGACCACACTCCCCTTGAGACTTATACCCTAAGATAAACGGCCTTGATTTGGTACGCGCCATTCGCGTGGTCAAGGGTGTACTGACCATTGCGGATGAAAAGCGACCAAATGGCGCGAACAATTGTCCCGCAGTAAAATAATAGGGGGACTCATCAAGATCACCTATGTTAACAAATCCCATGTTCAAATTAACAGAGGAATTTGAAACGCGAGTCCCACCCATCGCAGGCGCTGACTCATCGTACGCTAGGGCAATATAGGCTTCCACCTTGTCATTCACAGCAGCAGCCACATCCAGTTCGCCGGATCCAAGCGTCCAATCTCCGCGGGATTTACCATAGCTTTCGTGATTCCATGAACCAAGCGGCTTAACCGTACCGCTAAACGCAACAATAGGCGAGTTAGGTCGGGGATAACCCATTCGTTCATAGGAATGGTACATTCGGCGCCGTTGCTGCAGCAAGCGAATGTCACGGTTAATGCTGGGCACGTTAACAATATAATCGGAACCATCAAAGGCCGGCATTTCACCTAGAAAAGGCGCCGTGACTATGGGGGTTCCTGCAATATAAGTAACAACATGCCCATCAGCCATCAGGGCTACTGGACCATATTCTAGGGATTCAGGATGACCATTTACGGATTTCACACTAACAAGGCTGCTGTGAACATCAGTTGCTCTGCGTGCACCTAGTTTTTTGGGTGTTGTTTTTCGTTTAACTGGCTTTTTAACCGCCGATTGGGCAACAAGTTGCTTTTGCAGATGATTCAGCTGCGTCTGCAAGGCTTGTGTCTGTTCCTGTAACAACTGTATTTGCTGCTGTAGTTGCGCGTTATCCGCCATGGCTGGATGCTGAGATAGTATAAGTAATGTGATCGGGATTAAGGCTTTATAGTTCATTCAGGGGTGCTCCTGCGGGCGTTGGGAACTGTGCGGCGGATTATACATTGGACAGCCTGACTATGCTATACTGTAAACCTCTCTTTCCTTATCATCACTGGAGTAATCTAATGGCTCATGCTGTTGCATTTGATACCCTCGCCTACGCTAAAAAACTTGAGTCGTACGGTGTTGTATCGAAACAAGCTGAGGCGCATGCCGAAGCATTGGCGGAAGTTCTGGATTTTAATTTTGTTTCCAAAAAGGATGCAGAAACCTCTCAAGACAAGCTGGCTAAAATCATTGAAAAAAGATTTGACATGGTTGAAAAACGATTCGATATGGTGGAAAAACGATTCGATATGGTGGAAAAACAGTTTGATATGGTGGAGAGCAAGTTTAATACAGTTGATAGCAAATTTGATGCGGTGAATAATAGATTTGATATGGTCGATAACCGATTTGATATGGTGGATAGCAAATTTAATACGGTCGATAGCAAATTTGATATGGTCCATAACAAATTTAATACGGTAGATAGCAAGTTTGATATGGTCGATAACAAACTGGACTTGCTCCAAAGCAGCTTAAGGCAAGAAATGGTTCATATTAAGGTTGATGTTATTAAGTGGGTTGTTGGTATTGCCTTTACTCAAACAGCATTAATTCTTT
>JBCKWE010000035.1:0-16898 GCA_038923045.1 Legionellaceae bacterium
CAACATTGACTGATTTTGTTAAAACCAACGATCTGCCTTTTGGTCTGTTAATTAATCAAGGGCAACAGGCTGAATGGGTAACCCCTCATATCTTTCAGTTACCCGTTGGCTGGTTATGACATGATCTTGCACTACGACTCCGTAATCTCAATCATCTTCTGCAAGGCCTTTTTCGCATTATCAATAACCCATGCCTGATCCATGATTTGCAAGCGACTGCGAGAGCCCGTGAATTCATTAACCACATCGCCCGCAAGGACTTCATTGTACGCCATGGTTTTCCCCTGACGCAATAAGTCTAGGAGTGCTACCAAGTGGGGCGCGTCATTGCGAGACATGGTGGCACACCCACAGCCCATGCCTTTTTCAGTTGGCGTTTTTGGGGCGTCGGCTACACTAACGACGGTGATGTTTAAGGCTTTGCAATGTTCTTTTAAGTTTTCAACCATGTGGTTTTCAGTACCGATTGCATAACGCTGCGTTCCTGCGCGATCATTAACCACTTGATCCCAGATGAACGCCGTCGATCCCGCTAGTTGCGCCACACGAATGACGTCATTCCGACACTCGGGATGGACGATGGTGGTGTAGCCTTGCGTATGCCAATAGTCACACATCTCGGGCTGATAATGTGTATGCACCGCGCATTCACTGGCAAACAAAATTAATTCTGAACGATCAAAATTATCCAGCGTAGCGTTGTCCTGCGCATCCAGTGAATACAGCGCACCTGCCGTACCCCCGGGCCAATAGGCGATGTTATTGATTCCCAGCCAGTAAGCTACATTTTCACCCATGTGTTTGTCAGGAATGAACAGGATTTTTTTATTGAGCTTCTGCGCCCACTGAAAAATTTTTTTCACATTGGAACTGGTACAAACAGCACCTCCCTGTGCGCCAGTCATGGCTTTCACACGTCCCGAAGTATTCATGTAGCATACGGGAAGAATATTGTCAGCACCGTAGCGTGCATTGAGATCAGTAAACGCCGGTTGAACCATGAAATCCTTGGCTAACATTTCCATCGTGCAACCAGACTTTGGATTGGTAATGTAGACGTGCTGGTCTTTGTTGGCCAAAATGCTGATGGATTCAGCCATAAAATGCACGGCAGATTCGATGATGACCGTTTTTTCAGGGTGCCTAGCGGCCATCAGAGCCAACTGGTACGAGTCACCAATTATCCCGCCAAATTGTTCAATCAGACGCACAATGCCGCCACCCATATAGTAATGAGCAAGTAGCAGCAGCTTGTCACCAAAATGATCTTGCGCTTTCCGCATGTAAGGTGTCATCCATGCCAATACCGTGGTCAGCTTGCGATCGGGCAGAGCCTGATATTCTTCAGCATAGGGAATAAAGTCCTGTTGATACCAGTCAAGCGGGTAGTCACTTTGGCAAATGCTCATGTCATTGGTGATGCGCATGAGGGTCTTTTCAGGTTGATAGGTGTTTTGTGCTTTAAACATGGTATTTCGCCTCTATACAAATGGAAACGGGGTAAGTGGAGAATTCAGACGAGCAATGCTTTCCTGTGCTTGAGCATTTTTATGGGGAAAGTCTTCTCGGAAATGACCTCCTCTTGATTCCCTTCGAGATAGCGCTGCACGTACAATCAATTCCGCATTGAGTATGATATTACGCAATTCTATAAAATCACGGGTAATGGAATGCTTCCAATAATATTCCTCGATGATTTTATGCCTTCTTACGATTAGGTGTAGCAGATCTTGCAGGCCCGCTTCGGTGCGCACAATGCCTGCATAGGATGTCATTTCACCCCGCAGACTGCGCCAATGTGCATTGATTTGACCTGCGCGTCGAGCATTCACTTCACTAGTCGAACTCCATGAGGGTATTTTTTCTGCAAATTTACAGGGGGATGATATATCGTTCAAGGTACTGCGTGAGGCATTTTCTGCCATAACGACTGTTTCGAGCAAGGAATTACTCGCTAAACGATTGGCCCCGTGCAAGCCGGTAAAGGCTACTTCACCTATAGCATATAAACGCTTGAGATCCGTGCGACCGTCTACATCAGTCAAGATACCACCACATTGATAATGTGCCGCTGGTACTACAGGAATCATATCCTGACTCATCTCGATACCAATGGATAACAGCGTGCTGTAAATTTGTGGAAAGCGTTTTTTCAGAAATGGTTTGGTTTGATGGGTGATGTCTAGATGTACGAAACCATGATGACCTTGTTCTATTTCACTAAATATTGCGCGCGCGACAACATCTCGTGTTGCCAGTTCCATTTGTGCAGGGGCGTAGTTAGCCATAAACCGTTTGCCAGTATCGGCGTTTTTAAGCAACCCGCCTTCGCCACGCACCGCTTCAGATATTAAAAAATTATTGAGGGAATGATGATGCAATAACGTGGGGTGAAATTGATAAAATTCCATGTTGCCAACGCGAGCGCCTGCGCGGAATGCCATGGCTACGCCATCACCTGTTGCCACCATGGGGTTGGTGGTATAGCGATACGTTTTGCCAGCACCACCGGTCGCCAGCACAACGCAGCGTGCTGCGAAGGTGTGAACACGGTTCTCATGGCAATCCAGAATATAGGCGCCAAGCACCTCCCCTTGATTATCGGTGCGGTGAGGGTGGTAGTGTGTAATTAAATTTACAGCCACATGGTTTTCAAAAAAATGAAGCTGTGGTTTCTGTCGAGCCGCATGGATAACGGCTTCAATGACGGTCAAGCCCGTTTGATCACCACAGTTATAGATTCGACGGTGACTATGGCCGCCTTCATGTGCCAATGAATAATCACCATTATCTTTTTGATTGAAATGGATAGGGTATTGCTGCAATTGCTCAATGGCATGTGGTGCTTGGCGAATAACGCACTCAACGCTTGGCGCGTAACACAAGCCGTCGCCTGAATGCAGGGTGTCGGCAATGTGTGATTCAATGGAATCCTCGGGCAAGCAAACAGCGGCTATGCCACCCTGAGCATAACGGCTATTGCATTCAAACGCTTCCGCCTTGCACACGAGTGCTATTTTCAAGTTCGGTTGTAGGCTTAACAGTTGCATGCAGTAATGCAGCCCCGCCAGCCCGCTGCCAATCACCAGTACATCAAACGCGTACATTTTTCCTTGTTGTGACAACGAGGTCGTCATGAAAAGGCTTTGACCAGTTGTGTGGCTAAACCTGTATATTTTTCAGGTGTTAATGTCAGCAGGTGTTTTTTGGCATCATTCGGGATGTCTAAGGCTTGAATGAACTGTTTGAGGCCTTCCGCATCGATAGCTGAACCGCGTGTTAAATCACGCATTTGTTCATAGGCGTTGGGTACCTGATAACGTCGCATGACCGTTTGAATGGCTTCGCTGAGAATTTGCCAGTTAGCATCTAGATCCTCGTTGAGTGCAGATTTATTGATCTGAAGCTTGTTATTGCCTTTGGCAATGGATTGGAAGGCTATCAGTGCGTAGGCAAAGGCAACGCCGAGGTTACGCAGAACAGTCGAATCGGACAGATCGCGCTGCAAGCGTGACTGCGTTAATTTATTTGCAAAATGATTAAACAAAGCACTCGACAGCCCTAGGTTTCCCTCTGCATTTTCAAAGTCGATGGGGTTGACCTTATGAGGCATGGTGGAGGAGCCGACTTCTGCCGCAACGGTTTTTTGTTTAAAGTAGCCTAATGAAATATAGTTCCAGACATCGCAGGTGTAATCCAGCAGAATATTATTGATGCGAATCATCAAATGAGAAATTTCAGCAATCCCGTCATGGGGTTCAATTTGCGTGGTGTAGGCGCTGAAGGACAGGCCTAATGATGTGACGAAATTAGCACAATGCTTGCGCCAGTCTACCTCGGGATAGGCAATGATGTGTGCGTTGTAATTACCCACGGCGCCATTGCATTTGCCTGCCATTAATACCTCTGCCAATTGTTGCAGTGGACGTTTAAGGCGAGCCGCGAAATTAATCAACTCCTTACCTACCGTTGTTGGCGTTGCAGGCTGACCGTGTGTGCGCGCCAGCATGGCCGCATCGCCGTGTTTTTTGCCCAGAAGCGTGATTCCACCGACAATTTCGGCCAGCGTTGGCTGAATAATTTGTGCGATGGCTTCCTTCATCATCAGTGCATAGGCTAGATTATTAATGTCTTCCGAGGTGCAGGCAAAATGAATGAAGCTGGTTATTTCTTTTAAGGAGGAGGATTCGTTGAGTTTGTCCCGGAGATAGTACTCCACCGCCTTGACGTCATGATTCGTTTTCTTTTCATAGGCCTTGACCTTCATCGCTTCAGTTTCATCAAACTGGCTGAGTATACTGGCCAGAAAGGTACGTGATGCCTCATCCAGAGGGGCTACCTCACGAATCAGTTCATTGGCCGCTAATGATTCCAGCCAGCGAATTTCAACCCGCAATCGGTAATAAATCAAGGCGAACTCGCTGAAATAAGGGCTTAGTGAGCCGGTTTTTTTAAGGTATCGGCCATCAATAGGGGAGATAGCATTTAAAGAAGTTAAAGTCATGGGCGCATCGTCACGAATATAAAGTACTAATGATAGCATATTTGGCGTTATGGCGAAGTAGGGTGAAAAAAAAATCATGAGAATCGCGGGTATTTCTGGTAAGATATCTCCCAAAATCAGCTAGACTATATTCAAATGATTACAGCTCTCCTTGAACAAGCCCACCCACAATGGCGTAATATATTAGAAACGGCACTTCAGACGGTAGATTCAGATTATCTTCAGCAATTGCCCCATGCGGAACATTACTTGCCAAAATATAAATCCTTATTCGCAGCCTTTAGTCTGCCGCTGGAAAACATGCGGTATATTCTTTTAGGCGAATCCCCATACCCACGTGTAAAATCCGCCAATGGGTTTGCGTTTTGGGATGCCGCGGTCGCGTCATTGTGGCGTTCCACGGGATTGAGCAAAGAGGTTAACCGTGCGACGTCATTGCGTAATTTAATTAAAATGCTGTTGTATGCACGCGGGGATCTATCGGATGATTTTTCACAAGAAGCGATTGCTTGCCTGAATAAATCAGCCTACATCCAAACTGGATCCCAATTGTTCAATGCTTTTATACAGCATGGTTTTTTGCTATTGAACGCAACACTCGTTTATAGTGAAGGCAATATACCTTGGCATGCGCGTCAATGGCGGCCATTTATGCATAGTTTACTGAACCAGTTGGCAGAATTTAATCCTGGATTGCAGTTGATTTTGTTTGGACGGATTGCCGCCCTCGTGCCCGAAGCCAGGTTATTTCCGAGCTTGGTTGCAGAACACCCTTATAACATTAGCTTCATTACCAATCCTGCGGTAGTGGCCTTTTTTAAACCATTGGATTTGCTGGCATGAATACAAAAAGTACGGTTGATTTACTGGAAGTCGCTAAATTCGCGCCCCTTGCCACGCAATGGTGGGACACGGACGGACCGTTAAAAACCTTGCATGATATTAATCCTGTACGCCTTGCATTTATTCAACAATTTATTGATCTTTCAGGTCAACGTATTTTAGATGTGGGTTGCGGGGGTGGTATTTTATGCGAAGGCATGGCCATAAAAGGTGCTGCCGTTATCGGTCTTGATGTTGAAGCCAGCGCACTTGAAAGCGCACGTAGACATGCGCAGGCAAGCAAGTTGAGTATTGATTACGTGTGCCTGCCGATTGAATCGTTTACTGATGCGCCATTTGATAGCATCACTTGCATGGAAATGCTGGAGCACGTGCCAGATCCCCTGTTGGTTATTCAGCACGGTACTCGCTTGTTAAAAGAGGGCGGGTATTTGTTTTTATCAACGCTTAATCGAACACCACTTGCCTATGCCGCAGCCATTGTGGGAGCCGAATATATTCTGGGTTTGCTTCCTCGTCAAACCCATGATTTTGATAAATTTATAAAACCGAGTGAATTGGGACAGATGGTTCTGTCCGCAGGTCTTGAGATCGTTGGCATGTCAGGCCTTGCTTATAATCCGTTTACTCGCAAGACCGCACTACAGGATTCCGTTGCTATTAATTATCTAATGGCTTGTCGGAAACTTTAACTTTCGTATACCGCTGTTGGTAACGAAGGCAGGCATATTTGGCTTGATCTTCAGTGACAGTATCGACTTCATTGCCAAATAAATCGACACGCGCGACATCTTGTTTCTGACAGGAGAGGTACGCGGGTGAGGCGCTGTAATAGTTAATGGCTTCACGCAGCACTTTTTTACTAAACGGTGGCGAGTCAAGCCGCTCATAAAAATCAATGATGTCATCAAAAACACCTATTTTAAGGGGTTTGATATGATGCGATTTTTTAAAAAATGCCGCAGGGAAGTTTTCTGCCAACCAATCAAGTGTAGCTTGTCGAATTTTTTTAACAGCATCGTTTTGTTGATTCATGTGTAGTAACCTGTGAATATAGTTTGACTCCTCTATAAATTATCATAAGTTAGATGGATGGGCAATTCACGCGTTTCCTTAATCACGGTAAAGTTGTTGGCTCAGTCCTAATGGCACTAGGTTAAGCTAGTGCCATTAGGACTGAGCCAACAACTGCTCGCAGAAGCCATTTATGGGTGATTCGACTCATCAGCCTTATGCACATCAATATTAGTTACTAGGTCGTTAAAGCTCTTTTGGGTTAATTTACCACGGGCCTTCAATATCTTAAGGTCACTAATCACATTGCCTATATTATCTCCGGTTTTCTGTAGGGCGAGATAATTTTTTGGAGTATTTAGTGATGGATCAAGGTCGGTTAATGTAGTCATAATTTCTGAAACTTTCATTTTTTTTGCCTTTATTTAGTTGGGTAGTACGTTTAGTATAGGTGATGGGATGAATTTGTCCATAGCATCTTTATTTAAGTAGATATTCTGGGTGAACAGAACGTAGGGTGGGCTAAGGGCCACAAGCCTGTGCCCACCAGAACCAGGCATGGTGGGCACGTCGCTCCCGCTTCTTTGCCCACCCTACATCAAGATTCTGCGAAAGTAATTTTATTCAACAGGCATTTGGGCCTTTAAAATAGCGGACTCTAACGTTCACCCAGAATTGCTGTTATTTAAGTTAAGTTTTGTTACCGTGGAATTGGAAAGTAGCCGGCAGTTCGGCTCAGTAGTAATTGTAGTATTTAAGGAGAATAAACATGAAAATTTCATCAACAAACTTAATTGTCCTCACTTTAGTTTTTAGTGCGCTTTTAGGACTCCTCTATATAACCATCACGCCTCCTAATCCCGCAGTGGCGCCGAAGATATCTTCGACTGAGCAAAACGAAACTACACAAAAACAATCATCGACGCCTAAGTGTGATAACGACGCATGCGGCCAGTGTCTTGAAGGTCAAGAACAATCGATGGATCTCCCTTAAATTCTGCGCGGCATGCCTGCAATGGACATCACTTTTGTTGCAATTTCCTCAACAGAAAAACGAGTAGAGTTTATAAAAGGAATATTTTCCATTTTATACATGGCCTCGACCTCAACGACTTCAATGCGGCATTGAAGTATTGATGAGTATTGTGTATTGGGAGAGCGTGCGGTTCGAATGTGTTGCAAACGCTCGGGATCAATCGTTAGTCCAAATAATTTGTTTTTATAGGGCCTTAATGATTCAGGCAGACGAAAATGGTCTAAATTATCATCCGTGATGGGATAATTGGCCGCGAATATCCCAAATTGCAGCGCCATGTACAGGCAACTGGGCGTTTTGCCACAACGAGACACCCCAACCAAGATGATATCGGCATTTTCATAGCCACGTAATTTTACGCCATCATCATAAGTTAATGCGTAATTGATGGCTTCAATGCGCAGATCATAGGATTTGCTGTCGGCTACGCCGTGTGCACGTCCTACGGTGTCAGATGATTTGATGCCAAGCTCTTCTTCGAGTGGATAAAGAAATGTTTTAAACAGGTCAAATAGGCAAGCATTAGATTGATTGATATGTGCACTGATTTCAGGATTGACCAATGTCATGAACACCAGTGGCTTTATTCCCGTTGAGGCATAGCTATGGTTGATTTGCTCAATAAGGACATTCGCTTTTTCAATCGTGTCTATATAGGGAATCGTTTGCTTTTCGAATTCAACGCCCTCAAATTGAGTCATCAAGCTATTGCCCAGTGATTCAACGGTAATCCCTGTTCCATCTGAAATCATGAATACGACTCGTTTCATTTTTTTATCCGTAATTAGCTAGATGGGGCTATTTTCCTTGACGTGAAATCAATTTTCAAGAGGTACTGGTAATTTCATTTGATATTAGGCAAAATGATCGGGAAATTTTTTATTTTTTATGTTTTTATATGATTAACAGGGGATAGGTTATGAAAATGAAATTGGTCGCTGTTGCCATCATGGGGTTAACCATGTCGGCAGTTGTTGTTGCGGTGGATGCGCCAGCACTTAATACTGACTTGGACAAATTGTCTTATAGTGTTGGTGTAGATTTGGGTAAAAACCTAAGAAAGCAAGACATTGAAATTAATTCTGTCATGATGGCTCAAGGGATTCAGGATGGCCTGAGTGGTGGAAAAACGCTGATGACAGAACAACAAATGAAAGATACTCTTAGTAAATTTCAAACGGATTTAATGGCTAAACATGCAGCTGAAGCTGAAAAACAAGCTACAATAAACAAGTCAAAAGGAGATGCATTCTTAAGTGCAAATAAAGCAAAACCAGATGTGGTGACTCTGCCCAGTGGTTTGCAGTACAAGATCATTACCAATGCCACAGGCGTGAAAGCTGCACAAGAAGATGACGTTACTGTTGAATACAAAGGTACATTAATCGATGGTACCGTTTTTGACAGCACAGATAAAACAGGAAAACCCGCTACATTTAAAGTGTCACAAGTGATACCTGGCTGGACTGAAGCGTTACAGTTAATGCCGGCTGGATCAACATGGGAAATCTATGTTCCGTCTAATTTGGCTTATGGGCCACGCAGTGTTGGCGGACCAATTGGACCAAATGAAACGTTGATTTTTAATATTCATTTGATTTCTGTACAGAAAGCGTAATTCCCTGAAGTATCCCTTCTCCCGCTTACGGGAGAAGGTGCCCGACAGGGCGGATGAGGGTGTCATCAGGTGGCACATATCGCATGAATCCTTTCGAGTAACCCATGAACAAGCGCTTGTTTATCGTTTTTATCCTAGGCTTCTCATCAGGACTTCCTTACGCATTAATTGGCAGCACACTTCAGGCTTGGTTTTATGAAGCGGGCATGTCACTTGCGGCAACTGGGATGTTGAGCCTGATTGCTTTGCCTTATGTTTTTCGAATCGCCTGGGCGCCTTTGCTCGACCGTTATTCATTGTTGCCTTTCGGCAAACGCCGCAGCTGGATGGGCGTTATGCAGGCGCTTTTATTACTCGGATTTAATGCAATGGCATGGCTCACGCCTTCGATATCCCCAACATTAATGGTGATCGTGGCATGCATGCTAGCCTGTTTTTCTGCAACACAAGACATTGCTATTGATGCGCATCGTATTGAATATCTGCCTGTGCAAGAACACGGTCTAGGCGCATCTTTAGCGGTGTTAGGTATGCGGATTGCACTATTGATTGCAGGCGGTTTAGCCCTGATTATTGCGCAATACGCTGGCTGGGCCGTGGTTTATCGGGTGATGGGATTATTAATGTTGCCTGGCATGATCGCGGTATTTTTCAGCCCTGAGCCATCGCTACCTGTGGTAAAAAAAGCTAATTTTTCTTCTTCATTTCTCGATCCATTTAGAGAATTTTTGTCTCGCCCGAAAGTATGTATTTTATTGTTTTTTGTGTTTTTTTATAAAATGGGTGAAGCGTTCACAACGACGAGCAGCGGCATTATGATGCCATTTCTCATGCAGGAAATTGGTTTTTCTCTAGAGACCATTGCTTATGTTAACAAGATTATGGGGCTGGGTTCAATTATATTAGGTGGGTTAACAGCTGGTTTGTTGTTGATGCGTTGGTCACTTTATCGCGCACTATTCGTGTTCGGTTTGATACAAGCGCTTACAAATGCAATTTTCATCGATTTTGCCATCGTTGGTAAAAGCTTGCCCATTTTTATTCTCGCCGTGGTGAGTGATAATTTTGCAGCGGGAATGGGTTCAACAGCATTGGTTGCCTTGTTTATGCGGTTAGTTAATCGTCGTTTTACAGCGACGCAATTCTCTATTTTGGTTGCTTTTTCAGCCTTACCACGGGTTATTTCAGGCCCTATAGCCGTGATGTTACAGTCCATGTTTGGTTG
This sequence comes from Legionellaceae bacterium, assembly GCA_038923045.1. Classification (GTDB taxonomy): domain Bacteria; phylum Pseudomonadota; class Gammaproteobacteria; order Legionellales; family Legionellaceae; genus DDPF01. The sequence continues at coordinate 10,241 of JBCKWE010000035.1, forward strand.
GGTGGGCTTTTATCAAATTGCATTTGTATTGGCTTTCGGCTTTGTGCCATTTCTTATCATGATTCGTCATCAGGTCCCTAATGCCGTGAGGGATCTCCCGATAGCGGAGGCCATTGCCTAATAACCGAGTAATCGTCTCGTTCGTTGATCCAACCCACTGACCGTGTAGGAATTAAAATCATGGCGATATTGATGTGCCTTTCGTTGCGATAAAAAAGCGCTTTCTTTGTCAATGACGGCTTTTAACGCGCGAGTCTCTATCAGAGGATTGTATAAACTCAAAACGGTATCTTGCCAGCTTTTCCCAGCAGAAATAATAGCAACGGGATCAAGGACAGTTCGTTCTGCCGATGGCATGGTTAATCTGTAATGATTGTGCAGCTGTTGACTTATCTGAACGACAGCGGTAATTTTTGCCTCAATACTGTGTCCGGCAATGTGAGGTGTGCACACGGTGGCAAAATTAACAAGGCGTGGATCAAGGGTGGGTTCGTGCTCGTAAACGTCAGTGCAATAAGTAATTGGCCACGGTGTTGCCAGCAAGTCTGCTTCGTTAACAATTCCACCGCGTGCCGCATTGATGATAATGATATTTTTTTTTAATTGTGCAAAAAAATTGGCATTTAATAAATTCCTGCTAGGAAAGGGGGGTAAATCGTGCAAGTTTGCATGAACACACAATACGTCACATGTGATTAAGTCGGACAGCCCGCAGTAGGAATAGTTGTTATTTTGTTGTGCCTTTAGCGGATCAAAACAGATTACCTCAAAGCCGGCTGCTAGTAACCGTGTCACAACGCGCGAACCTACTTCACCGACGCCGATGACACCCGCAAGTTTGCCTATTGGGTTTCCATGATGACAGAGTGCGGCGATTGTGGCGACAACATAATCCGCCACAGCGCGGGCATTGGAACCCTTGGCATCAAATAGGTTAATATGATGTTGTTTCAGATAGTTGCTATCAATGTGATCTATACCGCTGCTGGCTGTAGCCACACATTCAATCGAGCTATTACTCAATAGTCCGGCGCCAACACGTAGCGTTGAACGGCATAATAATATATTTTGAGAGACCCGCAACTTACGAACTTCATCCTGACTGTGATAACACGTTAATGTAAATGGAGGCTTAAACAGAGCCGATAGGCCGGGGAGTGTGGCATCAGCTAGGATTTTAATGGGTGGCATAGACATTCTCCAATGCTGACTTTCTTTTTTTTACGGTGTATAGTACTTTACATCTTAATTACAGTCAAAACATCCGGGGATTAGAGCATGAGTCCATTTGATCGCTTATTGAAAACAATGCTACAGCCATGGATTGCCGCAAGTTATGTGGGGTTTACTGTGTTGTCTTTTTTTTATTTTGACAAGCCAATCGCGTATTTTTTTAATGGGTTTGCTCTTCTAAAAACACTACCTTTACTGAAGTTAATAGCCGCAATTGGTATAAATAAAATATACATTGTCGGCTTGTTCTTATTGTTTATGTTTTTTCGTTATATTCGTCGTGATAAAGAATGGGAGGCTCGCCTTTTGTTTTTATGGTTGTGTGTACTGGTTTCAAGCCTTATTTGCTTTGTCTTAAAAGTTCTTCTGAGCAGGGCTCGTCCAGAATTGCTGTTTGATAATCAGCTGTACGGGTTTTATGGCATGCAGTTAAATCCTAAATTTTGGTCATTTCCATCCGGCCACACGACAACCATCACGAGTCTCGCATTTGGTTTATGCATTGTGTTTCCACGGCATTGTTATGCGTTTCTCTTGACGGGATTATTGATTCTTTCAACGCGTATTTTTTTAAGCAAGCATTACCTCAGCGATGTGATGCTCACCAGCTTCCTTACACTCCTAGAAGTGCGACTTTTGTTGTCTTTATTGCATCGTAGAGCCTGGTTGACTTCCGTTTACAAACCGATGCTTTACGCAGTATAGGGGCCAACATGCAAAAATTAGCTGATATTCCAGTTGTTGTTGTAAGCGGACAAAAATATAAAACATCCCAGGGCTTCTTGGCCATTAAAGACGGTGTTAAATCAATGGATGAGACCCACCAGCGTCTTCCAAAGCCTAAATGGTTGCGTATTGTTAATCATACGACACCGGCTTACGCGCAGGTTAAAGCGCTCGTTAAGGAGCACAGGCTTTCCACTGTGTGCGAAGAAGCTAAATGCCCGAACATTGCAGAATGCTGGTCACATGGTACGGCAACCATCATGTTAATGGGGTCTGTTTGTACAAGAGCCTGTCGGTTTTGTGCCGTGGACACGGGCAATCCTCAGGGTTGGCTTGATGCTCAGGAGCCTGAGAATACCGCAAGAACGGTGGCGTTGATGAACCTTGATTACGTCGTATTAACGTCAGTAAATCGCGATGATTTGCCTGATGGGGGAGCCAAACATTATGCCGACTCGGTCCGTGCTATTAAACTGAGAAGTCCAAAAACCAAAGTGGAAGCCTTAACGCCTGATTTTCAAGGCGTACACAAAGACATTGCGGTCTTGCTGGATAGTGGTGTTGATGTGTTTGCACAAAATGTTGAAACGGTTGAGCGTTTAACGCACCCCGTTCGAGATAATCGCGCCGGGTATTGGCAAACACTGGATGTGTTGGCTTATGCCAAGCAATATCGTCCTGATGTGTACACTAAAACCAGCTTGATGCTTGGCTTGGGCGAGACAGACGAGGAAATTATCAAAACGATGGATGATATGCGGGCTCATCAGATTGATATTTTGACTTTAGGCCAATATTTGCAACCGACCAGGAACCATCTACCTGTAGAACGTTATGTCACACCTGAAACATTTGCAGATTTACGTGAGATTGGTCTGAAAAAGGGATTCTTTGAAGTGGCTTCTGGACCGCTGGTGCGATCCAGTTACCGGGCTGATCGTATATTCAAGCGGGATAATCTGGGGTTGTAAAAACCCCTCATCCGCCTACGACTCCCTCTCTTTTATTTCTTTGCCAAAATAATATCAATCACATGGGTATCATGATACGGAAATGTAAAAATTTTGCTAAATACACGTTTCATACGTTGTAGTAAGAAGTTTTTAGGTAACATGCGAATAGACAAACTATTTAAAAACCACGTCCCCTCAATGCCGAACAAAGCCAGTTCATCAATGTTGTTAAGCGTGATAGGGAGGCGTATACGTTGATGCTCCACCACATCAAACTGGTGGCGTTTAAAGGCATTCAATAACTGTTCTTTACTACCGGCAACCGTCGTATTTTTGACTACCGCTTTGTAATAATGTCCAACAATACAGCTAAGTAATGATTCTCTGGTAATAAAATCAGCCAGATGTTTTTGAGCTACGGGGAATGAGTCATACGTAGTAGTGATGAGTGAAAAGTAGCCGTTGGACCGGGCCAGAAGGTTCGCCTGATTAAATAACGCATCAATCGGGACATAAGCATTTATAAAATGAGCCAGCACCAAATCTTGGCTATGGTGTGGTAGATACTGGCTCGCATGCGTGGCACAGGCTTCAATGGTGGTCAATGGCAACGCCTCACGCGCATGCTTTAGCATCTCTCCCGACACATCAATACCGGTAAACTCAGCACTCGGCATTTGCTTTTCCAGTTTTTTTAAAAAAGCACCATCGCCTACGCCAAAGTCCAGCACCTTATAATTAGGGCGCAGTCCTAAGTTTGCACGTGTAATTTGGCCAATAGCACATTTATGGCTATTGCTTATAGACCCAAAGCAATCGGCAGTCGCATATTGACTTGCGATGGTGTTATACATGGCCTTCAATGTCATGCCATATTCCTGTTATTAATCATTGGCAGAGTATATCGCCAATTCAATCTAATTTGTAAACTTTTTTTTACTTGATTAACCAGGCCGCGTGTAGTTGGATGTGCGATTTGACTAATTAACGCGAGATTGATATTATTGCCTGTGTTTTTTTATCTAGTTTTATTCTTATCAAGGATGCGCCCATGCAATTTATCGATCTAAAAACGCAGTCCGAGCGTATCGAAGATCGCTTGTTTGCCCGATTTAAGGCACTCTTGAATCATGGTGCTTATATTATGGGGCCTGAGATCGCGGAGTTGGAAGGGGCGTTGGCTCAATTTGTTGGGGTTGAGCATGCGTTGGCTGTTGCCAGTGGCACAGATGCCTTGTTAATTGCGTTGATGGCATTAGACATTGGTGCTGGCGATGAAGTGATTACCACGCCGTTTAGCTTTTTTGCAACTGCTGAAGTGATTGCATTGCTAGGCGCTATACCTGTATTAGTTGACATTGATAGCGACACGTACAATATCAATGCGGCATCCATTGAGGCAGCCATCACCGGTAAAACCAAAGCCATTATGCCTGTGAGTCTGTATGGACAATGTGCGGACTATGATGAAATTAATGCAATTGCCAAAAAATATAATTTACCGGTTATTGAAGATGCCGCACAAAGTTTTGGTGCAACGTACAAGGGTCGACAGTCATGTGGATTAACCACGATTGCCTGCACCAGCTTTTTCCCATCAAAACCGTTGGGTTGTTATGGTGATGGCGGTGCGTGTTTCACCCATGATGCTGAGTTGGCAACCCGTATGGATGAAATACGCCTGCACGGCCAGTCGAAACGTTATCATCATACTCGCTTGGGTATTAATGGTCGGTTTGATACTATCCAGGCAGGATTTTTGCTGGAGAAACTGGTGATTTTCCCAGAGGAAGTTGAACTGCGACAACAGGTCGCTGCACGTTACGCACAGTTATTACCTGCAGGATTGAAGAAACCACACATTAAATCGCATAACATGAGTGTATTTGCTCAATATACGCTGGCAGTACCCGATCGCGATGTTCTCCAGCAAGCACTTCAAAAAAGAGGGATCCCCACCGCCGTTCATTACCCAACAGGACTCCATGAACAACCCATTTTCAAGACACTATTTCCCGGCACGCAACGGTTTCCAAACACAGAGCATGCTGCACGCCATGTGCTGAGTATTCCGATGCATCCTTATTTAACGCACGATGATCAGGATAAAGTTGTGTGTGCGTTGGAGGAGTTGGTTGGTGTTGTAGAGGCTTGAACCCGTCGACTTCATTTATCTGGTAGCAACTATGTCCGATTTTTTTGACGATTTTACCAAACGGCGAACATTTGCCATTATTTCTCACCCTGATGCAGGGAAAACCACGGTCACTGAAAAACTGTTGTTATTTGGAGGCGCTATTCAGATGGCTGGAACCGTGAAAGGTCGCAAGGCAACGCGACATGCAACATCCGACTGGATGGAGATGGAAAAAGAGCGCGGCATTTCAATCACGACCTCCGTCATGCAGTTTGTTCATAATCAACATGTTATGAACCTATTGGATACGCCAGGACATGAAGATTTTTCGGAAGATACATACCGTACCTTGACGGCAGTTGATTCGGCATTGATGGTGATTGACGTCGCAAAAGGCGTTGAGGAACGCACCGTTAAATTGATGGAAGTCTGCCGCCTTCGCGATACGCCTATCATGACGTTTATTAATAAACTGGATAGAGAGGGTCGCGAACCCATTGATCTGCTTGATGAAGTCGAAACCGTACTTGGCATTCAATGTGCTCCGGTGACTTGGCCCGTTGGCATGGGCAAACGCTTTAAAGGCATCTATCACCTTTATCAGGATACGATTTACCTGTATCAATCCGGAAAAAACGCACAAAAACAAGACGCGGTCAAAATTCGAGGAATTGACAATCCACGGCTGGATGAATTGTTGGGTGAATCGGCTCAGGAATTACGAGATGAGATTGAGCTTGTAAAAGGCGCGTCTCACAAATTTAACCCAGAAGCCTACCTAGCTGGAAAACTAACACCAGTATATTTTGGTTCAGCCATCAATAATTTTGGTATCAAGGAATTATTGGATGACTTCGCGCATTACGCACCGGCTCCCAGACCTCGCGCCACGCAAACGCGTGTGGTTGAACCGTATGAAGAGGCCTTTACCGGGTTTGTTTTTAAAATCCAGGCGAACATGGATCCCAAACATCGGGACAGGATCGCTTTTATGAGAATTTGTTCCGGAACGTATAAAAAAGGCATGAAATTAAGCCATTTGAGATTAGGGAAAGAGGTGCAAATCGCCAATGCGTTAACGTTCATGGCCGGTGATAGAACGTTGACTGAGATGGCTCTGGCTGGCGATATCATTGGTTTGCATAATCATGGCACCATTCGGATTGGTGATACCTTCACCCAGGGTGAGGCACTGAAATTTACCGGTATTCCCGATTTTGCGCCAGAAATGTTTCGTTTGGTGCGTTTAAAAGATCCCTTGAAAAGCAAAGCATTGATCAAAGGCTTGATTGAATTATCCGAAGAAGGTGCCACGCAGGTGTTCCGACCGCTCAACAGCAATCAGCTGATTTTAGGCGCGATCGGCGTACTGCAGTTTGAGGTGGTAGCTCACCGATTGAAGCACGAATACAAAGTGGATTGTGTTTATGAAGCGGTGAACACGTCTTGCGCTCGCTGGGTGTATTCAGATGACGAAAAGGCGATGCTTGAGTTTCGTAATAAAGCGTTTGATTACTTGGCCTTGGATGGCAGTGATACACTGATGTACCTTGCGCCGACCCGGGTGAATTTGGCCATGGCGCAAGAGCGTTATCCGAAGATTTGTTTT
>JBCKWE010000036.1:0-16702 GCA_038923045.1 Legionellaceae bacterium
TGCGTTGCAATTGATTGAGGGTGATGAAACTTATGTCATGCTGTTTGAGTCGATGGGAGATCATTTATTTTTGCAAAATAGAGCTACTGAGGCTTGTATTAACAAGCAGGTTTGAGTGTTGACGGAGCAAGCAATCATCGCAAGTACTGATTAAATAATTTTATGCAGTCCTGAATAAATGTTTCCAATGTATCTATTTTTTCCAGCAAAAGGTATCTGGCCAAATCGTGTTCTTTTGATTCAGTGGCCAATGCAAAAATATATTTTCTTTTTCGGTGCTCTCTGGCTATTGTTAACCCGTTAAATAATCCAAAAGAAACCCTGCCGTACATCGCTTTTTTCTCATTGCCATGAAGCAGGGTGATTTGTTCCCATGGCAAAGCTATAAATGTTGAGTTTTTTGAGATTCGCTGAAGAGGGTCACTTAATATGAATTTTTCGTCAGCATAAAAATCAATCCAATCCTCATGACTGCATAACCGATAACTTATCCCGCTGTCTGTGCCTAAAAAATAAAAATAATCACACCCTAACATTTTTAGTGAACGAAAGGCTTTATTAAATTGCAATTCAAATTGTTCTGAAAAAGAGTGGTGTAAATTTTGAACTACTTCCATATGCATAAAGGTGTCACTTACTGTCGTTCCATAGCATTCAATGATAGAATAGATCACACATATTTATCAAGCTACAAATGAAAAATTTTGCAATCATATCTGCCTTTCTAGGAACGTTGGTTGAAGTATATGATTTTAGTGTGTTTGCATTTCTTATACCTATATTATCCGAGGTGTTTTTTTCTTCTTTTTCAAAAAAGTCTGCAATAAATTTTGCTGTATTGGCTTATGTGATTAGTTATGGCATCAAACCGTTTGGTGGCTTGGTTTTTGGTTATCTGATTGATTGTTATGGTCGAAAGAAAATCTTACTAGTTACAACGCTGCTAATGACGTTTGCCACGGCTACCATTGGTTTGTTACCGACAAGCACGATGGGTAGTTACCAGTGGGTAGTTCTTGTTGGGTGTAGAATCATTCAGGGGTTATCCATATCAGGCGAATTCTCGTCAGCGATCATCATGGCTGTTGAACAGGGAGGAAAGAAAGGAGCATTGTCAGGTAGTCTGGCATTTATGGGGGGCAGCTTGGGATTGCTATTGGCAAACCTCAGTGTTTTTGTCCTCCTGAATCTAATGCCACATGAGCAGATTATTCAATATGGTTGGCGTATTCCATTTTTGATGAGTGCACTTGGTTGGTGTGCTTGTTTTGTTATTAGAAATAAAATCAAGGACGATTTGGTTGATAAAAGGCCGGCTGGATCTGGATTTCTTACTCTGATAACAAATCATAAAAAAGGGTTGGTAACTGTTTTTATCACGTCAAGTCTATCTGCGTCAGCTTTTTATATGACATTCATTTTCATGCCAACATTTTTATCAGAGACATTAAGCCTGTATTCACATAAAAAATCCACTTTGATCTCACTCATTGGCCTGTTGGTTTATTTACTTTTTTTACCGCTGGGTGGTATTTTGGCTGATAAAATCAGCGTCATGAGGCAAGTGAAAATATCGTCTTTGTTGTATTTGCTGTTTTCTTATGTGTGTTTTAGTGTGATGCCTGACTTAAATGCTGGTGGTTGTATTGTAGCCTTGGTTTTTTTTGCAATTATTCAGGCACTGCTTAATTCAGCATTGCCCGCATTTATGGTGGCTCAATTTGATCCGGTACAACGTGGTAAAGCACTGGCAATTTCATATAATATTAGTCTGACATTATTTGGTGGGCTGATGCCTTATTTGATATTGACCAATGGACGTCACATCAATCCAGGGATCCCAATAAGCATCTGCGCCGGTTTGACGTTAATCATTCTTTGTTTTAGCAGGAAAAAATCATGGTGATTTATGAAGTGAACCTAAATATTGACGAGGACATTTACCCTGAGTTTACCGTGTGGTTAAGGGAGCATGCGAATGCCATGCTTCAATTTCCAGGCTTTATTCAAGCGAGTCTGTTTAAGCAAGAGCAGGATGATGCTGCTGATCAAGAAAAATTAACTATCCAATATCAAATAGAGAATAGGGCTGATTTACAAAGATATTTAATTGAATCTTCACCAAAAATGCAAGAAGATGGAATTAAATGTTTCAAAGGCAAGTTTTCAGCAACGAGACGAATTTTTGAGGTACAAGGTATTATTTTGAAATAAAATATACGTGATTGCGTATATTTTATTGATTGATACATTTTTATGGTATACCATGTGTTTGTGTATATGTCTGTTAATAAAATATATGGGGGAAGGTTGCTGTGGACAAAAAAGTTTTTAAGGAAGTTGAAGCCGCAAATTATATTTGCATGAGCCGCTCTTTTCTTTCTCAAGATAGAGTGCATGGGACATTGGCAAATCGCACTCAGGGGCCAATATACATTAAAATTGGACGGTCGATCCGATACTTAAAAGATGATTTGGATTTTTGGCTGGATCAACATCGAAAGAGAGCGTAATGATTGTTACGGCACTTTGCGCGAGTATGCGTTGTTTTGCTCGCGTGAAGTGTATTACTCGATTCTGATCGATTTAAATTGCTCAGGCAGGGTTTCTTTTAATAAAGCATCTATTTTAGATGCATACGGCTCAAATTGAGAAGGGCGGCGCGGAAAAATTCTATCGTTTACCCAATGCTCAGACCATTGATTAGTGCTCTTGACGCAATTTTTAGCAAAGTTTTTAATTTTAAACTTTTCTTCCATTTGAAAACATCCACGTATAAATATATCAACATAAGATTGAACAATAGGGTAATCATGCGTAGGTGGTTGGTTACTGTTTTGACGTGGGGTATAAATCCAAATTTGTTTTTGAGCCGGAAGTGTTGTGGCGTAAATGGTTAATGTATCACCGTTCAGTTCCTTTCGGCAATAAGTGACTTCTCTTTTATCATACTGTTCAACACACTCAGGGTTGCTTAATTGGTAGATGACAGCATTAAAAGATGACGATTGATCTTCAATCGCTGATAAAAAAGACGCATTAAATCCGGGTAGACTACCTTGTACAGACCAGCTTCGTTTGTATCCTTTTATTAACGTCGGAAAACTCTTTTTGGCAGCAGGATCAGTTCTTCGTTTTGATTGTTCATCAATTAGGCTTCCATACCCAACGAGATATTGTGGTAGGTGATGATTTACTTTGGGGTGGCAGATTAAAGCAGGAGAGGGGAGTGACCATAGGATTAAAAAGACCAGCGGTATGGTTTTTATGTTGTTAAGTGTTTTCATAATTATGTACTTCAAACCATTACGATACATTCAATCCGCACTCTGTGTGCACTCTACAAAGTAAGATGATGATGGGCCTGTTCGTGTAACATATTGATTCTATTGGTGGCTATGGGTAGACTCGAACTACCGACCTCAGCATTATGAGTGCCGCGCTCTAACCAACTGAGCTACATAGCCAAAGGAGGCGTGATTTTGTCTTTTAAGGGGATAAATGTCAAGCGTATGAGAGAAATAATTTACAGTGATTTAGATTGCGCTCAGAACTGTGGCCGCCTAGAAGTATGCGGCATTCCTGTAGAAACCGTTGCTATTACTTTTGAAACGCTCTGATCAATTTTCTTGAGTTGGGATGGAGGTAAATTAAAGCCATGCTTTTGCAATTCATGCTGTAATACAACGTGCATTCTATCATCATTCGGGCAGCGGAGGTTTACAGGGCCTAGTTGGCTGTTAACCGCTCTATAAAGGGCAACTATTTTTTTAGCCTTTTCTTCCATTTGGGCATCGGTTGCATCTTGCGGGACAGAGGTAGCGGTGACTTTTCCGTTGGAGTAACATTCCAGTTTATCGCTGGAATCTTTATTTGTTATCACATATCCATCATGCTCGGTAGATCTTGATATTGTTGGATGCCAATGAGGAACGTATCGTTCAAGTTGTTTCTTGAGTTGCTCAGCCTGTTCAGGGAAGTTGACTAGTTTTGTTTTGGTATATGCCTTAAGTGTTTGGCCGGGAGTAGGGCCATCCTGCTTTTGAATTCTATTCGCAGCCTTGTCTTTATTCCCAACGGGTTGAAATTCTTGTCTTTGTTGTTTGAATCCATCTTTATCAGCATTTTTCTGTGCTGTTGTTATGTATTCTGCCAATGTATTATGAATTTGCGTGGTATTTCTTCCCTCTTGCGCGACTGTGCTCATGGATGAGTGTTCAGCGGCGTTTGTATTCCAGCACGTGAGCCACTTACCAAAATATCGGACGATCCCTGATCGAGCGCTATATTTTGCAGCCCCCCCGATTTCAGCATTGGTTTGCATGGAGGCTTGTGTTTGCACGCCCAGATAGTTCACGGCGGCATTTAAGGCAGTTTTAAGCGTTTTTTCGGCTTTAATGATTGTGACTGAGGTTGCTTTTGCCAGCATCTGCAATGCTTCTCTGAGCCCCTTTATTTCTGAAACCTGAGAGTCTGGTTCATTTAATGCACGTTCCAGCATGGCCACGCGATTATTGATCATTGGTGTGCGGTCGATGGCACTTTTACATCCCGCCATGGATGCCTTTTCTGTAAACACCGATAATGCCTGAAATAAAGTGGCATCATTTCTGAAGTGGCGGTTGTTAATCATTAAATTAAATAAGCTTTTTTTGGCGTCGGAAACCACATCATCGCCTGTAAATGTGGCGTTTTGTGCTGTTGTTGCTTGCCCTTGGGTTTTAACCGCATTTAATAGATTGATGGCTGCTACCCCATATGCACTTTGAGAAAAAAATGTATCACTCTGGGGTAACTGCCTAAGAAATAATCTATATTGCTCAAATATTGCATTAAACTGGGTGGGAGCTGTTGATGGATCGTATAATGTATGCAGCACTGCCATTTCCGTCATCAATGTCGCTTCCGTGAGCAATGCATTCAAGTGGTTATAACCTAGCGGAATACCATACCCGTTAACAGATATATTTTGCACGAGACAAAACACCCCATCCTTTTCCAATTGCGTTCTGTTGTATGCATGTGCTCCTTTTAAAATAAATTTAGCACTTTCGCTTTGTTTGTTACTTTTCTCATCAATAGCACCTAAAATGCTCGCTCGCTTGTTTATAGCCGTATATAGATTGTAAATGATGGCTCTTGGTGGCACAGGATGGCTCGCTTGCTGGTGAAAGGAATTACAAACAGCCAAAATATTTTCGGTTTCTTTTAATTGAGTGAGCTTTATTTTTACATCATCGATGTAATCCTGTTTGAGTCGCATTTTATGACCACTTTTCACCGCAAAGGATGCCACGCGCAAATGAAAACGCTGGTTTTTGTTGGCCGTTACATTCCTGCCATCGTAATTATGTGTAACCGTCTCTTGATGACCAAAATTAGTGCCAAACTGACGATCATGCGAACTGGCATCATTTCCAGCCGCCCAAGTCACTTGATGCGAACCTACGTACACGATGTCATTTGGGGTTGCGGTGGTCTCTTCTGCCAGATGCTTGAGCCCTTTACGTTGTTTCTTGTTAAACCTAACCCTAGCTAATTCTAGGAATTTACTGTGAGCCTCAGCTAAAATTGTTATCCGTACTTTATCAAGGTGCTGGTTAATTGATCGAATTTGTTTTTTAGATAATGGCTTTTTGGCGGTTGCGATTGCATTTTGATACTCGTCCATGACACGGGTACTCACTAATTTTAGTGTCGCTTGAAATGCGGCTTCAAAGTCTGATTCAGGCTGTTTAAATACTTTTGCATAAACGCGTTTGGTGGCATTCATGTGAAAATACAGTTCTCTGTAGATTGGGTTGATGCTGCCTTTTGGTAAGCCCTTAAGTTGCTCTTGGATAGCTGTATCAGTGGTCGCTTGAATCAAAAATTTACTATTCAGTACCTCAATCGAGGTAATATCAAGACTAACACTCGTTATTTCAGTTTTTTTTGCTAGAAATGCTTTCCAGTCATCTGCAGTAAAATCATATTCCGTACTGAGTTTAACCTCTATCTCGGCTCGTGTAATATCAACCATCACTGACCCTTGCGGATCAAAAGCAAGATTATCCTGATTTTCCAATGCTTTTGCCTTTGCTACATTAATTATTGAAGCTAAGTATTTTGTCTCAAGGTCTACGTTCGGCATGGTCATGCTCCCGTAATTAGAGTGAATGATTGCTAGGTTAAGTGTAGACTATATTTTGCAGATTACTTAAATGTTAAAAAAAATTAATTCAGCCAACTGCTCAAGCAATCCATCAACCTCATTTTTCTCATAAGGCCTGTCTGCAAGTGCTTCTTGCCAAACGCCATGTTTTTCCTTGGCGTTATTCTACAGGCCAACGTGTTGTTCGGGGGTTTATAAACCACAAATTTCAGATACCGAACCATCATTGCAGATGACAAGCCCTCGCTCATTCATTGTGAGAACACCTGCGTGCCATAAACAGCATCCTGCTATTTTTTGCAGATTCATCACCGCATGACGGGTACAATAACACGCTGAATAGTCACCGTTGTTGCAAACCTGACGCCCTGAAGACGTATCACAATATTGAACACCACCCATGCGGCCGCAACAATTTTCACAATCGGCATACACCGCGGTGAATGCCATACTTAAAAGACCAATAATAGCAAGACGGGTTAGTGAGTGCATGATTTCATCTCATTAGATTGATAATATGAAGCATAGCATAAATATTTAGCCCTTGCTTACAAAGGCGAGACTTCAACTAACGCCACCTCATGCTTTTCTAATTCAACCGATTCAATCTTCTGAAACCGTTGGGAAATTTTTTTCGCCGATGTATTGACCTCGTTCACATCCTGATGTGCCATATCTATGTGCTTGGTGAGTCTGTCCATGCGCTTTTCAAAACGTTGAAAATCGTCTGCTAGGAAATGTAGGTGCTTTTGAATGATGTGCACCTGTTTGCGGGTGGCGTCATCCTTTAATACAGCGCGTGCCGTGGTGAGGACTGCCATTAACGTACTGGGAGACACCAGCCATACTTTCATGCGCTGTGACATGGCAATGACCTCGGGGTAGTTGGAATGAACCTCGGCAAAGATGGCCTCCGCTGGAATAAACATGACCGCACCATCTGTTGTTTCATTCGGGATGATGTATTTCTCGGCGATGTCCTTGATGTGTTTTTGTAAATCTTGCCGAAACTGCTGCTGTAAGGATTTTCTTTCCACGGATGAGGGATCGGTATTCATGAGTCGTTGATATGTTTCGAGCGGGAATTTTGCATCAATGACCACGTTTCCTGTGGGTTCGGGTAGAAACAAAATGCAGTCGGCGCGTTTTTGATTGCTGAGTGTGTATTGCAGGCTGTAATGGCCTTTGGGGATCATATTGGCTATTAGCGTTGCCAATTGTACCTCCCCAAAGGCACCACGGGCACGCTTATCAACCAGTATATCTTGCAGACTCACAACATGCCTGGATAATTCCGTGATTTTCTTTTGTGCCTCATCAATGATGGTCAATCGTTTTACCACATCAATAAACGTGGAGGATGTTTTTTCAAACCCCTCTGTCAGGCGATGATTCACCTGTTGCGTCAGGCTCTGCAAATGCGTGCGTATTTCTTCAGTCAGGGATAGTAAATGAGAGGTGAGGGCGTTTGCATGTTGTGTAAAACTATGCCCGATTTGTTCACGTACGTCACTCATTTGCCGTTGTACCGTGTCAGATATCAATTGCTGACTACTCAAATGACCCTGCGTCATTTTTTCATGCAGGCTGTGTTGCCCTGTTTGAAACAGTTGTTGCAACTCAATATGCACATGATGGATTTGTGTGGTGAAGGCTTGTTGTAATTTTTCCTGCTGGATGTCTGCTTGGACGCGATGATGATTTTGACGCCGAAAAACCCCGCCTATGAGAAATACTTGCACTGTGAAAAACGCTGCGGCGATGAGGAGCAGTATGGTTAAATTGGGCATGTTTGGTCTGATGTGTTGATAAATAGGAGTATATTATACTATAAAATGCGTCGACGGTGCTCCTTGCGAGATAAGATACTTAGGCCTAAAATGGCGTTATATTTTTTTTCACAGGTTAATAATCCATGTCTGAGGATACCGCATTAAACCAGATCAACACGTTACGTGAACGCATTCGGGTTTACGATAAACAGTATTACGTGCAGGATGAGCCCCTCGTACCCGATGCAGAATACGACCGTTGCTTTAAACAGCTACAGGATTTGGAAGCGCAATATCCACACTATGTCACAAGCGATTCGCCAACTGTGCGCGTTGGGGTGACGCCGGCCAGTCCATTGCAGCCGATTGAGCATCGTTTACCGATGTTGTCATTATCCAATGTGTTTTCTGATGAAGCCTTGCAGGAGTTTATAAAACGCGTGACGGATAAATTGGGTTGTGATGAGCGTGAGCTATTGTTTACGTGTGAGCCCAAACTCGATGGTCTGGCAGTCAATTTAACATATGAAAATGGCCTATTAATCCATGCCGCAACGCGTGGTGATGGGGCGGTTGGCGAGGACATTACCAATAATATCAAAACCATCGCTGCGGTCCCGTTGAAACTCATGATTAACCCGCCGCCGGCCATGATTGAGGTTCGCGGTGAAGTGTATATGCCCAAAGCAGGATTTGAAGCATTTAATGCAGAAGCGCGTCTGCTAGGTGCAAAAACGTTTGCTAACCCACGCAATGCGGCAGCTGGGAGTTTGCGTCAATTGAATCCGGCAATTACCGCTAAACGGCCTCTCGCTATTTATTGCTATGGCATTGGTGCGCGTGCCGGGATAGATTTGCCGGATAGTCACATGCAACAACTGGAATTACTGCGTCACTTTGGTTTCAGGGTATCTAGCGTGAGCAAACTGCTGATGGGCTTTGCCGGCTGTCAGGCTTATTATGCCGCGATGCTAGAACGCCGCCAAGCCTTGCCATTTGAGATTGATGGCGTTGTTTATAAGGTTGACAGCTATGCATTACAACAAAAACTAGGATTTATTGCCCGTGCGCCGCGCTTTGCCTGTGCGCATAAATTTCCAGCTGTTGAGCAAATTACCACGTTGCTTGATGTTGATTTTCAAGTAGGGCGCACCGGCGCGCTCACGCCGGTTGCACGCTTGCAGCCAGTGAGTGTTGCAGGTGTCACGGTGAGCAATGCGACCTTGCATAATATGGATGAAATTGATCGCAAGGATATTCGTATTGGTGATGTGGTGATCATTCGTCGTGCAGGGGATGTGATTCCCGAGGTGGTCTCTGTGGTCATGGAACAACGTCCGGCTCAGACCACGATCATTCATCTGCCAGCGCATTGTCCTGTTTGCGGCGCTGACGTGGTACGAGAAGAAGGGGCGGCAGTTGCACGCTGCACGGGTGGCTTGTTTTGCAAGGCGCAGCTAAAGCGCATCGTTTGGCATTTTGCCTCACGCAAAGCCATGGCGATTGATGGCCTTGGGGGTGTTTTGATTGATTTGATGGTGGATGCCGGCATCCTGAATGACGTGTCTGATTTGTATCATTTAAATCTAGAGCAGTTGGCGAGATTACCGCGAATGGGCGACAAGTCTGCTGAAAATTTACTGTGCGCATTGGAGTGTAGTAAAAAAAACCACGTTTAACCGCTTTATTTATGCGCTGGGGATCCGTGAAATTGGTGAAGCCAGTGCGCGAGTATTGACGAGTCACTTCCATGATATGGCCTCCCTGCAAGCGGCCTCTGTTGAGCAATTGATGGAACTGAAAGACATAGGTCCTGTGGGCGCTGCCTACGTCGTGCATTTCCTTGCGCAAGCACATAATATGGAGGTGGTAAATAAACTGCTTTCATACGGCGTGCATTGGGTGATTGACAATGCCAAACCAGCTGATACGCAGCATGCTTTTTACGATAAAGTCGTGGTGCTTACCGGAACATTAACCAGCCTGAGCCGTGATGAGGCGAAAGCGGCGTTGTTAGCAAAAGGTGCGCGCGTGACGGGCAGTGTTTCTGTAAAAACGGATTATGTCGTGGCGGGAGGTGATGCGGGATCTAAATTGACCAAAGCGACTGAACTGGGTGTGCGTGTGTTGACAGAAAAGGCATTTTTAAAGGCGATTGATATGAGGGGATCAGATCGTGCCAAGTAAAAAGCTCTGTGTATACCTTGCTTTGCTCTGTAACATTACCCAAAAACAACCGCAAATGGTTCGTCTACACTGCCATCCAAGACTGAGTCCAATAATTTTACGCGAATAATCACATGCACCGGCTTGGTGTTTTCCGAGCAACGTTTCTCACCTGATTTGCGCTCGCAGTTAGACACCTGGTGAACCGTATCAATCGAGCTGTTGTCCTGTGCTATCAATTGGTGCGTATTGGCATCGTAAATGGCGAGCGAGAGATGGCTGAGTTTCCATTCGGAGTTATCGGCCAGATACCCCACACGACGCTCATGCACCAGCGTGACCTTGCCGCCTACAGGCAGGAACGCCTCATAGTCGCGGGTCGACTGATTTAGGGTTAATTTACCTTCTATGATATTGAGTCGCTGATCAAAGGCCTGCTGCATATTGATATAACCCCAGCCATAGGTTGGATTCCACTCCGAACCCTGAACAGGATAATGACCACCCGTATACGCATGGTTCGGGTCATCTGGTCCCGCTTTTCCACTGTCAGTCCATGCATCGGCACTGTTCAGCAGCAATGCTTTTTCTGCTATCGGATTCGTAATGCCAGCATCCTGTAACAGCAAAATGGCGCCACCTACGTGAGGTGCTGCCGCACTGGTGCCACCCATTAACCGGTAGCCGTCATGATAATCCATCCTGACTGAATAGTGTAATGGGTAGATCTGTGGATCCGGCGCACACGTGCGCGTGTCATTTCCAGGAGCTGTAATATCTGGTTTTCGGCGACCATTTAATGTAGGCCCGCGACTGCTGGTATAGCGAATCGTGTGTTGATTGCGGTCGAGTGTTTGCCGCGTTATGCCAAATAGTGTACCGGTTGGGTTCATGTTAGCGACGGTCAATGCGTTGTAATTATCAGCAGGGGATGTCAAGGTTGGTTTGTTCATGGGCATGCCAAGTCCGACATTCCCAGCTGATTTAACCCACAAGATTTTTTCCCGATTAACCACATAATCCACGATTTTTGCAAGCCCGCTCCAATCGGTACACGCCGCGCAACTGACGATCCCATGACCAAAACTATAATTGATGATCGTAGGCCTTATCTTCGCGCGCGTTAGCATCCAGTCGAGAGTCGTTAGGGTCTGCATTAATGCACTGTCTTCATCGTCCGTTCCATTCTCACCCGCAAGACCTGATAAAATGGTGGATGCACCAAAGGCGATACCCGATTCGTGTCCGAAGTAACCACTGCCAACACCTGCATAAATGCATGCAGCCCCTGTACCATGCGCCGATCGCACTCCGTTTTGGTATCTGGAGTAGTTCGATCCTGATTCCTGCCGCATAATGATGGTTTTGCTGGATAATCCAGGATGCTCAACGTCAACGCCTGAATCAATTAATCCGACCACGCCATCTCGGCCGATGTACCCATGTTGCCACCAGTTATTCACAGCAGGGTATGTGTCAGAAGGTGTTAATAACATAGATTGAGCGCTGGCCTCGAGTTCCTTGGAGGCGGTTGTATTTGACGAAATTTGTGCTGCAGCAGGATGATTTGCAATGTGATTTACAAGGGCTCTATTTTTCGGAATAATCGCTAGAATTGCGGGCATAAACTGCAATGGTTGGGCCTTAATGTCCAGTATTTTATTAATATCTTGCATAAATGACGTGACTTGAGATTGTGATTTGAGAAAAATAATAATCCCCATCGACCCAGGTTTCCCGGTATTTATGGCATATTGATTAATACTTGCTAAAACATCGCGGTCAATGATTGCCTGCGCGTTTATGATGGCGTTAAAGGCGAATAGAACGAGGCCCGAGAGTAGTGTTCGCATTGAATTTGTCTCGCAATCAAGACCATATATTACTGCCAAGTATAGATGTAATTGATCTAAAGTTCAATGTAATCGATCTAAAGTCAGCAATTCCCGCTTATAAAAAATAACCACTTCCAGGTTAATTCCATACCCATGGTCTATAATAAGGTAGGTGAGGACATTTCAGGAGAATTTCATCATGGGGTCGCACATGTCGTTGGCAAATCATTTATTAATTGCCTCGCCCTTGCTGCATGACGCTAAACTTTCACATTCAGTGATATATATTTGCGAGCACCATGTGCAAGGTACTGTTGGGCTTATCATCAATCACCCGATGAGGCAATCGCTAGGGTTGGTTTTTGAACAATTACAAATAGAACCGATCCATGCTGAAATTAATCGGCGGCCCTTGTTGTTTGGCGGGCCGGTGCAGCCTGAGCGGGGTTTTGTGATTCATCGTCCGTATGGTCATTGGCAGTCGAGTATTGCGTTGTTGCCGAACGATGTGACGATCACCACCTCCAATGATATTATTCGAGCCATTGCCCGCGACACAGGTCCGAAAGACGCGCTTGTAACGATGGGGTACGTTGGATGGAATGAGCGCCAGCTGGAACAAGAAATTATGCTCGATTCCTGGCTGGTAGTCCCGTTCAAGTCGGCGTTGCTGTATGATGTGCCTTTTGAACAGCGGTGGGAAGCGGCAGGTTTGAGTATTGGGATTCATATGAATGACTTAACATTTGGTGCAGGCCATGCTTGACGGTATTTTTTATAGGCGGGAATTACTGACAATACTGTTCGATGATGTTATTAATTGGCAATATATGCTAATATTTAGTTATATATTGTTTATATAGGGATTCATATGGCCACTTTAAATGTATCACTGCCTCAGCAATTAAGGACTTGGGTGTTGGAGCAAGTTGATGTTGGACGGTATTCTAGTGCAAGCGATTATCTACGGGATCTGATTCGAGAAGACATCCGAGAACATGATGCTGGAATTAAACTATTGTCTAATTATTTCAAACCATTAGTTGAAACTGCAGACGATCAATTTGTTTCTATTTCAGCAGATGATGTAAAAACAAGAGCACGTAGAAAAATTAAGGCGCAATCTTGATAAAGCATCCTCTCTACAGTTTTCATCCTGTTGCAGATGAACAACAAACAGATATTTGGATTTATACTTGTCAGCATTGGTCTGCTGAACAAGCAGATAAATATATTGATGGATTACATGCTCAATTGTCCACAGTAGCTCAAGATTTTTCTTTATTAAGAGATCTTCCGGACGGGATCAATAATCAGGTGCAATTTTTTCATTATCGTCGCCACTATGTTTTTCTAAAGATGGCGCAAAGTCATTGCCATGAAAAAATACGGGTTCTTGCAATTCTTCATGACAGCATGGATATTCCAGTCAAATTACGCGATATTCTTGGTGACGAATAAAAACTGCTGTTGGTCGCAATGGAACAACCAACTCATCCAAGCTATATGCTATTAGAAGAGTTTTTGAAGCCAATGGGATTAAGCCATAAAAAATTATCTGATCATTTCCATATGAATGACTTAACATTTGGGGACTGCCATGCTTGACGGTATTTATCTAGGCTTTGACTTTGGCTACAAACGCATCGGAGTAGCTGCAGGGCAACTGTTAACGTGCAGTGCATCGCCGCTGACCACGCTGGAGGCGAAGCTGGGTATTCCGAATTGGGATCTTGTTCATAAATTGATTTTACAATGGCAGCCCGTTGCGTTAATTGTCGGCTTACCTACCTGCATTGATGGCACAGAACAGTATACCACCGCCGCATCCAAAGGCTTTGCGCGTCAATTACGCAAACGCTTTGACCGTCCTGTGCATCTGGTTGATGAGCGTTTGTCCACGATGGAAGCACGCGCGTATTTATTCGATGAAGGCGGGTACCGGAAAATAAAACGTTCCGAGGTTGATAGTATTGCCGCCTGTGTTATTCTTGAACAATGGTTGCGCGGGAGGGAATGAATGAATGAATGAAACATTTGTCCCGATTAGATCTATCGTTTGAGCACGTTTTACTTGACTTTATTTACTGCTCATATTAAGGTTATGATTAACTTGAGCAGTAAAATAGGGTTGTATGGCACTTCAATCATTCATTGGCAGAACACAGGAATTAACCCGTCTGAAGGTGCTGCACAACAGGACAATACCTGCCTTGGTCGTTGTTAAGGGCCGAAGAAGGGTTGGGAAAAGTCGGCTAATATCAGAGTTTGCCTCAAAAAATGCTCAGAATAAATTATGGAATTTTGCAGGCCTTGCTCCCCAAAAAGGAATGACTGCTCAAAGCCAAAGAGATCATTTTGCCAGACAACTTGCTTTATTGTTAAAGGTTCCTCCACTTACATTTCAAGATTGGAGCGAGGCCTTTGAGCATTTATCGTTATATGTCAAGCTAGGAGATATTGTCTTGTTTGATGAAATTTCCTGGATGGGTGCCAAAGATTCCAGCTTTATTCCCAAACTCAAAGCCTGGTGGGATAAACAGACAATAGCCATGTTCCTTGTTTTCTGCGGGTCAGTGTCCACATGGATTGAAAAAAATATTTTAAATAGTACAGCCTTCTTTGGTCGAGTAAACTTAACCATTACGTTGGAGCCTTTATCTATTCCTGAAAGTGCCAATTTGCTAAAAAAATCAGGTTTTCAAGGATCGCCTTACGATACGTACAAGCTTTTAAGTATTTTAGGTGGCATTCCTTGGTATTTAGAACAAGTGGGTCCTGGTATGACTGCTGATGAGAGTATTAAGCAATTATGCTTTGAAAAAGATGGGTTATTGGTTTTGGAATTTGATCGTATTTTCCACGATCTCTTTGATGGCTTCGGAGCTAGGTATAAAAAAATATTGGAAGCCCTTAAAGACGGAATGAAAATACTGTCTGAAATTCGTAAAACAATCGATTTTCCCCATAGTGGTACGCTCAGCACAATGATGGAACATTTGATCACGGCTGGATTTGTAAAAAAGCAAAGCCTGTGGTCCTTTAAAACTGCAACGTCCCTTAAGCAAAGCCTGTATCGCATTTGTGATCCCTATATGCGTTTTTATTTAAAGGTAATGGAAACACAGCGATTCAAAATTGATTCGGGCGGATTCAACGATTCTTCATTATCACAATTACCAGGATTTGATGCTCATATAGGAATACAACTTGAATATTTGTTATTACAAAATTATCCGCTTCTTTTAAAGGCCATAGGGATATCTGCTGGTGATGTTGTATCGCATGGCCCTTACAGGCAATCAAAAACAGCCAGTCAGCAAGGCTGCCAGATTGACTATCTAGTGCAAACGTTTACAAAAAATTTGTTCGTTTGTGAGTTTAAATTCAAGCGTCGTGAACTGGGTATCGATATCATTGATACGATGCATGCGAAAATATCCGCCCTTAAAATACCAAAAGGGTTTGCTGCTGTTCCAGTCTTGTTTCATATAGGCGGCGTAGCGTCTTCTGTGGAGACAGATGGTTATTTTTATCGTATTATAGATATTACAGATTTTTTTGAATCGTGAGTTATTTTTTAATGCCCCAATCTTTTGTTCTGCGTCAAGTATGCAAGCGCGTTTATATGAGAATGGCGATCATTGAGGCTTTAGTTCAAGTCTGACTCTACGGTTTTTTGTTGCCTCCCGAGGGCTTATCATTATCAGATGCACTAGAATCAGCGGCTCGACGCGTCTGAATCAAACTTCGATAAGATCTCATAGTCGCGCTACAATATTCTCGATATCCTTCTGATGCAGACACTTCTTTCTGAAAAGATGGCAACCTCCATGGTTCAATATCTTTCCCCGCATCAATTAGAGCCTTAAAATTTAAATCATCTTGATTAACATAGCACGAGCCAAACTCATCAAACATACGTGCCGCCACGCGTTTTTTTATAGCATCCCAAATGACCTCCGCGCCTTCTTTTTCAATTTGCTCTATTTGATGAATAAACTGCAATAAATCACTTGCAGTGGAAGGATTTGCCCTAGCCGCCAAATAATTTTTAACCTCTTCTTTAACCACAAGCGGAAATTTAAGTGCAGCTAACGCTTGAGTAATCACCTTAATAACCACATCAGGGTGCACTCCATTGAGTTTTTCCATCAATTTATTAAACGTACCACCATCGCATATATTGCTATCCTTGCCAAGCAAATCAACGCCTTTTTCAGAAAGATTATTCCCACGTTGTATTTCATAAAGCCCTTCAATGAACTGATTTGTTGCGTCCTCTAAACTACCTAGTCGCCTAGTATCGTCATGAATGGCTAACCAGCTTAGCGCAAGTAATTCGCGTATATTAACACCTGATGTGGGGTCTGTGTGGGAGTACCATGGTGACGCTAATCTTGCGACACAGCGCTTTGCAGCTTCGTTAATTGGATTACTATTTGGCAAAGCATTAATTGCCTCTGTGATTGTAGCGATCCATTCGTCTAATGCCTGCGGATTCCTTATCACAGGATATGTGTTCAGAAGCCTGATTGCAGATTCTGATACGGTTTGGTGCACACTGGCAGTATGTGTACTTTGTGGAGCATTAAATACAGGTTCCGCTCTATGCTGAGGAGCGATGGGTATTTGGACGCGCATAGCCATAATATCTTGAATTGTTAACTCATGATTTCTTAATCTTTGTCGAGTATCTTCATCCCTTAATGCCATCTGCCCGTTAAAATTTAACCCCATGGCCTGCTCAAGCGTGAGTGTTCCATCGTTGATTA
>JBCKWE010000037.1:0-15842 GCA_038923045.1 Legionellaceae bacterium
CCTGAAATGGAAGGCTCATCTTGTATTGGAAGAGACTGGGGAGGGCGCTCGCCGTGAACGCCCCAAGGTGTGCGGATTAATTATCTTTACGACAGGACATGCCAAAATGTGCGCCTATGCAACTGGATAATGCACCGAGGAAAAATAGTGTGAACACAATAAACGCACCAATCGCCATGCCACCAGACACTTCCTTTGATGTTATGAGGGTGATTTTTTGTTGTTCTGCCTGGTTCGCAGCCGGTGCTGCATTTGGTGTTGCGGGTGCTTCTTGTGGAACAACAAAGGTACTTCGCGTCACAGACGATGTGTAGGTATTGACATAGTTGCCAACATGCGTGGTTATCGCGGCAGTTAAGAGGATGGTTACTGTCCATGTGGTAAAGCCGTAAGCAATCCCCATGTTGCGTTTAGGCACATATAAGCGTCCAAGATGACCGGCTGTGAAGCCACCCAAAAAGTGTGAAAGGATGACTGAGACTATCAACCCTAATAAACCGCCAATAGCTAAAGAGGCAAGTCCATCTTCTGTCATTGAAAAAGCCGATAATCCGATAGTCATGCCAAAGAGATTGAGTAGGAAGCTTAAACCGATCCCAACGAGCGCGCCTGTTGCAATAGCCGACCATGAAATCCGGGTTCTGCAAGTTGAGTGACTTTGAGCATCCATACTATTTACGCCTGTTGCCATGTTATTTCTCCTGATAGTTAAATTATAAAACTTTTTTATATCCCGAATTTACGTTAGCAGAAAAATTGAAAATTTGATACTATTTTTAAATGTGTATGTTAGTGTGAGATGCCTAATCATGGATTACAAAGATTATTATAAGGTTATGGGGCTTGGTCGTGGTGCGGATGCCAAAGCGATTAAAATCGCATACCGTAAATTAGCGCGAAAATATCACCCCGATCTCAATAAACAGGCGGGCGCTGAGGAGCAATTCAAGGCGCTTGGCGAGGCGTATGAGGTTTTGAAAGACCCTGAAAAACGTAAAGTCTATGATCAATATGGTCGTGATCGCGTGGCTAATCAAAGCGCTCACGCAGCACAACAGCAATCGCAACCTTGGGGTGGCGGTGATGATCAAAACACGCGTGATTTTTTTGAGTCATTGTTTGGATCACGTCGGTTTCGAGATAATCCTGCCCCAGGGGCCGATCTGCGTGGAAATATTAGCATTGGTTTGGAAGAATCGTATCATGGCACCGTGAGGGAGATACAACTGCCAGGTGACGCGCAGGCAGGAGCACAAACGCTGCGCGTAAAAATACCCGCAGGGGCCAAGTCAGGGCAACAGCTTCGCTTGCCTGGGAAGGGTCAGTTGAGTGCCGGAGGGGGTGCGAAAGGCGATTTATATTTAACCATCAATATCGATAAACACCCGATATTTGACGTGCTGGGGAATGACATTTATGTCACCTTGCCTGTGACACCTTGGGAGGCAGCATTAGGTGCAACCATCATGGTGCCGACACTGGCTGGCAAGGTTGATTTAAAGATCCCGCGTGGTTCTCAAGGTGGTCAAACCCTGCGTTTGAAAAAACGCGGTTTGCCAGGGGCAGCCCATGGTGATCAGTTTATCTTGTTGAAAATTGTCATTCCGCAACCGACAACTGACACCGCTCGTGCGTTGTATAAAACCATGGCGGATGAAATGCCGTTTAATCCGCGTGCAGCGATGGGAGTGTAAGCATGGACAATACGAATGTTGTAGCCGCTGAATTGATGGATGAAGATACCCTGATGATTTCATTTACACAAGTTATCCATCAGTACCAGATTCCAGAAGATGTGTTGATTGAACTACTGGAGCATGGTTTATTCAGTGACATAACCCTGCCAATAAAACAGCTTACGTTCAATCCGCCGATGTTAAAACGCATTCAGTCAGCACAACGCTTGCAAGATGATCTGAGTATTAATTCGCCAGGCGTGGTGTTGGTATTGGAGTTGCATGATGAGTTGGAGGCATTGCGCCGCGAGCTGGATATTTTAAGGCGTTTTGTTGGTTCCTAGATTTTTATCGACTCGGTACTTGCCGACTCGGCAAGTACCGAGTCGAATAGAGGTATCGTACTGATGAGCCACATTACAAAGCATACCTTAATGCGCTTTCTCAGAAAAAGTGGCGATCTAGTTTAGATGACAATACGCTGAATGCCTTATTTAGATAAAGCAACTTACGATTCAGGAGGAATAGAATGAACATGAAAAAAATAGCGGATGAAATTTATCACAAGTTGATTGATAATGCTGAAAAAATCAGATTATTAAATGACTTCATACTGGATTGTTGCAACGAGTTGGAAGCGCAAAATGAAAACATGCATCCGGAGGTCAAGCATAATGTTGCCGAAGGACTTCGCATTGCCAAGGATTATGTGAGGCAGTTGGAGAGTGCTCTTTAGGCTTGGGGCTTGTCGGTCCTAACTCACCGCCTCATGCAACGTCCATGTTCGCAAACCATCCTGATTAGCAGCAGCATGATTGACCCACAGCAGGCGCGGGGATTGCTGGCTACCCGTCGGTGAAGATTGCCCCTGTAACGCGACAGCAAATGAATATTTCTTGCTGAGTGTTTGCAGTACGGACCAGACTTTGTTGACGTTAGTGCTGTGATCGATCAATACCAGTTGATCGTTTCTGAATACAACCGTGACCGCTTGATCGCTTAATCCTTTTTTTACAGCGATTTCTAGACCACGCCATTTAGCGGCTCTGGATCGCTGCCTGTCGGCGTGGTTTGGGTATTGCTGGTAGGCAACGCGTGCATGGGCATTGAATATTTTTGTCAGTGCAAAATCACTAGGCTGTTGAGCTAGAAAATAATCACACAAGGATTCGATCAATGAGCGGTAGCGACCGGATATCGATGGCTTGGTGCCGGGTGTTGTATTGATAAAGATAGAAAAAGCCAACGTGTGTGCATTAGCGGTATACAAATACCCCGATAAACTCATGATCCCGGTCATTGTTCCCGTCTTGGCACGGAGAAACCCCTGCTGCGTGACTTTTCGGAAGCGTTTCTGTAATGTGCCATCCTGGCCGGCAACAGGCAATGCGGCAATGTATTCATATGACAGCGGGAAATGAGTATACAAAAAACGCAGCAAACCGACTGTTTGTTCTGGGGTGAGTCGATCCTCGCGTGATAAACCTGAGCCATCCGTTAAAACAGCGTTTTGCAAATTGATTTTGGTTTGTTGTTGTAGAAAATTTTTCACAACGGGTTGCGCCTGAGCCCAATTTAACGGCGTGCCTTTTAATTTTGCGGCGGCGTGCAAATACAGGCTGTCTGCATATAAATTATCAGATGGTTTAAGCGTATCGGCCATCAGCTGGTTAATGGGTTTTGATGCGTGTGTTGCCAATAATAGGGACGCGGCAGGGGCGTTTCCTAGCTGAACCTGTCCATCCAGTTGAATATTTAAATGAGCTAGGCGTTGTTTCACCAGCGCCTTGGCATATCCTAAGGGATTTCGAATGGCAATGCGCTGTTGTACGGCCCACTGACCAACGCGCACACAGCCACGTACAGTCAGGTGATTCTCGCCGTCCATTTTAAAATCAATGCCACAGCCTGCGGTTTTTGCAGCTGTTTTAACCTGATTGTCAAGAACCAAGCCAGCACCGGGTTCGTTTAACTCGACCAGCGCCGGATCGCCCACACGCCAAGCTGGATTGACAGTGACGGTTAAGCGGTTCTCATCGATCATCACGGGTGCTACCGGCGCACCATAACTATAGGTTAAATCCTTAGGAACGATGCCTGATGCATAAGGATTTACAACGCTGTGATTACTGACCAGTACCACGTTTCCTTTGATTTCGGTAATGCCCCACGTACTTAAACTGGATAACAGGTCGTCCAAATGCGCTTGCGTGAAGGATGGATCACCGGATAAATGCAGGTAGAGGGAGCCGTTTAATACACCCTTATCAAGCGAGTGGGCATCTGTGCTGAGCTGGCTTTGAAAACGGTAATCGGGCCCCAGTATCAGCAGGGCGGCTGCATTCGAAAAGAGCTTCATATTGCTGGCTGGCGTAAACGTGCGCGTGGCATTGCGTTGATAAAGGGTTTTACCTGTATTCAAATCAACCACCTCAATGCCTAAGTTAATTTTGGGGTCTACCCTATTGATTAATCCATCAACGGATTGAGTTATACTGGTTGAAAATGCCGGCGCGCAGATCAGGCAAAAAAATACACGGGATATGATCCTTTTCATGGCTAGAAATCCTTGAGAATAATTGGGTTAATAATACCGCAAATGCTTGCACAGCAGAAGGGCTTCCTTTCTTAGGACTGTCCCATTTAAATTGGTTTGATGTTAGTCAGTTAGCCCGATAGGGCGGATGAGGGTGCTCGAGGTGGAACATACTTGGCTATTTGGGGTTTTATGGGTTAGCTGGATGGGCAATTCACGGATTCCCTTAAACCCGGTAAATTTGTTGGCTCTGTCCCCTTTTTAGATCCATTAGAAAGGGGGCAGAGCCAGAAGATGCACGGAGAACTCAATTATGGGCTAGGCCGCTTCGGTAAAGTAGTATCAACCGCAGCCTCAACAGTTCTTCCTGTAATTCCTCCAAGTTTTCTTCTCATAGCAGCAGCTATTTCCAATGGGGTCATTTCAATAATAATTGTTTGAGCCAGAGTGTATGCATCTTTACCGGCAGCTACTAGGATGTCAAGGTGGGATTCGTCAAGTAATCTTGGGCGGTTTAATAAATCAAGGCCGCAACCGAGTTCGTGTGCATGCTGACTGGCAACTACGGCGTTCCGGCTCTCTGGGGTAAGGATTTTTGCGACGTTCAGTGCAATAAGGCAGCGAACCACCTCTTTTCCATTCCCTTTGGCACCTACTAGGGCCTCAAAGTTATCTTGGGTAAAAATTCCTGCGGCCGTCAATGCCTTAACGCAGGACTCCACTAGGTATGCAAACTCACTGACATTTACCATGGCGTCAAAGTTGGATTGGTTAAAGATCCCTGCGGGTTTCAATGCCTGAAGGACACGAAGCACATAGGGTCTTTCCTCTTTGGTACCTAGTAGTGCTAAACAGTTTTTTGGAGTATTTAGTGATGCACCACCAAACTCATCTAATTCTGTTATGAAACCTGAAACTTTCATTTTTTTTCCTTTATTTAGTTGAGTAGTAAGTTTAGTATAGCTAATGGGATGAATTTGTCCATAACATCAACTACGAGTCGAGTTGCCTCATAAAAAATGTTGTAACTCCCCACGTCGTCCCGAGCGCAGCGAGGGATCTCCCTCCATGGGCGTTACCCCATTTCGTCAGTACTATGGTTAATCGGACTTCCTGCCTTAAACCCATCCCCGCTTCCTCGCTTTTAAGCTTGTCAGCAGCTAGTTACTCAGCGCCTCGTGGCGCACAATGGGACAGCCTTGGCTTCCTTTCTTTAGCACGCTATAAAAGAACCCATCCATATTGTTTTCACCAGGTAAAATTTGCCACCCGTGCCCTGTGCTGTGTCCCCAGGGCTGCTCGCAAGCCAGAAACTCAGCTTCCGTATGGTCCGCAATAAAACGTGCCATTTGCTGTTCATTTTCTTCCGGCATGATGGAACATGTGGCATACACCATCATGCCGCCGAGTGCCAGTAGGGGCCATAAGGCATGCAAAAGGTCATTTTGCACTTGTGCTACAGCTGTAATTTCTACCTCTGTACGTATTAATTTAATATCTGGATGTCGTCTGATAACCCCTGTTGCAGAACAGGGCGCATCAAGTAGGATACGGTCGAATGGCACGCCATCCCACCAGGTTTTTGGGTGCAAGCCGTCGCCTTGTACTAGCGTGGCATGTAAATTTAAACGATTTAAATTCTCCCTTACGCGTGATAGGCGGCTTTTTTCAATATCCAGCGCAACGCAGGCAGACAAATTAGGCTGCGTTTCTAGGATATGGCACGTCTTCCCGCCGGGCGCACAACAGGCGTCCAATAACCGCAAACCTGGCCTTAAGTCTAGCAAAGAGACGGCTAATTGCGCGGCACCATCTTGAACGGATACATCGCCGTCGCTGAACCCGGGTAAATCATGCACATCACACGGGGTTGTCAAGGTAATGCCGTTGGCCGTGTGCGTGAGCACCCGGGCATCGATACCCGCCTCGTTTAAGCGTAACAAATAGTCAGCCGCTGACGTACGCGCGCCATTTACGCGTAAACTCATGGGGGGATGGACGTCATTGGCTTGCAAGAGGCATGACCACTGCAGTGGCCAAGCCTGTTTGATGCGTTTTACCAGCCAGTCTGGGTGACCATAAATAAACGCGGCGTTATCGGTTAAGCGCACTAACAGTGCCTCTTGTTCGCGACAATAACGGCGTAAAATCGCATTCACTAGCCCTTTTGCCCACGGTTTTTTGATAGGCGTTAACAAGCCTACGGTTTCTTTTACTACGGCATAATCAGGGATGCGCAGGTAATGCAATTGATAAAGTCCCATCAGCAAACACAGCCAGACATCCAGCTGTTTTGGCCGTTTGGTGACCAGGCAATCCGCTATAGCTTGCAGACGATAATAGTGTCTGCACACGCCAAAACACAGTTCCTTCGCTAGCGGTGATAAATCCGCTGTCGATTGCATTAAATGCAGGAGAGGCGTTTTTTTTTGTAAGAGGGTGGTTAATATAGTTAGTGCTTGCAAGCGCTCATTTTTTTTCATTTTAAAACCAGATCAATGTGCAATTGATTGCGTCCAGCATTGAGCCAATCCGCCACTGACATCACTTTTCCGCCAGCAAATTGAATGCGCTCGACTAATAATGTGTGTTCACCCGTGGCAACCAGCATGCCGTGTTTACCAATGGATGTGATGGTACCCGGTGGTTTTGTGGGTGCTTGTGCGATTGAGCGTGCCTGATGAATGCGTAATACGTGATCTCCGGCTTGTGTCCAGGCAATTGGCCATGGATTAAATGCACGTATTTGCCTGTCAATCTCACGTGCAGATTTATGCCAGTTGATTGCCGCCGCTTCTTTTTGGATTTTTGGGGCATACGTCGCCAGCGCTTCATCTTGTATAGTCGCCTGAGGCATGCCGATTGAAAGCGCATCCAGCGTCGTTATTAACGGCGTTGTTGCCAGATCTGCCAATCGATCATGCAAGTGTTCTGCTGTGTCATCTGAATTAATCGGACAGCTTGTCGTAATCAACATAGCGCCGGTATCCATGCCTGCATCCATTTGCATGATGGTAACGCCTGTTTGTTGATCCCCGTGCAAAATGGCCTGCTGAATAGGCGATGCACCCCGCCAGCGCGGCAATAATGACGCATGCACATTGATGCAGCCCAATCGTGGTAAATCAAGCACGGCCTGTGGCAAAATCAAGCCGTACGCGATAACCACCAGAATATCCGGAGACAACGCGGCTAAATCCGCGATTGCCTGGCTGTCTTTGAAATTCAGCGGTTGAAAAATAGGGATCTGATGCGCTTGGGCCCATGTTTTAACGGCAGACGCTTGCAATGCTCGCCCACGGCCCGCGGGCCTGTCGGGTTGGGTGTACACAGCCAAGAGATGATGATTGGAAGCCGCCAGCGCGTTTAATGAGGGTAAGGTGAATGCAGGTGTACCTGCAAAGACAATGTTTAATGGTTTCATGGTTTCATCGCTTTTAGGCGTATGAACTTTTCCAGTTTTTTTCTAGCCATCGTGCGCTTTAAAGGCGAAAGCAAATCAACAAACAATTTGCCATTGAGGTGATCAATTTCATGTTGAAAACATTCACCTAACAGGCCTTCAGCCTGCATTTCATAGTATTCACCAAAGCGGTCTTGCGCACACAGGGTAACTTTTTCGGCACGACGAACCTTATCATATACACTCGGCACAGACAGACAGCCTTCCTGATAGTCCAGTAGGCCCTCGGAGGCAATAATTTCAGGATTGGCCAACACCAGCTGTTGACGCTTGTCTCCCATCACGTCCACCACTGACAAACGGATGTTGATGCCGATTTGCGGTGCGGCCAGTCCAACCCCCTTTGCGGCATACATCGTATCAAACATGTCGTCAATCAGTGCAAGGAGTGCGTCATCAAAGGCTTCAACTGGCGTTGAAATTTTTCTTAAACGCGGATCAGGCAGGTAAATAATTTTTCGAATCGTCATATCAATAGGGTTTTCAAAACATGAATGCGTGCTATTATCCCAAATATGGCGCTCGCAAGCAATGGATTGAAAAACGAATGGACAGCATTGGAATGGACAGAATTGAATTGAATAACAAGCCTTATTTTCTCGCGTTAAACCGCATCAGCAAGATGGGCCCACGTACAGTGGCAAAATTACTGGTACGTTGGCCATCCTTGGATGACATGTTTCGCCTGTCGGCATCGCAATTAAAACTCGCAGGACTGCCCGCTAAAATTGCGGACGCCATTGCGGCATTTGATCTGGGACAAGTGGATGCCGACTTGCGTTGGGTAGAAGCAGACAATCATTTTTTATTAACATGGTGTG
The DNA here is from genome assembly GCA_038923045.1 of Legionellaceae bacterium. Taxonomy (GTDB): domain Bacteria; phylum Pseudomonadota; class Gammaproteobacteria; order Legionellales; family Legionellaceae; genus DDPF01. The sequence goes on from JBCKWE010000037.1 coordinate 8,497, forward strand.
ATCCTGAGTACCCTCCCTTACTGAAGGAAATTCATGATCCTCCCGTTGTGCTCTACGCCATTGGTGACATAGCTTGCCTGCAACAACCGGCTATCGCGATGGTAGGAACGCGCAATCCTTCATCAACTGGCAGTGAAACAGCGCGGCGATTTGCATTTGAATTGGCGGCAAAAGGGATTACGATAGTCAGTGGTCTTGCCTTAGGTATTGATGCGCAGGCACACACGGGCTGTATGGATGCAGGTGGCAAAACGATTGCCGTTATGGGTACGGGGATTGATTGCATATACCCTCGTCGGCATGTCAAACTAGCAGAGCGAGTATGTCAACAGGGATTGCTGTTAAGTGAGTTCCCACTAAAAAGTCCACCTATTGCTGGACATTTTCCACGCAGAAATCGTATAATAAGCGGTCTATCAACATCCACACTGGTTGTTGAGGCAGCCATGCGAAGTGGTTCATTGATTACAGCTAGGCTGGCACTGGAGCAAAATCGTGATGTGATGGCAGTCCCTGGCTCTATCCATAACCCACAAACAAGAGGATGCCATTACTTATTGCAGCAAGGCGCTAAACTTGTGACATCCAGTGAGGACGTGCTTGATGAAATATATTTGAACTACAAGCCTGTTATTCAAGCAAAATTGCACGAGAGGCTTGCAGGCGGGAATAAGAACCTTGTAGAGTGGATTAGTTTTGATGTGACTACCGTGGATCAAATGATTGAGCGCAGCGGTTTAACCCTTGAAATGGTGTTTTGTGAACTGGCTGACTTGGAACTGGATGGTTTTGTTAACGCGGTACCTGGCGGTTATAGGAGGTGTATGGTATGAAAGATAGCTTTTTTGAATTGTTATTCCATTTTTTTGAGAAGACGATAGCGGAGTTGAAAGCACAGCAACTAGCGCCGCAAGTACCGCCGGTTGAGTCTTGCGTGCTGCCTGAAACAAGGCAAAGGCTTGTCAGGGTACAGGTTGAGCAGCTCAAAGCGGCACAAGACTGTTCCGTGCGTGTATTTACCAACCATGAGCGATACAAGCTCACCAAGGCCAGCTATCAGTTTCTGGTGCGCATGGCCTCGTGGGGAATTATCTCATCGGAAACGCTGGAATTAATTATTAATCGGCTGGTATTTTCCAATTCGCGTTTTGTCAGTCTACAGGAAACAAAATGGGCTATTCGTAATACATTGGCTCATGGTTTGACGTTTGAGCAAGCGGCTTTTCTTGATCTTATTTTGTATCAAAAAGAAGACCAGCTCTCATTGCATTAAATATATAAATAGGGTTAACAGCGCATGACCAAATACCTAGTTATCGTGGAATCACCTGCGAAATGTACAACTATTCAGAAATACCTCGGCGACGATTATGAAGTTTTGGCTTCATACGGGCATGTTCGCGATTTGCCGCCACGAAAGGGTTCGGTTAATCCCGACCAGAATTTTGCAATGACCTACATTCCCATTGAGCGAAATTCCCGCCACATTGAATCCATTGCCAAGGCGTTGAAAAAAGCAGATGTGCTTTTACTGGCAACGGATCCGGATCGTGAGGGCGAAGCCATTTCCTGGCATGTTTCTGAGTTGATGAAGGAACGAAACCTGATTAAAGACAAACCCGTTCATCGCATTGTTTTTAACGAACTTACCAAGTCTGCCGTAAGAGAGGCCATCGAAAATCCACGACCCATTGCCATGAATCTGGTGAATGCTCAACAAGCCCGGCGCGCGCTCGATTATCTGGTGGGGTTTAATTTATCTCCGCTGTTGTGGAAAAAAATCAGACGCGGATTATCGGCTGGTCGCGTACAAAGCCCGTCCTTGTGTTTGATTGTTGAACGAGAAGATGAAATTGATGCATTTGTTCCCCAGGAATATTGGCGTTTGCTGGCGCAATGTCAGCATGATGCGGCACAGTTTGATGCACGCCTGACGCATTATGAACATCAAAAACTAGAACAATTTACGGTTAATCAGGATTTGCACGCGCACAGCATACAAGCCGTACTTTTAAAGCAAGCAGAGGGTGTTCTGCTGGTTGAGGCCATTGATAAAAAACAACGTAAACGTAATCCAGCTGCACCGTTTATTACCTCTACGTTACAGCAGGAAGCGGCCAGAAAATTAGGCTTTACTGCACGTAAAACGATGATGGTGGCGCAGCAATTATATGAAGGGATTGATATCGGTTCCGGTACGATGGGTTTGATAACCTACATGAGAACGGATTCGGTGCATCTGGCGGCAGAGGCGTTAGAGGAAATCAGGGCTTATATTGTTGAGCGTTATGGTGATATCAATTGCCCGAAAGCCGCTCGCGTGTTTAAAACAAAATCCAAAAATGCGCAAGAAGCGCATGAAGCGATTCGACCAACCTCTATCAAGCGTAATCCTGACATGGTTCAGCTTGCGCTGACACCCGAACAATTCAAGCTATACAGTCTGATTTGGAAGCGCACCCTTGCCTCTCAAATGGCAGAGGCATTGCTGGATACCGTGGCCGTTGATCTTAGCTGTGGTGTTGGCAACCTGTTTCGAGCCAATGGGTCGACCATCACGTTTCCAGGTTTCCTTACGGTCTATGAAGAAGGGCGTGATGATTCAAAAGATGACGATCAAAGTGGCATGCTGTTACCGGCGCTCACCATCGGTGCCAAGGTTACATTGCTTGATCTGCTGGCGAACCAACATTTTACCGAGCCACCACCCCGTTACTCAGAAGCATCCCTGGTCAAGGCACTCGTAGAGTTTGATATTGGTCGACCCTCGACGTATGCGACCATTATTCATACCCTGCAGCAGCGAGAATACGTCATCGTGGATAAAAAACGATTTTTTCCAACGGATGTTGGTCGTATTGTTAGCGGTTTCTTGGTGAATTATTTCACGCGTTATGTTGACTACCAATTTACCGCACAACTCGAAGACACGTTGGATGCTGTTGCGCGTGGTGAACGCGAATGGATCCCTTTACTGGAGGAGTTTTGGCGGCCATTTATCAAGCAAATTAATGATATTGATGAGCAAGTGCAACGTAAAGACGTGACCCAACAGGTGCTGGACGATCTATGCCCTAAATGCACCAAGCCGTTATCCATTCGTTTAGGCAAACGAGGACGGTTTATTGGGTGCACAGGCTATCCCGAGTGTGATTACACGCAGGATTTAGGCGGAAAACCCGGTGAAAAGGCAGAGCCCGAAGTCGTTGAAGGGCGCGTGTGTCCAGCGTGTTCAGGCGCTTTGCATTTCAAAGCGGGCCGTTACAGTCGGTTTATTGGGTGCAGCAGCTATCCGGTATGCAAATTTATGGAGCCGTTGGAAAAACCCGTTGACACCGGCATTGCGTGTCCTAAGTGTCATGCGGCGACAATACTCCAGCGCAAGTCTCGCCGGGGAAAAATATTTTATTCCTGTGCGGCCTATCCAAAATGTGATTATGCACTGTGGAATGAGCCTGTTGATAAGCCGTGTCCCCAGTGCGCATGGCCCCTGTTAACGGTGAAAGAGACAAAACGATCAGGTCGGCAAATCGTGTGCCCACAAGTCGGTTGTGATTTTATTATCAACGATTAATGCATCAGTGCTTGACAGCGTGGTCTGAGTGGTGTTAAAACTATCATTGTACATTTTTAGTAGTAAATTTTAGTAGTCGTTTAATAGTGATCGAGGAGCAGTAAATGTCAGAAAAAGTACGTGGTACCGTAAAATGGTTTAATGAGGGCAAAGGCTTTGGTTTTATCGAATGCAATGGCAAAGATTACTTTGTTCACTTTAGCGCCATTCAAGGTGGTGGTTTCAAAACACTGCAAGAAGGTGCCGCAGTAATGTTTAAAGCAGGTCAAGGACAAAAAGGTCCTCAAGCTGAAGAAGTTGAAGTTGTATAACAATATTCGAATTCACATGCTTAATGTATTCCACATGCCAGCGCTTGCTGGCATGATCATTTTAATTTCCTTGAACACATTCAGTCCTGTGATTCATTCCAGTAAGCGATAAATTTGTTCCGTCAAGTAGAACGGCAACGAATACAAGCGATATTGAACAGGTTCTTGATGAGTTTTGGTTATGACCAAAACCTGACTGGGAATATCCCCATTTATTCTTACCGCACGTGGCAATTTCTTAAGTTCCATAAATAAGTGCAAGGATTTCAAACTTCCTGTGCTCCCTGACTTCACTTCGACAGGAAGAATCGTTGTTCCTTGTTGAAGCAAATAATCGACTTCCGCGTTAGCATTTTTGTTCTCGCGCGCCCAATAATACAAAGCAGGTGAAACATAAAAAGGCGCAAGGGAACTCAATAATTGTCCTACTACTTGCTCAGATAAACCGCCCGAGTTGATAAAATTAATATCTGCTATTTGATAAATTTGATCCAGCCTTAAATTTAACATCGCAGAAACCAAACCCACATCCAAAAAAATAGCCTTAAATAATTTTTCATTTATCTCTGCTGCCAGTGGCACGCCATTTCCAGTCGTATTAAAAACACGTTGTGCTATGCGCGCTTGACACAATAGCTTTAAAGCTGATTTCAATGCCATTGCAGGGACATCTTTGTTAACACGACTATATACCATTTTTTCGCCGAGCATTTTTGGAATAGCAATTAACATTTCTTCTAGCCGTGAAAGAGAGAGCCTTCCCGCGTATTTGGAAAAATCATCGCGATAACTCGCCAGTAAATCATGATGAATTTGATTGACTCGCTCATGCGATTTTTCATTTACCCAGGAATAAACAGCGGCTGGCATACCGCCTATTACAAGATATTCTTTAAACAAATTCATCAACTGTTCATGTAGCACTAAAGGAATCGTTTGTTCCCAAGAAAACTGGTGCAAATAGTCAAGCAACTGCTTTTTTCCATAGGCTTCAAGAAACTCCTCAAACGTTAATGGACCAAGATGCATGTAAGTAATTCGACCTACCGGCATACTAAATTCATGCTCATCCAATACAAACTCCAATAACGATCCTGCTGTCAGTACGGGTAGTTCCGGCATCTCTTCCGCAAACCAACGCAGCTTACTTAATAACACAGGAACCGCCTGGATTTCATCGAGAAAAAGAACGACGTTCTCAGGATCAATTGCTGTATTCAAACTGGCACTGAGTAGTATTAAAATTAATTTTGGATCATTGCTTTCAAAAAAAGTTTGATAGTGTGGGTTCTTTTCAAAATTCAACTCAACAAGCTGTTTATTATGTAGTTTTGCAAACTCCCGCACTAACCAAGTTTTGCCTACCTGACGTGCACCACGAATAACCATTGGCTTACGGCCGTGTGAGCCTATCCAATTGGTTAAATACTTTAAAGCGCTTCTTGGCATAATTTCACGTTCTGGTGTAATTATTTGTGATTAAATTATAGATCAAAACAATATAAAACACCATGGTGTTTTATATTGTTTTGATCATAACACCATGGTGTTTTATCCGCGTAGAAAATGACATAATATATACTCAATCGAAACAAAGGCCTAAAACGATGGACGACCTACTCTTTCTGGACGAACAACTAAGCGACGATGAACGCATGATTCGTGATAGCGTCGCACGCTTTGTAAAGCTGGATGTAATACCACTGATGCCAGAAGCATTCGAACAGGGCATTTTCCCCCATGAATTAATCAAAAAAACGGCAGATCTCGGTTTGCTAGGCTTGACCTTACCCACACAATACGGTGGCTCTGGAGCCTCATACGTGGCCTATGGCCTTGTGTGTCAGGAGCTCGAAGCGGGTGACAGTGGCTTGCGCAGCTTTGTGTCGGTACAGAGTTCACTGTGTATGTATCCTATTTTTCGTTACGGCACTGAGGCACAAAAAACACGGTTTTTACCTGCAATGGCAGCCGGAGATGTGATTGGTTGCTTTGGTTTGACAGAGCCTGACTCAGGTTCTGATCCGGCTAGCATGCATACTCATGCCAAAAAAGTGCCAGGCGGTTGGCGTTTGAATGGTGCAAAAATGTGGATCACCAACGCCACCATTGCAGACATTGCCATCGTTTGGGCAAAAACCGACGATGGGATCCGTGCCTTTATTGTTGAAAAAGAATGTAAAGGGTTTACTAGGCGCAAAATTAACTTAAAAATGTCACTGCGTGCATCAATTACTGGCGAACTAATTTTTGACGATGTCTTCGTGCCAGATGACAACCTGTTGCCTGGTAGTGATCGCGGATTGGGCGCGGCATTAGGTTGCTTGAACCATGCGCGTTTCGGCATCGCCTGGGGTGCTATCGGGGCCGCTAGGGCCTGTTTTGATATCACGCGCAAGTATTTACTCCAACGCAAGCAATTTGAAAAGCCACTGGCCTCTTTTCAATTGATACAAAAAGATTTAGCGCAGATGTATACCGAAATTGTGAAAGCTCAATGCCTAAATTTGCAAATTGGCCAATTAAAAGATCAACAACGCGACACCCCCACCATGATTTCACTGGCAAAAGGCAACGCTGCCCGTGAGGCCATAAAAATTGCACGCACCTGTCGAAATTTATTGGGCGCAAATGGTATTAGTCTGGAATACCACGTCATTCGGCACATGTTGAATCTTGAGTCGGTGTTTACGTATGAAGGCACGGATAATGTGCATACCTTGGTTTTGGGGCGACATATAACCGGGATTAATGCGTTTTCTAATTAATGCCTCACAGAAAGCCATGGCACCGTGGTTCTGAGGGTATTACCCAATTTCGTCAAAATTCAAGTTGATGCACGGAACGACGAATGAGCAGCTACGATTAACAAAGCACTAACTTCTTTGGCCATCGCTGAGCACCATGCAGAATACGTAATATAAGTACACGCTTATGATGAACGACATATGCAGGAATATAGGGCGTCCTATTAATAATCAGCTCCCGTGTTCCAATGACGCGACCAAGCCGACCCATGTTCGGATTATCCCCAAGCATGGCTATTTGGTGATATATTTCATCATAAACAGCCGCTGAATTTATAATGTCAATGTAATCAACAATATCAAGCGCGTCCATATGGGCTTTGTTGCGCCATAAAACCTTCATGATTTTTTCTCATTGGTTATCCTCGCGGAAAGCCTTGATTTCATTTCGGCCATGACTTCTTCATGAGAAATAGTTTTTGATTTATCGTCAAGGCTTGCTTGTACCTGGTTTCGGAACCATGCATCGTGGTTTTGTTCTTGACGTTGGCGCTGAATGAAGTCACGCATAAAGTCTCGTACAAGCTGTGAGGCGGGTCTATGGGATGACTCTGCTGCAGCCATAAATTCGTCGCGAAGTTCATGTTCTAGTTTCATAGTAAAAACGGCTTCTTTCGACATAATTATAACCCCATCAATTTACCATATAGATAA
>JBCKWE010000038.1:0-15442 GCA_038923045.1 Legionellaceae bacterium
TTGCCTGAGTATCCGACGCAAGAAATGGAGCAGATTTTAATCAAGACAGGGCTCCCTCCAGAACAGGCCGCGGACATGGTGAAAGCGTATGCAGAAAACCGCGCTTATGCGAAAACCCATCACCTTTCCCCAGCCCCTACGTTTCGTGATTTACTGAGATTGGCTGAGCAAGCAGTGGAAGGGGCCGCTCGCCTGCAAAGACTGGAGGGTGCTGCCCTTGCGGTTGATGCGCAGGGTGATGTTTCTCGTACAGAAATGCCGTCTTCAGATGAAGTCGCGAAAAAAAAATTAAATTTTAAGGATTTTAAGGCTCAGGTGTTTACGATAGCAAATATCGTGCCAGCCAATCTTGAAAAAAAAGATGATCATAGTGACGATGGTGGGGCTTTGTTTCCTAGCTCAAAAAAACAGCAATGAAATGGCCCTAGTCACGATCTAATGCGGTATTAAATGACAAAGCCGCTGCCATGCCGATACATTGCAAGACCGGCCGTATCGACACATCGTATGGAGCGCTTGCCGGATGGGAAAATCAGCTACAAATTGAAGACACCCTACAAAAACGGGACAACGCACGTGGTATTCGAGCCATTGGATTTCATTGCCAGATTGGCCGCCTTGGTACCAAAACCACGGTTTCACTTGACCCGATTTCATGGCGTGTTTGCACCGAACAGCAAGCATCGAGGCATGGTGACCATTGACGGCAAAGCAGAGACTCCGTCAACAGCAGCAACAGACTCTCCATCTGAAAGTAAAGAGCGTCGCAAAACCATGAGTTGGGCGATGCGCCTGAAACGGGTGTTCAACATCGACATCACCGTTTGTAGGTATTGCCAGGGTAATGTCAGAATCATTGCGTGCATCGAAGACGCCCAGACGATTAACCGGATTCTGTCGCATATCAATCTGCAACAGGAGCGTTTGACACATGTCAATATAGGTTTAGGAATTCGTGCCCCTCCAGCTAACGCAACATCTGTGGTGAATCCTTAAAAAAATAAGCAGGCAATAGCAGCACGGATAGTTGACGCCCTGGATTTATGGATGGACATAAATAGCACAAAAAATAAGGTCTTGCCGGCTGAGAATGCTCAGAATTCATGAAAAATGGTTCAGTTGGGATTGAATGCATGGCGTTTGATTGATTGTGACACTGATTTTTGTCGATATTTTAATCACGATACTTCCGGAAATTAGGGAATAGGCCCTCTATACCTCCTATACTCTTGATTTTCCGAAATAATTGATCCAAATGCAACCCCTTTGGCTTTATTTATTGTGGTCAATGGCGAGTTTTGCGCGAAACTTATTTTTTCAACCACTCTACAGAGCCCGCTGTATAAGGGGAGTTCCATTCACCCATTTTTGCTGGGCCTGACTACGTCTAGAATAAGCCCATTTACGGCCTATGGAAATTTTTGCGACAGAACCCGACCACTTCTTGTTCTTTGCCATTTTTACCCCCTAGTTAGAGGCTATTATCTCCTAAATCCTTAAATTTTAATGGTCCAAATTTCGGGGGTCATTATAGTTTCACAATTGAAACCATGCAAACGTCCAAGACTATTTTTTTTACTCACACCAGCAAGACTAAAAGGCTGACATGGAAAACCCGCCAATAAGACATCATGCACAGGTATCTCATCCGCTTCAATTTTCATAATATCACCAGCGACATCATGATCACAGAGGTAATTTGCCTTGTAGGTCATTTGCGAATATTTATCCCATTCACTAGTAAATATACAACGCCCTCCTACGCCTTCAAATGCTTTCCGAAAACCACCAATACCTGCAAACAAATCAATAAATCGGAAGGAAGCGTTACTATTATAACAAGCCTCTTTTTCACGAATTTTATTACGCAGTAGCTCAATAATCCCTTTTTTAGGGATTACTTCACCACGCTCCCACCGATAAATTGTACTTTCTGACACACCTACGAAATTTGTTATGTCAGATACTGTCAAACCAGCTTGGGCTCGCAGCTCGGAAAAATTGTTATACTCAGGTATTGTTTCCATATGTATACATAATCCTTTAGGGGAGTTTTACTGTCATTATGGCACTATCTACACTAGAAACAACAGATTATGGAAATTAATTTTAGTTGGTTAAAGAGTCAATTCCCTAATATCGTTCGTCTGGAACAACAGAAAAAATTTGTATCATCATCCTCTAAAATTAAAGGGTGGTTAATTGCTGGCGTCTCGTAGTGAGGTCGTTATCAAGGGGGAATGACGTGTTTCAGGGTTTGGTGCTAAACTAAGCCAAATATTCTGAGTAAGGACTGAACTTGTTAGAATCGCTTTCACAGTTACGTAATTTAATGGTTAGCTATGGCGCAGATCGGCTTTATGCAAAAAAACTTGCGCCAAATGACAACTCAAAAAATCAGGTATATCTTGGCTCAGATTTTTCTTCGTTGAATATTCTTCCCAATCAAGGCGTATACAACGACACTAGTAATAAAGGAAGCAAGCGTGATCGCTTTAAAGCTAATTTCTCCCTATTTTGGGTGGATGAGTTTGGTCAATATGAAGCCCCTAATGCGCAGATGGTTTTGTATCCGAAGTATCCTGAGGTGCGAATGTCAGGATTTTTAATTGGATGCGCCGAAGCGCCATCAGAAGTTATGGCGGTGAGTGATATAGGCGCGGTTTTCTGGACATAAAAAAAGGTTTTTTATGAGCTATTCTTCTTAATATAAAGAGGAGAATAACATGACTAAAAAACGGGCTTATCACACGGCGTCCAAGAAAGCCAAAATTGCAATAACGGCGATTGAAGGCAAGCTAACTCAAGCACAGATCACAAGTGAATATGGTGTGCATGCGACCCAGGGGTCCTAGGCGCAAACCCCAGAAATTTCCGATGAAACGTATCGAGATAATTCATTCGTGCTAATTTTATTTAAACTCCCCCTAAATTAGCTGATTATGGGAAAGATGGGATACTGAGTACCCGAGGGCTAAGGCTTAATGACATGATTTTTTAAATCAGCCAACCACTATTTTCGGGAAAGATGGATTTATTTTGTTTAAATAAGACGATATTCAAGCTTATTTATGACGATCGGAAATTTCTGGGGTTTGCGCCTAGGACCCCTATACTCCCCCCGAAAGTAAAGAGCGTCGCAAAACCATGAGTTGGGCGATGCGGCTGAAACGGGTGTTCAACATTGATATCACCGTTTGCAGGTATTGCCAGGGTAGGGTCAGAATCATTGCGTGCATTGAGGACGCCCAGACGATTAACCAGATTCTGTCGCATATCAATATACAACAGGAGCGTTTGACACATGTCAATATAGGATTAGGAATTCGTGCCCCTCCAGCCAAAGCAACATCTGTGATGAATCCTTAAAAAAATAAGCAGGCAATAGCAGCATGGATTGTCGACGTCTTGGATTTGTGGATGGACATAAATCGCACAAAAAAATATGGTCCCGGCAATTGAGAATGGTCAAAATTCATGAAAAATGCTTCGGTTGGGATTGAATGCATGGAGTTTGATTGATTGTGACACTGAGTTTTGTTGATATTTTAATCACGAGTCATCCCAACCCGGTAGTTGATTAAATGGTACCCTTCTAAGGTGAAGTTCAGTGCGGTTAATATTCCAGACATAAACGCCCGACAACAAGGATACAATAACACAAATAATGATCAATATTTTAATTTTCATAATTAATACAATGTTGCACGAAATGGGATTAATTACAATACATAGGTGCTAATCAACTAGGAAAAACGCCATGGCTAGTGAGTCTGAAAGGGGGGTAGGGTGTCAAAAACAAAAGACAAGACGGGACGCCTTTGCTATAGCCTGCCCATTTTTTGTGCTCTGCATTTTGATATTGGATTAATGACAAAATAACTGACAAAATATTCAGCGTGACTGATTGCTGTCTCGTTATATTGTAAAAGACTAAATGATACAAGTTAATCGGTCACTTAGCATAATGAAATTTTTGTCTCAAGGTCCCTGACTATAGAGCGAATGCTGCATGTAAAATATCCCGGGATGATGTGAATGGTTAGCTTCTATATTGAGTGAGACATGATATATGAAAATTACAATTGTAGGGACGGGATATGTCGGGCTCGTGACAGGAACCTGTTTTGCAGAGTGGGGTTTTGACGTAACGTGTGTTGATCACGATAGCAATAAAATAGAGGCCCTTCGAAAAGGAGTGCTGCCATTATATGAAGCAGATCTTGATAGGTATATTCAAACCAATACACATCAAGGATGCCTCCACTTTACATCAAGCCTTTCGATTTCTGTCCTAACAGCGGATGCCATCTTTATTACCGTTGGAACGCCTCTAGATTTAAAAACGAGCCAAGCAGATTTAGGTGCTGTATTCGCCGTAATTAACGGAATAGCCCCTTTTTTAAGTCAGCATCAAGTCGTGGTGATAAAATCCACGGTTCCTGTAGGTGTCACACGACAGCTAGCCCAGCGTATTCGTGTACTTAATCCAGACGCTCAGTTTGATATTGTAGCCCATCCTGAATTTTTACGAGAAGGCACGGCGATTCATGATTTTATGCACCCGGATCGATTGGTCATTGGGACTGAGAATGGAAGTGCAAACAAGCTAATGGATAATTTATATGAGGCTCTTCCTCCATCGATCCCTCGAATAGTGACCACCCTAGAAGCAGCTGAGCTCATTAAATATACAGCGAATGCATTTTTAGCCACTAAAGTGGCTTTCATTAATCAAATTTCAGATCTATGCGAACAATGCGGCACAGATGTGAGAGAGGTCTCATTGGGAATCGGACTTGACCAAAGAATAGGGTCAAGCTTTTTAAATCCAGGGCCTGGATTTGGCGGTTCATGCTTCCGTAAAGACGTTGAAACCCTTATCCAAACAGCACGCCTACTTGATGTTCCTTTAACGATTATGGAATCGGTTCTTGAGGCTAACAACAGGCGAAGGATAGACATGTCTCGCCGTATAATTGCGTGCTTTGAGGGAGGGATTAAAGGGAAAACCATTGCTATTTTAGGGTTAACATTTAAGCCCAATACAGATGATCTCAGAGATAGTCCATGCCTTGCCATCATACCTGCGTTAAAAGCAGAAGGAGCGATCATTAGGGCTTACGATCCAAAAGGAATGGAAAATGCGCAGAAACTCCTGCCCAATGTTTTATTTTCCAAAGATATTTACGAGGCGGTGGAAGGAGCTGATGCCATTGTGATTCTGACAGAATGGGACACCTTTCGACAGCTTGACTTTCAACACATCAAAACATTGGTCAATGTTCCTCTCCTAATTGATCTAAGGAACATGTATTCCCCTGACACCATGGAAAAATATGGCTTTACCTACCATTCATTAGGGAGAAAATCTGTTTCTGTTGAATCTGCACGTATTCTTAAATGGGCTTCAGGATGAGGATGTTTTTGCACGCATGATATTCAGGAATTTTGCTTCACTTGCGTACCTATAACTTGAACATAATGAGGTTTATGAAAATCTTAATCACAGGAGCCAAAGGGCTTATAGGGACAGAGCTAATCAAGGCTCTTTACAAAATTCAAATTTCTCTCAACCTATTTGATCATAAATTTTCCTTAGATAATCCGGATTACGGAGACATATTAAACATTGAACAGCTCAGAAAAGCTATGCAGGATTGTGATGGCATTGTCCATCTGGCAGCTGTTTCAAGAGTCATTTGGGGAGAACAAGATCCGAAGCTATGTTGGAAAACAAATAACGGGGGCACCGCAAATGTTATTCAGCTAGCCCTTGCTGAGCCTAAGAAACCATGGATTCTCTATGCCAGTAGTCGGGAAGTTTATGGTACCCAAAATTCCTTGCCTGTCAAGGAAAATGCCCCGATAGCGCCGATTAACATTTATGGCAAGTCTAAGGCTGCCGCAGAAACGGCAATATTAAATGCAAGAAAAAACGGGTTAAGCACCGCCATTGTGAGATTTTCACATGTCTATGGTTCTGTAGAGGATCATCCTGACAGGGTTTTGCCTGCTTTTTGCCGGGCAGCAGCACAGGGGTTTCCTTTAATGGTTGAAGGAAAGGACAATACATTTGATTTTACGCATGTAAGCGATACAGCTATCGGAATTGTTAAAATAATTCAACGGTTAATTCGTAACGAAAGCGCGCTTCCACCTCTACACCTTACAACAGGTAAGGAAACATCCTTGTGGCAGGCTGCAACCCTTGCCGTACAAGCGGGCGGAAACCATTCGTCGATTGTTGAAGCGCCTTCCCGTCACTTTGACGTCTCAAATTTTTATGGCGATTCAACAGAAACAATGAGGATTCTGGATTGGATTCCGAAGGTTTCCGTCGAGGTGGGCATTGAGAATTTGACAAATGCTTTTAGGGAATCCTTAGGCTTACAAAAAAAACGGGATATCTCCTGATCATTTTAAAATAATCCACGGGTACCCCATGCGCTCTAATGCAGGCTCCGCGTGGAATAATTCAACCCTAAACCAACGCCGCCAACCGACAAGCCTGATCAATCGCTACCTGCCTATGCAGGTCAGTCTTAGAAGAGACACATGTCAACACAATCAGGATGCCCGTTCCATCAGACCGCTGGCGGAGGAACATCAAACCGCGACTGGTGGCCGAATCAGCTGAAACTAAACATTTTGCACCAGCACGCATCATTCTCCAATCCACTGGGTAAAGACTTCAACTACATTGACGCGTTCAATAGCCTCGACCTAGATGCTGTGAAAAAAGATCTTCAGTTACTGATGACTGACTCACAAGATTGGTGGCCAGCCGATTTCGGTCACTATGGGCCGCTAGTCCTGATTTTTGTGCCCCTCGATTCGATATGAAATTGCTATTGTTGCCTTTTTTCGGTGCTGCACGGCGGGTCATATTCGATGTCTTTAAGTCTTCTAAAATAAAAACTTTAGCCAGGCTATTCACAAGTGTTCGACTCGTTTGATGACAAAAGTCCCGGGCTGTCTCAAAAAAACGACCATTTGACGGTGTTTGTCAAGAAAGATGTCGCCTCAACTCTTAAATTTCTTACATTAACTGAGCATGTCCATACTGACGCACCGCGTCCGCGGTTTGTCGACTGCTATCGCCCGCGCCGTCCGGGCGCTCCTGCTCAAGCAGTTCTGTCGCAAGCGTAAGGTGTTGCGTTACATGATCGTCGTTAGATGCCTTCTGGCTATCCTGTATTTTCTTCTTGTTCGGATTCAATGTCACCGTGTCGGGTACTAGCCAGTTACGCGTTTGCCCTGTCCAGCGTTCAGGATACAGAGCCTTGGCTAGCTGGTAGACATGATGCCTGTTTGCTCTAATCAGTCGATCTGCACCAGTATGACGCTGTTCTGGCGTCACGAACTTGAGCGCACTATGCAAGTGCTCATTGTTGTACCAACCAACGAATTTTTCAGACCAAAGCCTAGCATTCAGCAATTCTGGGCGAATGTTATAGCCCGCTATTTTAAAGGCCCAAATGCCTGTTGAATAAAATTAGTTTCGCAGAATATTGATGTAGGGTGGACAAAGGAGCGGGCAGCGACGTGCCCACCATGCCCTGTTCTGGTGGGCACAGGCCTGTGGCCCTTTGCCCACCCTACGTTCTGTTCACCCAGAATATCTGCCAGTCAACGCCTTTAATTGACAATCTTTATTTATTATAGTAATAATGAATCTCATTTTTTTAATAGGGATATACAATTATGAAATTAAATTCACTTATGATAGCCTCTCTTGCCGGTGTTCTATCAATGACGCCTACGCTCTCACAGGCTCAAGCCAGCTTTCCTGATTTTTTAAACATCATGTCTTCACCAAGTGATACTTTAGCGAAAAGACAACAAATAGAAGATCAAAAAATTGTTGGAATCATCATGATTGTTGATCATAATGAAATAGTGGCGGCTGATGAAGTAAAACACAAAAAAGTATGTAAAAAAGTGGGGCGTTATGCCGCTAATTTACATAGTCAGCACGAAGCTAATCTAAAAGCACTCATGAAATTAGCTAAAACGACCGGACTCCAACCGACAACGTCTAGGATCTCGACCACATTGACCAAAGATGGTCAGCAAGGACTTACTACGTTAAGCGCCTTGGATAATAAAGCCTTTGAAATCGCTTATATTGATGCCATGGTACAAGGCCATCAGGGTGGTCTTCAACTGATTGATACGAATTTATTGAAAAATGTAACCAACCCTAAATTAAAAATGTTTGTTAAACAGACGAGAGCGATGGTTGCGCATCATCTAAAACTAGCATTGAAAATCCAAAAAGAATTAAAATAGCTCCTAAATGTAATGTCGCACTTTAATTTACCTCCTCAGTCTCACGTCAATTAGCTTGAGACTGAAGAGGTAAATTAAAGTGCGACATTACAGTAAAAGCCATGATTGACCTATATGAGAATAGCGTCGTTCCATAACCGTTTTAAAAATACATCCCACGGCAAAATATGGATCGTTGTCTCCTGGTTAATAACCAAATCTCGCGGGCGGCTATCAAGGGACACTACGATAGCCTGGGTCTTGGGATGTTCTTCACAGAAGGCCAACAATCCTTTAAGATCTTGCTGATGCACTTGCCTTGATATTTTGACTTCAATTGCAGCACACGCATCGCCGATAACAAAATCAACCTCCAGACCCGTTTTTGTTCGCCAGTAAGTAATAACATGCCGATTCTTTTTCATGTTTAACCATGCAGTGAGCTCCATGAAAATATAATGTTCAAAACTTTTACCAGCGATCTCACCTTGCATGGCAGTAACAGGCTGCCTTGCAAGGTAGTTTGCAACCCCCACATCAAACAAATAAAATTTAGGCGTGGAGAGGATCAAATCGCGTTTTTTCTTTTTTTGGTAAGGATAAATAAAATACCCTAGCAACGTATCAATTAAAATTTGATAATAATTTTGTACTGTCAGCCGGTCAATACCACAATCACGCGCGATATTATTAATGTTAATCATCTGTGTATTGGTTAAGCCTGCCAGATCAAGAAAACGAGCAAATCCAGCGAGATTTCTAACCAAACCTTCATTTCTAATTTCATCTGTCAGATAAACATCTACATACGCTTGTAAATAGTTTTCGATATATTGATTATCTGCCAAGTAATGTGATGGCAATAATCCTTGTTGCAAGGCTCGCAGCAGATCGAGATCAGGCACTTCGGGAAATGTCAGCGGATAAAAATGAAAAGGCCACGCTCGCCCTCCAAGAAGATTGGTGGCTTGCGTTTTTAATTTGCGGGCACTGGAGCCACATAAAATAAATTGAATGGATTTATTTTCAATTAACCAATGTATTTCATTTAATAAGGCAGGTACTTTTTGAATTTCATCAATAATAATGGGTTGACTACGTTCTTTTTCTGTTAAAGCAACGATTTCTTCTCTTAGTAGAAAGGGCGCTTTAGTCAGGCGGATCATTTCATGCGTATCCAGCAAATCATAATAAACGGCTTGTTTGAAATTCGCCTTTAGATAAGATGACTTGCCCGTTTGGCGAGCGCCCCAGAGAAAGATAGATTGTCGATTGGGCAGATTTAAAATCAATGTACGTTCAAACATGGGTTAACCATTTGTGGGGTATGTTATCAAATGGTATTACTAAAATGGGTGTTATGCAATGGATAGATTTAGTGGTCAAGAAAACTACCGCAGGGCTTTTTTAGGGGGGGGGGGGGGGGGGGAGGTTATTCTGCCCAAATTCATTCGAGGCGGAACATGTGTGCCGTCCGTTATTGTAGCAAACAATCCTACTCTTGCAAGGGTTTTAACAACACTAGAAACTTGAGTCACTGAATCACTGGATGAAATATTATTTCCAGGCACAGTGTTTTCCAGCTCAGGACAACGGTAAGGGGTCACGCCTTGCCTTTTGCCTTTTTGAAGTTCTTGTGCTAAAAAGCTCTGTACACAACAAAAATTCATGTCAGAACCTCTTGGTGCGTAAAACAACACTTCGTTGAAAATAACATGCGCACATTCTTCATTAACAACGCAAAAAGAATACACGTACTGCCAAGAGATTATTGATAAATTCGCCCGGATCTCACCTATTGCTTGGGCGCACATTGCTTTTACTGGTAAGTATAATTTTAAAAAGAGCTCCGGTGAAATTGATATAAACGCCATGGCTAGTGCGATTGAGCAACATCTAAAAAAACACTTTTGGAAGGAGGCCTAATTCAGAATTAACACTTTTGGTGGTTCCTCCACACGGCCCCCATTAAGACCTCTGCGCTGAGGTGGCACTAGAATTGCATTGTCATTATATGGTAGCTTGCAATACGCAATGGAAAGCGAAGCAACTAACCTATGTCCAACCATCTCCCTGCAACAAACGCAGGATTGGCGCGCGCAGCTATGGAGTACGCGCGTCATCAACCCCAAAAAACCTTGCTTTATCAGGTTATCGACGAGTATTACCCAAAATTTTTGGCTCATCTGTCAGAATCAGACAAGTCTCTTCCTAAATATGTTCAAGATGATTTTGAAGCCTACCTGAAATGCGGTCGCCTTGAGTATGGTTTTTTGCGTGTGCAATGCGAGTCCTGTCATCACGATACTTCTGGAAATTAAGGAATAGCACGTTTATACTTTCTATACTCTAGTGGAACATAAGAGTACCCTTCATGAGGTTTTAATCAAGCTTTATGAGGTTTTTTTTGTTTATGCCATCAATTAACGTGGCTGGAATTGCGCGGAAATCCATCGGTTTAAGTGTTCAGGCTGAACGATGCGCTTCCATAGAACCCGGCAATATGTTTTAATAGAACAGTGCTTCCAAGGTTAACCACTTTTCCTTGTTAAAACACAGCCTATCTCGCTAGTAAAGTTTATATAAAAATACTAACAAAACATAAGGATATAAAATGCAAAAAACTAAAAGTATAAGTTGTGCTGTCTTAGCAATAATCTCTAATGTTTCATTCGCAGGAACCATGGGAGAAGTAAAATCATGCTCTGATTTGTCTTGTATGCCATGGTTCCTAGAATTTGGTACAGGTGCTAGTTGGTCTAAAACAGCCAAGATTAGCCCTGATATACTATCTGGCTGGAATTCATCTCCGGATGGTTACAATAGCACTTTAGGTACAGTGCCATTATATACAGCAGGGATTGGATATACTATTAGCCCTTTGGCCTCGGTTGATGCCAGTTATACCTTCCGCGGAATTTATGATTACAATAAACATCAGCGTATTTACAACTCAGCATTACCAAATCCAATAGCTCCTAGAACAAGATATTTTGATTTAAACAGTAATGCATTGATGGTTAATGGTACTCTTTATGGACAAGGATGGTCTGATAAGCTTGCCTACGAAATGGATAATGCTGGCTTGATTCAACCTGTAATTGGTGGTGGCGTCGGTGTTTCATATAATACCATAAGTAATTTTCACTCTGTTTTAGATGGAATCAATGGTGTGCCATCTGCAATAATGCAAGATTTAACCAAAGCATCCTTTGCCTGGCAATTAAATGCTGGTTTAGAGTTGAAAAAGGACAGGTTCAGCTTTGATATTGGATATCGTTACTTTAATGCCGGTACTTTTATATCTAACAATGCGATAATCACCCCAATTACTGCATCAGGTATACCAATTATGACTATAGCCGTTCCAGCGTGGTCTAGTAATTTATCAGCAAACGAACTCTATTTTACCGTTAAAGTTGCCTTCTAAAGCACAAGTTAAAATTACATCTTTAGAATGTTCCCAATTAATATTGGGAACAGGCAACACGGGAGTGTCATGGACCACGATTACTGCTGGTTCTGTCGCAAAAATTTTCATAGGGCGGAAACGTGCTTATTTTAGACGTAGTCAGGCCGCCAGCGGGCGTTGTTGCATAAATAGAATAATGGGCGAAATAAGTTCCATCAGTCTTTATTCAAACCACTTTAACTGATTTTGGCATACCCAGTGATGTCATCCTGTTTAATACGCGCACAGCTATCCCGCCTTCCGTTTTTTGTTGCGGAATTTTCATGGCTTTCATGTTAGGCCCGATAATTTTCTTATACCGCAACATACACAATTCAACGTGGCTCCGTAGCCCATATTCATTTTCTTTTTGCCATGCTATACGCCCGACTTCTTCGAGTAAACGGATGTGCTCGTCACGTTGGGTATTCCCCTCTTGACTAATAACCGCATCGGATGGAGGAGGAATAACAATGCTTGCTTCAGGCTGTTTATTTAGAATGGCGTTAGTGAGTTTAACGCTATCGTAAGCGCCGTCACCCATAACCACGCGGAATGGATGTTTTATTTGATCCAGCAAATCCACGGCGGTTGTTGGATCGCCTTTTGAATTATCCGTAATCTCATAAGCGATGATCTGATGTTTTTCATCAATGACAATATGAAGCTTGCGCCAAGTTCGCCGTGCGTTGACACCATGCTTGTCTTGATGCCATTCGTCCTTTCCATATACCTTCAGTCCAGTTGAATCAATAATAATGTGACTGCCTGGCTTGAGTGTTTGCGCAAGACTGCTCAATTCAAGGTTGATACTGCGTTTAGAAAGTGTTGAATAATCTGGAACATCCAAATTCAATCCCATTAAACGAACCAATGATAGAGCGAATCCTTCCGTTTGGCGAAGCGGTAACGAATATACCATGCGTAAAAATAGACAGGTCTCAATCGCTAAATTAGAGTATTTCTGCGGACGACCCTTCATGCCCGTGCCCTCAGGGGTCCAAGCTTGAATGGCTTCCTCTGTAAACCATACTGTAATATCCCCCCGTTGTCTCAACGCATTATTATATTCAGCCCAGTTTTTAACTCGGTAGGTGGCTTTCCTGAACTTGTGGCGATATTTATCGTTATGTTTGTTTGGCATGATAATTTTAAGTGATGAAAAGAATGGATACAATAACAAAATACCAATGATTGGTCGAATTTGTCGCGGTTTTACAAATAAATCTTATTTATGCAACAACGCCATGAAATAGCATAAAAACGGCCATTTAGTCGGGTAGGTGCGGGCATTAACTCAACAGATCTGTGTCAATACTCGCTTAATATAATTAATTGCAATATAATGAACAAGTATCAACAACACATGTTGGCGTAATGAAAGCACAAACCTATATCAATGAGCTACGACGTCAGGGGCGTTACTCTTTTACCACAACGGATGCGGAAAAAACGCTCGCGCTTGAAAAAGTTCCCTGCTTGAATGCATTGCATCGCCTGAAAAAACACAAGCTTATTGCTAGTCCTGCAAAAGGATTTTATTTGATAGTACCGCCGGAGTATCAAGTCTATGGATGCTTGCCTGCCGACATGTTTATTCCAGACTTGATGAAATACTGGAAAATGCCATATTACACCGGATTTTTAAGCGCCGCTCAATTTTATGGTGCCGCGCATCAAAAACCACAACGGTTTCAGGTCGTCACACTCAAAAATCGTCTTCCTATTCAATGTGGTCGCGTTCATGTTGAATTTATTGCCAACAAGCATATTGAGCATCTTCCGATAAAAACATTTAACACACTAGCGGGAACGCTTGCTGTTGCTAGCCCAGAAGTATTGGCTGCTGATTTGGTTTCCGCACCACACCATGCCGCCGGAATAAATAATGTTGCAACGATTCTGAGTGAACTTGCTGAAACACTGGATATACAAAAATTAATTGAATTAACATTCATAAATACTGAGCTATTTTGGGTTCAACGATTAGGGTGGTTACTTGAATTCCTAGGGTTTGAGGCTCATGCTGACGCACTGCTTACAACACTTTCTGGAAAAAAAATGCATTGGGTACGTCTGTTATCCAATGCGCCATACAACCCTGTTGACCGCGATAAAAAATGGCATGTCATTATTAACACCACTGTGGAGCCCGATGAATGATCCCTCTTGCACAAATCACACAATGGCGACAAACAGCCCCCTGGAATGATGACATGCAGGTTGAGCAAGATTTAATTTTGTCTCGTGCAATAGTCGAAATTTTTTCCGTCCCATTTTTAGCGAAAGAATTGGCGTTTCGAGGAGGAACAGCGCTGCATAAGCTCTTCTTCTCCCCCGCTGCACGATACAGTGAAGATATTGATTTGGTGCGAACAACCAAAGGAGGCATTAAAGAAATCATTGATGCTTTACGATCATGTCTCGAACCATGGCTTGGCGTACCCAAAACCAGACAAACTGCTCAGAGCTTCAAGTTGCTTTTTTATTTTGCGCCAGAACTCTACCCATCAACGAAACAAAAAATAAAAATAGAAATCAACATCCATGAGAATTTCTCCGTGCTTGAACGCTTGCGTAAACCCTTTGCTGTTCAATCTGATTGGTTTACCGGTGAAGCTAATATCAACACGTTTTATCTGGAAGAATTACTTGCAACAAAATTGCGCGCTTTATACGAAAGGAAAAAAGGCCGTGATGCATTTGATTTGTGGCTGGCAATTAAGGAAACCGATTTTGACGCACAAAAAACGCTGGCGATTTTTTCTGATTACATGACCAAAGGCGGGAAAACAATCACAAAAAAACTATTTTTTGACAATCTAGATTTAAAACTGCAAGAGCCGGCCTTTATCGACGACATCGAGCCCTTACTGTCACTAAGATTAAGGCAAAGCCATTCTCTCCCATTAAGGACAGAAAACGAAACAGGTGGCAACCTGATAACACAAGATGGGTTTCGTATGGCAAGTGATGGCTGGAGTCTCGTAGATGCGGTGGATGCTATCAAGAACAACATTCTTGTTTATATGGCACGATGAGTCAGTGATGTGACAAGCAATCACATAGAAAGTTACCTGAACCTCAGTCTTAATGTAAGGCGCGAAATAATGATTTCACGCCTTATTATTTTATTTGAGCGTTTTATCCAAGACTTTTTAACCGCGTCCCTTTTGGCCCTACATTAAGACCTCTGCGTTGAGCCCACACCTGCATCAACAATTAAACAGGGAAGTCTTTTATTTTACTATCGTACATAGGTTGCGCATCATTTAATGACAATTTTGAATAAATTTCAAGCGATTGTCGACTTTCATGCCCTGAATAAGGCTGTATTAACGCATCATCAACACCTTGCTTTTTCATCCATGTAAATAAAAAATGTCTTAGCTTATGAGGTGAAATAGAGTGTTCTATTCCCGCCTTTTCTGTGTATTTCTCCAGTATTTTTCTTATTCCACGATCTGTGTAGGGTTTTTTCCATGAGGACTCAAACAGGTTGGTTTGCTTGTTTTTTTTCGAATTATCAACATGAATAGCCAATATTTCTCTAAATCCTATAGGATACGGAACTATTCTATCTTTTTTCCCTTTCCCATCATTTATTCTCATCTGACATCGATCGAAATCAATATCTGACAATTTTATGTGTATAAGTTCCGTTACCCTGACCCCTGTATAGAGTAGTGTTTTAGGCATGGCTCAAAAACCACCCGT
>JBCKWE010000039.1:0-15336 GCA_038923045.1 Legionellaceae bacterium
GATCACCTTGCCATGGTGTTTTATAAATACAATGGCTCGATCCGTTTTGCCGTGGAGAACCAAAATAGTGATCGCATGCTTTAACCAGATCATTAAAACGCACATCCTTGATGTTATTTCTGATCGATTTAATCAAACCATCAATATTTGTTCCCACGCACATTCCTTTATACTTGCTACTGGCTTTAATGATATCATTATCAATATCATGTTTGCAAGTCGTAGTCTCTTCCAATACAAGATGAGCCTGAAGGGTGTTTTTCAATTTTGGCGAGAATTGATGTTATATGATCAATAGCATTGACACTAAAACTATCGTTAGCTATCATTTACAATGACAGGAGAAGCCAACATGTTTGATAAACAATTGCTAAAAAGTTTGGTGCTGGAACAAAAAAAAGCCCTCATGGCCGAAGAAAGCGGCGTTCCTCGTGAAAAATACGTTGAGTTAATGACGCATTTGCCAATACCTCATGCATTGATCATTTCAGGCTTAAGGCGCGCTGGAAAATCAACCCTGTTGCTACAGCTCATCAAAAATGAATACCAAGGGGATGTCTATTATTTTAATTTAGAAGATGAACGCCTGATTGGATTTACGGTACAAGATTTTAATACCCTGCATGAAATTATGATCGAGCTTTATGGCGAGCGAACGGTATTTTTCCTTGATGAAATTCAAAATATTCCTGAATGGGAACGCTTTGTACGTCGACTTCAAAATGAAAAAATTAAATTTATTATCACCGGCTCAAATGCATCCTTGCTCAGCAAGGAATTGGGTACTAAATTAACCGGTCGCCATATTCAGATTGAACTATTCCCTTATTCTTTTAAAGAGTTTCTGAATTATCATGCAATACAATATAATGAGCACAGCCTTTTAATCACCAGCGAACGGTCTTTATTGAAAAAAACAATTCAATGACTATATGCAATATGGCGGCATACCAGAATATGTGACGTACCGCTTGCCTCATATTTTAACAACACTGTACGAAAATATAATATATAAGGACATCATTGTTCGTTATGAAATTCACGCCGTGCGTGCTTTTCGTGAATTATCGATTTATTTAATGAGTAATGTTGGTACGCTAATTTCCTACACAAAACTTAAAAACGTGCTGCATTTAGGAAGTGTAAACACAGTAAAAAATTATATTCATTATTTAGAAAATTCATACCTTATTCTCACGATAGACAGCTACGCCTATTCTGTTTTACAACGGACCATTTCACAAAAAAAAATATACGCCATTGATACAGGTCTGATTCACGCTATGAGCATACAATTTAGCAGGAACAGTGGGAAGCATCTGGAAAATATGGTGTTTTTAGAATTACGCCGTCGGTATCCGTTGATTTTTTATTATCGCACGAAGAATAATCTTGAAGTTGATTTTGTTATTCAACAAGACAGAAATACGACTATGCTCATCCAAGTCTGCGAATCGTTAGTCAATGATAAAACCCGTCAACGCGAGTTGACGGCATTAACAACAGCGATGAGTGAACTTGGCATCAACAAAGGCATGATTTTAACACTGGATGAAAGCGAGACCATTGAATTTCCGAAAAATCAGGTTATAACGGTTATACCGGTCTATCAGTGGTTGATCTTGCCGTAATTACTCGATATAAGATCACGGCGTTTTTACAATGGCTCCGGCAGGCGCGCCTTAATCCGATGGGTAGCTTGGCTATGTATTTGCGAGACTCGTGACTCGGACACCCCAAGTACGTCGCCAATTTCCTTTAAATTTAAATCGTGTTCATAATACAACGATAAAACCAAGCCTTCATTTTTTGGCAAACCACTGATGATCTGTGACAAGCAGGCTCGCGTATCAGCACGTTGTAGGTTGACGTGCGGCTCTGTGGATGTTCCCAGCATCTCATCTTTCAATACATCGTCGGTCACGCCTAAGTCATCAAACCCAAATAAATGCGCGCCGTTGGAATCATTCAACATAGCATGGTATTCATTCAGATTGAGACCCAGTTCAGCGGCTACTTCCACGTCGTGGGCTTCACGACCCAGTCGATTTTCAACCTGGCTTACGGCGGCGGCAATCATGCGTGCATTCCGATAAACGGAACGTGGAACCCAGTCATTGTGCCGCACTTCATCCAGCATATGCCCGCGAATACGAATACTTGCATACGTCTCAAACGAGGCACCTTTGCTGTCATCATAATCCCTGACAGCCGCCAACAAGCCCATCATACCGGCTTGCATCAAGTCCTCTATCTGAATTGATCGGGGCAGTCGGCCTGACAGGTGGTATGCAATGCGCTTCACCAGGAGTGCATGTGCCTTGACCAAGGCTTCCAGTGTTTGTTGATTCCGGTTGTTTTTTGCCGTAATCTTGTCCACGACGTTCTCCTTCCTATTTTTCTATTTAACCAATCCTGTTACCCCAGTATCTGGTATTCCTGCCGCTGTATCAACTCTTTTAGACAGGGTTTGCGTTTTGCAGGGAAATGCCGCATGATGTTTTTATCTAGGTTGGGAATTGCCATTATGAAAATAAAGCTTTTTTTAATAGTAAGCCTTGTGCATATGTCGCTCTTGAGTCAAGCACAAGCACTTGTCATTGGCACAATACCAAACAACCCACCCATGTCATCATTTGCAGACAAAAACAAGCATTTTTTTGGATTTGAGATTGATATTATGCAAGCCATTTGCCAGCGCATCAAAACACGATGCACGTTTGTACCTGTTGTCATGAAAAACATAAGAAACGACCTGATGACGCAAAAAATTGACCTAGCCATTGCTGGTTATATTTTTTCTGACAAGCCGCCCCCGGGATTTATATTAAGCTTGCCATACTTGCCGAGTAGTGGTCAATTTATGGTTGAGAGTGACTCACGAATCACTACAACTACCGACCTAGAACACAAAATGATTGGCGTTAGACATGGAACGCTGTTTAATGATTTGCTGACTAAGCTCCATGGTAGCAAAGCGAGCATGACGAAATACGATACAATAGGTGATCTTTTAATCGCTCTTAAAAATCAGGATGTTGACGCCGTACTCATCAACGCTGTTGCTGCTAATTATTGGGAAATCAATGGTGGTAGGCAATATAAAACAGTTGGCAATAGAATCCCGATTGGTAATGGTTATGGAATTCTGGCCAACATGTGGCAGGTAGATCTCATGGCCAGAGTCAACATGGCTCTACAGGGCATGATGGCCGACGGGAGTTATACTAAGCTTTATTCGCTGTATTTTTAGGCTTCAGTCATCGTTTATGTTCCGCAACCATCATCTCAATCTGAATTACCTTCCCCTCCAGATCCTCAGGCACCTCTCCTCCCCCCTGCGCCATATCATCCCGTCCACCCCCTTTTCCGCACAGATGACGAACCAGCGCGCTGGCTGTTGGAACATGGCCAAGAATGGATTTGCTTACACCAGCAACCACGCTAATCTTACCTTGCGACACCGAAAACAAGACAATAACGGCTGAATCCAAAGCGGATTTCAGTTGATCAAGCATGGCTCTCAAACCTTGTGGATCCAGATTATTAAGTCGTTTGACCAACAAATTTACCTCACCAATTTTTTGTACTTCATCCAACAGGGCGCGGCCTGATTGTACAGTTAACTGCTGCTGTAATTGCGCCAAATCCCTCACGGTCTGTTTTGCTTCCTGCAAACATTGTGTCAATTTGTCAGATGCGCTCGCCGGTGTTGTTTTCAACTTTACGGCAATTTCACCCAATTGTTCCAGTTGCTGATTAACCCAATGCAGGGCATGCACGCCGGTTACCAACTCAATCCGCCTAACACCACTGGCAACGCCAAATTCTGCAATAATTTTAAACAGGCCAATGTCGCCTGTGCGTCTAGCATGCGTGCCACCACATAATTCTTTGGAGAAATCGCCCATGGACAACACGCGAACCGCGTCCCCATATTTCTCACCAAACAACGCAACCGCCCCACTTTGTTTCGCATCATCCATGCTCATCAACGTGGTCATCACCTCATCATTAGCGCGAATTTTATCATTCACTAGGGTTTCCAGTTGCTCCAGTTGCGCGGGCGTCACGGCCGCTGTGTGGGAAAAATCAAAGCGCGCGCGCCCTTCTTCAACCAACGACCCTTTTTGTTGCACGTGCGGGCCAATAATCTGTTTTAATGCCGCATGCAGTAAATGCGTGGCGGTGTGATTCAGTCGTATCGCGTCACGCCTAGCTTCATCAACTTGTGCATTAACGGCTTGATTAAGCAATAACTCGCCCATAACCAGCTCACCATAATGCACAACGGCTTGCCCT
Organism: Legionellaceae bacterium; assembly: GCA_038923045.1. Taxonomy (GTDB): domain Bacteria; phylum Pseudomonadota; class Gammaproteobacteria; order Legionellales; family Legionellaceae; genus DDPF01. The sequence goes on from JBCKWE010000039.1 coordinate 4,303, forward strand.
TGACGCTGCGTATCATCGACGCGAAACACCGCGTTTTCGCCAAGCAATTGCCCGCGATCGCCAATTTGACCCCCACTTTCAGCATAGAAAGGCGTGTTTTCCAGCACGATTGCCGCTTTTGTGCCGGCTATTAATCGTTTGATGCTCACCCCTTCGTCCAACATGGCAATCACCTTGCTGGATAATGCATTTTTTTCATAACCATGAAACATCGACGCCACGCCATCCAATTGCGCGTAGGCTGAATAATCAACTTGAAACTGACTGGCGGATTTTGATTGTGCGCGTTGTTGTTGCATGGCATGATTAAAACCCGCCATATCCAGATGCAATCCCTGTTCACGCGCGATATCTGCCGTCAGGTCAACCGGAAAACCATACGTGTCGTACAGTTTAAAGGCTACATCGCCTGGAATTTCATTTCCATTCAATGCATGAATTTGGTCTTGCAACAGCACTAAACCCTGCTCGAGTGTTCGTGAAAATTGATTTTCTTCTTGCTCTAAAATCAGCGCAATGTCTGACTGAAGTACCGCCAATTCAGGATAAGCCTCTCCCATAACTGCAACCAGCGGTGTCACCAGCTTGCAAAAAAATGGGGTTGGCAGACCGAGTTTATTGCCGTGACGTACTGCACGCCGAATAATGCGTCGCAGAACATAGCCGCGGCCCTCATTGCTAGGCACCACACCATCGGCAATCAAAAATACACATGCACGGATGTGATCAGCAATGACCTTCAGGGACGGGTGCTCCAGATCAAGGCCTTTCCCCAGCAGACCTATTGCACGAATCAAATGTTGAAAACTGTCAATTTGATAATTGTTATGCACGCCTTGCACAACCGCTGCAATGCGTTCAAGTCCCATGCCGGTATCAACAGATGGCTTTGGAAGTGGATGCAGGTGACCGTCTTTGTCACGATTAAATTGCATAAAAACCAGGTTCCAAATTTCTATATAACGGTCGCCATCAGCCGTGGGTGATCCGGGGGGGCCACCGGCGATGTCAGGCCCGTGATCATAGAATATTTCAGTACAAGGTCCGCAAGGTCCTGTATCACCCATTGACCAGAAATTATCAGCCGCACCAAGGCGTGAAAAACGCGCAGGCGATACGCCTACCTCATTAAGCCAAATCGCAGCGGCCTCATCATCCTCCTCATACACGGTGATCCATAACCGCTCAACGGGTAACTTCAGAACACTGGTCAAAAAATCCCACGCATAGGCAATGGCCTCGCGCTTGAAATAATCGCCAAAACTAAAATTGCCCAGCATTTCAAAAAAGGTATGATGGCGCGCTGTGTAACCTACGTTTTCTAGATCATTATGTTTACCGCCTGCACGCACACAGCGCTGTGCACTGACGGCGCGAAGATATGAACGTGGCTCGTTACCAAGAAAGGTATCCTTGAATTGCACCATACCCGCATTGGTAAAGAGCAGCGTTGGATCGTTATTGGGTATCAGCGAACTGCTGGGCACTTGTTGATGGCCATGCTTCACAAAATAATCAAAAAAGGCTTGTCTTATATCTGAACTGGCAGAACTTTTCATATTAAATTTCTCTGAAAACCAAATTTATCGTATCCAGTGCAAACCCGCGGTACAGCAAGCACGCGCACGGTACTAACAAAGGCTTTAGTCATCAACCAGTTCGGCTACTGCTTCAACCGCAGCAACAGGCACTTTTTTAACCAAGAGTTCCGCTCTGATTTTTTGTTCCAGCAACTGGGTGATTTGTGGATGTTCTTTCAAATACCCACGCACATTTTCCTTGCCCTGTCCAATTTTTTCACCATTATAACTATACCAAGCGCCTGATTTTTCAATGAAGCCCAGTTGGGATGCTAGGTTAATAATTTCACTTTCTCGTGAAATGCCTTCGTTATAAAGAATATCAAACTCGGCTTGTTTAAACGGTGGGGCAACTTTGTTTTTGACCACTTTCACCCGTGTTTCACTGCCCACGATCTCTTCACCCCGTTTAATCGCCCCGATTCGACGAATATCCAAACGTACCGAGGCGTAAAATTTCAATGCATTACCCCCCGTGGTTGTTTCAGGACTGCCAAACATCACGCCTATTTTCATACGGATTTGATTAATAAAAATAACCAGGGTGTTGGAACGTTTAATGTTAGCCGTCAATTTACGTAATGCCTGTGACATCAGTCGTGCTTGCAAACCAACGTGCGTATCACCCATTTCACCTTCAATTTCAGCTCTAGGTGTCAAGGCTGCAACCGAATCGATGATCACCACATCAACGGCGGCGGAACGCACGAGCATGTCCGTGATTTCCAGTGCCTGCTCACCTGTGTCTGGCTGGGATATAAGCAAGTCTTCCACTCTAACACCCAATTTTTCCGCATAACTGGGGTCAAGCGCATGTTCAGCATCAATAAATGCGGCGGTACCCCCCATTTTTTGACACTCGGCAATCACTTGCAAGGTAAGGGTTGTTTTACCGGATGATTCAGGACCATAAATTTCAACAACACGCCCTTTAGGCAAGCCTCCAATACCCAGCGCGATATCAAGGCCTAATGAACCGGTTGATATGGCTTCAATATCACGTCCAAGATTGCTATCCCCCATGCGCATGACAGAGCCTTTACCGAATTGTCGTTCTATTTGTGCGAGGGCAGCCATCAGTGCTTTTTGCTTATTTTCTTCCATTGGTTCACCTGTGGGAGGATCAAAAAAAAATTATCCCATAGTTTGGTACAGGCCGCAAATCAAATTACGAGAGCACCGGTAAATTTGTTCTATCATGAAGTGCTTGTGTATTTCAAACAAATAGTATAAAACTCGTTCCGACGATAAGGAACTCGACAATGAACACGGCCATTTGGACACCCATAAACCCACAAGCCAGCAACATGTGGGCATTCATGCGTTTTACAGAGCAGGCTCATCAACAGCAATTTGCCAATTATGACGCATTACACGCATGGTCAGTGCAATACCCCGCCGCATTTTGGCAATCATTGTGCGATTACTTCGGTATTACGTTTACAACACATGCACGCCATGTCCTGAACGACTATCATGACATGATGGATGCACGTTGGTTTACCGGTGCCACATTCAATTTTGCTGAAAAATTACTGCCACGTGAGGATGATCACCCTGCCATCGTCAGCCTCGATGAGCGTGGTAATCGGCACGAACTCAGCTACCATGAACTCAAACAACAAGTCAGGCAGTGTGCTGCTGGATTAATACATTCCGGTGTCATAGCCGGTGATCGCGTGGCTGGCATCATGCCCAACGTGACGTTTACGGTGATCGCCATGCTGGCAGCTGCATCGATCGGTGCTGTCTGGGCCTCCTGTTCCACTGATTTTGGCGCAAGTGCTGCCATTGATCGACTAGGCCAAATCGAGCCTAAAGTTTTATTTGTGTGCAACGGTCACGATTACCACGGCAAAACTCACTATGAATTTGCTAAAATCCAGCAAATTAGCAGCATGATGCCGAGCCTAATTCATATTGTTTTCTGCCCGGTTATTGAAGCGCAAATGGATCTGACAAAACTGCCAAATGCTATGATGTGGGATGATTTCTTAAACGCTCCCTGCTCTCGCACCTCCTTCTCTCCTTTCCCCTTCGATCACCCCTTATACATCCTCTTCTCCTCCGGCACCACTGGCAAGCCTAAATGCATCATCCACAGCACCGGCGGCACGTTATTGCAACATATCAAGGAACTGGGACTTCATACTGACATCCACTCATCAGACAACCTGTTCTTTTACACCACGTGTGGCTGGATGATGTGGAACTGGATGGTTTCAACACTGGCACTGGGGGCAACTATAACGCTGTACGAGGGATCGCCTTGTTTTCCGGACGAAAAACGCCTGTTTCAATTGATTGACGATGAAAAAATCACCGTTTTTGGCACCAGTCCTAAATTTCTCGCCACCATAGACTATGCAGGCCTGGAACCGGCAAAAATATTCCCGATGCAACACCTACGCTGCATCCTGTCAACAGGCGCCCCGCTGTTGCCCGAACAATATGATTTTGTCGATCAACACATCAAACCCGGCGTACAGCTGAGCTCCATTTCCGGCGGCACTGACATTGTCTCCTGTTTCGCTCTCGGCAATCCCATCCTGCCCGTATACCGCGGTGAATTACAATGCATCGGTCTCGGCATGAGTCTTGCTGTCTATGACGAACAAGGTCACGCTGTGCGTGAGGCACGGGGAGAGTTGGTCTGCAATAAACCGTTCCCCTCCATGCCCATTGGTTTTTGGAACGACCCCGACAGGAAAAACTACAAAAACGCCTATTTTTCACTTATTCCAGGCCTTTGGGCGCACGGCGATTTTGCCGAAATCACCAGTAACCACGGCCTCATCATCTATGGACGTTCAGATGCGGTATTAAACCCGGGCGGTGTTCGCATTGGGACCGCTGAAATTTATCGCCAGGTTGAAAAAATACCCGCCGTTCTGGATAGCGTGGTCATTGGGCAGGATTGGCAACATGACATTCGCATTGTGCTATTCGTGAAGTTGCGTGAAGGATTGACGCTTGATGATGAACTGGAGGCGACCATCCGAGAAACCATCCGCACAAACGCCTCTCCTCGACATGTTCCGGCTAAAATTCTACAAGTAGCAGATATTCCCCGAACGATCAGCGGTAAGGTTGTGGAAGTTGCTGTGCGCCAAGTAGTGCATGGGCAAGCGATTAATAACCTGAGCTCGCTGGCTAATCCTAGCGCGTTGGATTGTTTTAGAGATAGAGAGGAGTTGTGCAGCTAAATGGTTATGTGCAGTATCTCATAAGGTTTTGCAGCCTATCATCTGCCATCCTGACAAAAAACATATCCTAGTTACTAGTGCCTCGTCTTGACGCGCAAGGCAAGCATCCGGTGATTTTTTTATCGCTTAAAAGTGTCAAGGCATCGACGTATGAACTGCCCTACCAGCAAATTGCAATGCTGGTAGGGCAGCTGTATCATGAAAACGATTACCTATTGACAAGCAACATGCTAAAGTCGTACGAGCGTGATGTTTTTTCGCAAATCTACTTGTACTGCCGGAACCGCTCTAACCCATGACAACTCAAACAAAAATCCTCACCGTTTGCCAGCTCAATCGTGATGTACGCACATACCTTGAATACGAGATGGGAGAGGTATATGTTGCGGGTGAAATATCCAATTTAAGCAAGCCCGCGTCAGGGCATTTCTATTTTACCTTGAAGGATGCCAGCGCTCAGCTGCGTTGTGTGTATTTCCGTAATCGTCATGTTGGTGCTGTAAGCCGTGGTGTGCTAAATGGGCAGCAGGTTATTGCACGTGGTAAATTGAGCTTGTATGAAGCGCGAGGTGATTTTCAGCTTATTGTTGAACAGCTCGATGAAGCCGGTCAGGGTGATTTGTATCGGCAATTTGAATTGTTGAAAATCAAGCTGGCGGCATTAGGCTTGTTTGATGCGGCACGTAAAAAACCGCTGCCCCGTATTCCTGATTGCATTGGTGTGATTACATCGGCTAGTAGTGCGGCATTGCATGATGTTTTGACGACGCTTGGGCGTCGGTTTCCGCTCATTCCTGTGATTGTTTACCCGAGTGATGTGCAGGGTGTGCAGGCAGCGCCGCAATTAATCAAAGCCTTGCAGCGTGCCAATCAAGAGCAGCGTTGTGATGTGCTTATTCTCGCGCGTGGGGGTGGGAGCATGGAGGATTTGTGGGCGTTTAATGACGAATTTCTAGCTCACGCCATCGCCAAGAGTGTGATCCCTGTCGTTTCTGGCGTAGGCCATGAGACAGACTTTACCATTGCAGATTTTGTAGCGGACTTGAGAGCTGCAACACCTACCGCAGCAGCTGAGTCAGTTGCGCCTGATTGGCTGGATTTAATGGCTCGATTACAAATAATTCAGGCATCAATGACGTCGGCCATTTCACGCTTTATCAAGCACAAGCAGTTGTTACTGAACCATGCCGTTCAAAAAATAGCATCTCCTGGGCGCTTGATCAATACCCATAGTCAAACACTCGATTATCTGCTGCGTCATTTACAGCGTGCGCAGGCTCAGTTATTTGCTCAAAAACAGCAGCAATTGCAATTGACAGGTTTTCGTTTGAATGCCAAACATCCGGGCTTGTTATTTGAACAGAGTCGATTGCGTGTGCAGGCTCTGAAAGCTAGTTTGGTTCAGAAAATGAATTTAATACTAACCCATAGCCGGCAACAGTTTATGCAACAACGGGTAACATTGCACGCAGTCAGTCCTTTGGCTACACTGGATAGAGGGTATGCGATTGCGACCTGTCGCAATAAAATACTCATTGATAACCAGCAAGTTAGACTAGGTGATTTGATTGATGTGCGACTGGCGACGGGTGGGTTGGTGTGTGAGGTGAAACACCATGTTTGATGAATTATTGACAAGCCTAGACCTGATTATCAGCCAAACTAAAAGCAATCTTTCCATTATAGCCACGATGGTTTTGATCCTGTGGAGTGTATTTTTTATCACGTTGGCAGACAAACGCTTGTTATACCTTGGGATCATCCCCAGACGCATTTATGGCCTGTCTGGTGTGCTATTGGCACCATTTTTACATGCCAATTTCAATCATTTGTTTTTTAATACGATCCCGTTAATAGTGCTCAGTAACTTTCTGTTGATTAATGGACTACACTATTTTCTAGGCGTGACATTGGCCATTACCTTGATGAGTGGTCTATTGATTTGGTGTTTTGCCAAACCGGGATTACATATTGGTTCCAGTGCTCTTATAACAGGGTATTGGGGTTTGTTAATCTGCAATGTTTATCAACAAGGCACGATGACGGCGATTATACTCGGGGCTGTGAGTGTTTATTATTTTGCTGGTATATTGTATGGTGTTTTTCCTGGGGAAAAAGGTGTTTCCTGGCAAGGGCATTTGTATGGCCTGATTGCAGGATTGATCACAGGTTATTTTATTCAATAAAGGGTGTAGAACGATGTTAAAACGGGACATTTCCAGAACCAACGTGTTAATTGCCTCGGCTGGTGGCATGATAGGTTCCGGTTGGTTGTTCAGTCCGTTTATCAGTGCACAAATTGCGGGCAGCAATGCGCTGATCAGTTGGGTTATCGCGGCCATTTTCATGTTGTTTATTGCGCTGCCACTGTGTGAGTTGGGCGCGATGTTTCCCATTTCCGGGGGCATGACCAATTACCCGAGTTTTACACATGGTAGTGATGTTGGATTTCTGTTTGCATGGACATCATGGTTATCTTATGTCGTGATGACGCCGATTGAAATTCAAGCCATTCTGCAATATTCAGGTCGACTATTTCCTTTGTTAGTTGCCCAAAATACCACGGCTTTTGAGTTGTCAGGCCTAGGGTATGTCGTTGCTATATTGATCATGCTGTTTGTTGTTTTATTAAATTCATTTGGCATTAAATTCCTCGCACAGTGTAATCGTTACGCCAGTATGATTAAATTTTTGATCCCGAGTCTCGCAATTGTTTCACTGATATCCATTTCGCCTGCGATGAATAATATTCATCTGCATTTATCGGATAAAGCCGCTTGGGCGCAGATATTTTCGGCCCTTTCTGTCGGTGGGATTGCGTTTGCATTTACCGGATTCCAGAATGGGTTGATGCTGGCGGGAGAGGTGGTTGATCCACAGCGCAATATTCCGATAGCCATTCTCGGCGCCGTATTGATAGGATTTTTGCTCTATTTCATGTTGCAATTTAGCTTCCTAGTAGCAGTGCCCAGCCAGTATGTGGCGCATGGTTGGCAGCATTTAGCTTTTCCTGGTGACAGTGGTCCGTTGGTTGGGTTGACGTTTCTGGTTGGCTTGACGTGGGTTGGTATTCTCCTGATGGGGGATGCCATGTTGGCGCCCTTTGGAACGACGTTGGTATACACTGCCGCGACGTCGCGTATTGTCTATGGCATGGCGTTAAATCACCATCTGCCCGATGTGTTTACCAAATTAAATAAATATAAAATCCCTTATATCACGCTATATGCCAACTTTCTGGTGGGCGCACTCTCATTTTTGCCTTTCCCTGGATGGCAGAAGATGGTTGCATTTTTGTCATCTTGCAGTATATTGTCTTACGGAATAGGGCCTATTTGTTTTTTGGCCATGCGAACCTTGCAGCCTGAACGGATACGACCATTCAAATTGTCATTTGGTGTATTCTTTTCCTACACTGCATTTTATGCCTGTAATTTGATGCTGTACTGGTGTGGTTTTGATATTTTATGGAAGCTAGATGTGGCATTGCTAGCCGGGCTTGTGATTAATTTAATCTATCAAAAACGCAGTTTTTATTCCTGTGAGCGTAGTTTTTACTGGTTTGCAGGCTATATGTTCGCGTTATTGTTATTGTCATACTTAGGATCTTTTGGTGGAATTCACGTGTTAACGTTTCCCTTGGATGTAGCGATTATTTTGCCGTTGAGTATTGTCGTGCTGTATTTTTCACAGCGAGTGATCGTAAACGATGTGTATCATAAAAAAATGTTAACAAGCGTATTGCTTGCCGAGACGGTTGAGTCCTGATGCTGGATGTTATAAACCTGAGCTTTGATTATTCTGAAAACTCGCTATTAAAAAACGTCCAATTTAGCTTGGATGCCGGTAGCCTTTTGCATGTACGTGGTCATAATGGTGCTGGAAAAACAACGTTGCTAAAATTGCTTGCAGGGTTATTGCATCCCACACAAGGTGAAATCCATTATCGCGGGCTAGACATCATGGATAATATGGCCGAATACCAGCAATCCATGTGTTACGTAGGGCATAAAACAGGTGTGAGTCACGTGTTAACAGGTCGAGAGCACGGTCTGTTTGAACAAACAAATGTGATGCCGTTTGATGCCTTGATCGAACGGTTTGCCTTAACAGGGCTAGAGGATATTCCCTGTGGTTTGCTATCTGTAGGGCAGCGGCGACGAATGGGGTTATTACGAATCTTAATGACCGATGCATCGTTATGGTTATTGGATGAACCCTTGGCGGCACTGGATCAGTCTGCTGTAGACATCTTGATGGATTGCTTTGCTGAGCATCTAGACAAAGGTGGGCAGATTATTGTGACGTCTCATCAGCCTTTGCCTTTACGCGCGCGTGAATGTCGAGAATACTGTTTATGAGGGAATTTCTATCATTATTTAAGCGGCAACTGACCCGTGAGCTAATCATACATACGCGTCAGTTGCGGATGATTGCCAATGCGTGCGTGTTTTTCCTGATGATCATGGTTTTTTTCCCGCTCACCATGCCACCCGATGCCATTTTATTACGAACTATTTTGCCAGGTTTGGTTTGGATTGCAACTTTGCTAGCCATGTTGTTGTCGTCTGAGCGCCTCTTTCAACAAGATTATGACGATGGCGTGATTGAGCAATGGCTGGTATCAGGGATACCCGTGAGTCTATTTATTGGGGCCAAGGTGCTATTACATTGGCTCGCATCGCTATTGCCCATCCTGTTATTTTGCCCGCTGTTAGCGCTTTTTTTTGCACTGACGGCGCATGAAACCTTGATTTTAATGCTAAGCCTATTGTGTGGCACACCCACCATTTTGCTTCTTTGCGCCTTGGCCGCAGCATTCGGCACAGGCTTGAGGCAGAAGGGCGTTTTAATGGCATTGATTTTGTTGCCGCTGACTATTCCTGTGATGATCTTTGGTAGTGGTGCCGTTACAGCCGCCATGCAAGGACTTCCTGCCGGTGGCTATCTTGCAATATTGTTGGCTATGTCCGTTGTTGCAGCCGGTTTTTTGCCCTTTGCAATCGCAGGCGTTGCTCGGATCGGTTTTGTGGATTAATATCCACGTGAATCCTTAATATAAGATAAAATAACGATGAGCATTGAAATATTTACTGACGGCGCATGCAAACGCAATCCGGGTCCGGGCGGTTGGGGGGCTATATTACGCTTCAATGGCCAGGACAAAGAGTTGAAAGGGTCTGCCCCGCATACCACCAATAATCGTATGGAGCTTATGGCGGCGATTCAAGGGTTGATGGCATTGACGCGGCCTTGTGAAGTAGCTTTATATACCGATTCACAATACTTACGTCAAGGCATGATGGGGTGGTTGGCGCAGTGGAAAAAGTCGGGCTGGCGTAACTCTAAAAGAGAGCCGGTTAAAAACCAGGATCTCTGGCAACAATTGGATGAATTGGCACAACGTCATCAAATCACCTGGCACTGGGTTAAAGGGCATTCCGGCCATCCTGAAAATGAACGTGCAGATGTGCTGGCAAATGAGGCCATTGAAGCCTTATTGGGAGTAGCAATACCATGACGATTCGACAGATTGTACTGGATACGGAAACCACCGGTCTTGCCCCGGAACTTGGGCATCGCGTGATTGAAATCGGTTGTGTTGAGCTAATCAATCGAAAACTCACGGGCAAAAATTTTCATGTTTATTTGAATCCACAGCGCGAGGTTGATGAAGGTGCGTTCAGGGTTCACGGCATCAGTTCAGAATTTTTAGCTGATAAGCCCTTATTTAAAAACGTTTTACCTGAATTTCTACAGTTTATTAACGAAGCCGAGCTCATCATACATAATGCCCCATTTGATCTTGGATTCTTGAACGCAGAGCTAAAACATGCCAAATGGGCTAAACGCATGGACAGTCATTGCACGGTGTTTGATACGCTGGTGATGGCGCGTAAAAAACATCCTGGGCAGCGCAATAGTCTGGATGCCTTGTGCAAACGCTACGATATCGATAATTCCAACCGCCAAAAGCATGGCGCGCTGCTCGATGCTGAAATTCTGGCATTCGTATACCTTGCCATGACCGGCGGTCAGAAAAAACTATTTGCTGATGAAGACGCGGCGGGTTCGAACTTGAAGGCCAGTGCAAACATACCCATTGAATGCTTAACCAGTCTTTCCCCGGTTAATTTTGCCAGTGAAGAAGAGTTGGGCAACCATGACGCTTTTGTTCAATTTTTAGTGAAGAAATCCGGCGTTAACCGCTGGGTTGATTGATTTTCATATGAATCTTCAATTCCCGA
>JBCKWE010000040.1:0-14228 GCA_038923045.1 Legionellaceae bacterium
TTAACTGGTTTGTCACTGATTCTGCCGCTATTACATAGGGCGTTACGTTTTATGGTTATCTGTATATACTTAAGGACATTGAAATAATCAGAGACCCACATGAACACACTAAAACCCATCATTGAAGAACAATTTGAACAACGACAAACACTAACGCCGGCGACAGCGCCCCCTGAACTTCATGATGCCATTGAAGAGGTCATCGCGGGTCTTGATAACGGTCATTTCAGAGTGGCCGAAAAAATTGAGGGTGAATGGCGGGTGCATCAGTGGCTCAAAAAGGCCATTCTGCTTTCATTCAGGATCTACCCAAATCATGTGATGGACGGTGGTGTTTGTCAGTATTACGATAAATTACCCCTTAAATTTGTTGACAAAGAACCGGCGGAACTTGCCGAGATGGGTGTGCGTGTTGTCCCACAAGCCATTGCCCGACGTGGTGCGTTTATTGGCAAAAATACCATCCTAATGCCCTCTTATGTGAATATTGGTGCTTACGTTGACGAAGGCGTCATGGTTGATACCTGGGCAACGGTAGGATCCTGTGCGCAAATAGGGAAAAACGTTCATCTGTCCGGTGGTGTCGGCATCGGGGGGGTGCTGGAGCCTTTACAAGCCAACCCAACCATTATTGAAGACGACTGCTTTATTGGCGCACGCTCAGAGGTTGTTGAAGGGGTGATTGTCGAGCGCGGTTCCGTGATCTCCATGGGTGTGTTTCTGGGCCTAAGCACCAAAATTTACAATCGCTTAACCGGTAAAATCAGTTATGGCCGCATTCCGGCAGGATCCGTCGTGGTCTCTGGTAATTTACCCAGTGCTGACGGCAGCCATAGCCTTTATTGTGCGGTAATTGTCAAACAAGTTGATGAAAAAACTCGCGGAAAAGTGAGTATTAATGAATTATTACGGGACATAAAATAATATGAGCAGCCTACGTGAAATCCTAGCAAAACTCATCAGCTACCCATCGATCACCCCAAATGATGCCGGTTGCCAGGATTACATGATTCAGAAGCTGGAGAACATAGGCTTTTATTGCCAACGCTTTGACAACCCCCCTGTCGCAAACTTCTTTGCTCAAATTGGAACGGGGGCCCCGTGTTTGATATTTGCGGGCCACACCGACGTTGTGGCGGTGGGTGAGCGTTCGCAATGGGATACTAACCCCTTCTGCATGACAGAAAAAAACGGCCTATTGTATGGTCGAGGGGCCGCCGATATGAAAGGCAGCCTGGCGTCCATGCTGATAGCCGCTGAACGATTTATTGCAACACATCCTGATTTTACCGGCAGCTTAGGCTTTATGATTACCAGCGGTGAGGAAGGAGATGATTATGCGTTGGGTACGCCCTATGTCATGTCACAATTGCAAAGCCAGGGCATTCATCCTAATTTTTGTATCGTCGGCGAGCCTTCCAGCACTGAACACGTCGGCGATGTGATTAAAGTCGGACGGCGCGGTTCACTCAATGCGAGACTCGCATTGCGCGGCAAACAAGGGCATGTCGCTTATCCGCATTTGGCGCAAAACCCCATTCATATGATAGCCCCCCTACTGGCAGAACTAACCGCAACCCGCTGGGACGAAGGCAATGCCCATTTTCCACCAACGTCCCTGCAAATCACACACATTCAAGCGGGTGGACAGGCTAACAACATCATCCCGGGTGAGTTAACCCTGCATTTGAATATCCGCTATTCAACAGAACAAACCTGCGAGGGACTCATGCAGCAGGTAGAAGCCTGTTTTACGCGTCACGGATTAACTCCCACCATCGATTGGCGTCTGAGTGGAAAACCGTTTTTAACCGCGCGCGCCAAGTTGCTTGAAAGCGTCATAAGTGTCATTAAACAACAGACAGGAAAAATACCTGAATTATCAACCAGCGGCGGCACATCGGATGGCCGATTTATAGCACCATTTGGCGTTGAAGTGATTGAGTTAGGACCTGTCAATGCGACGATCCACCAAGTGAATGAATGCGTCGCATTGGGGGATTTGGACAGGCTGGCGGACATGTACTTCTTGATCTGTGTGGCATTGTTATGCTAAATAGCCCATCACGAAATCTTGCTATCAAGCTCTGAAGACTATCTGCGATCCCTATTATGCTAAAACCAACCGCTCATCAGCCAGCACTTTCTCATCCACTACCTTCGTCACACAAGAATCTGACCATACATTAAGTGCTGTCTCCAGCATGTCTATCAAGCTATAAAACGGCAGGATAATTCCCATTAATATAATGGGCACATTCATGCTTGCCAGCAGGCTTGTGCTAAGGAAAAAACAACCCATTGGGATGCCAGCATTGCCGATGGCAGCTACCGTTGCAATAACCACCCATAATCCCATTGACGCCAGTGATACGTGCATCCCATTGTTTTGCATCAGGTAAATGACCGTTGTAAAAATAAACGCCGCACAGCCATTCATATTAATACTGGTACACAGCGGCAATACAAACCGGCTGATCTGAGGATTTACATGTAAATTTTTCTCAACCGTGTCCATGGTCACCGGCAGCGCGCCGACGGATGACTTGGAAAAGAAGGCTAGAGACAATGCAGGCAACATCCCTTTCATGGCCACAAATGGCTTGATGCCATGGGATTTCAACCACAAGGGTAAAATCACAAACCCTTGCAGCAGATTGGCAAGCACAATAATCAGCAGGTACTCGCCGATTCCCTTGATATCAACACCAGCGCGCAGCTCCACCACCGTGGTAACAATAAAACCAAATAAACCTACCGGAATAATGGCAATGACCCAGCGTGTAATTACCATAAACAAACCATGCGCGCCTCGAAAAAATTGCGTGATGGTATGCCGTGCTGGTTCATCGGGAATAAACCGGATAGCAATCCCCATGACTATCCCTAAAAACAACACGCTAATGACTTGATTATCAAGAAATGGCGACACAATGGTGGATGGAATCAGGTTGGAAATATACTGAAAATAATCCGCCCCGCCCGTTTGCGTTGGCAGTGGCGCAACTATAGCTGACGCAACGCTCACCATTCTGGGACGAATGAGCATGTACAACATGCAACTAATGCCCGCAGCAACCAGCGTTGTACCCAACGTATAACACATCGTCCGCCGCCAAACGGTGCGCATGACGCCATCTTGTCTGTAGTTGGATAACGTTACAATGATGGACAGCGCAATAATCGGTAAACTGATGCACTTAAAAATTCGGATGAATACATCGGCAATAAAAAAGCCCAATGACTTTAAGATGGCAATGTCAGACATCCCGCACAAAACGCCAGCAAAAATCATCACCGTGTATAGGAATGGGGCTGAAATCCAGAAATTCATTTTATTGACGGGGTGTTGAGGGAACATATGAATACCATTCATGCAATAAAATGAAAATTTTACCACACATCTCCTTTCTGTCAAGTAAAACGAAGGAAGACGTCAGGAGCAGAAGTGTTTGCCCGTTATCGCAGCGGATAAAATTTGGAGCGGTTTGGATTTGGGTGTTCAGGAGATCTTGGTCCGATAGATTAGGTACACTGGATTTGAACCATGCTCCAGAGTGAAGATATTGTTTAATTTTTATTTGATTTGCATATTATATGGTCTATAATTTCAGTAAGCACGACACTGAATCATAATTATAGGACATGATCATGGACGACAAAAACAAATCACATCGATTACGCAATGGTTTAATTATCTTAGTATCAAGCGTGTTCCTGCTCGCGGAAGTGGCGCAGGCGAACACGTTTGTTTTTAACCCAAGAAACTTGCAGTGGCAGGCCATCAATTCGAGCGGCAAAGTGGTTCGCACGGGCCACGGCTCTGGCGGGAAGGATTATTGCCCTGATGTGCGTCGTTCATGCAGGACACCCACCGGTACGTTTCATGTTATCGGAAAGGGTGGAGCTGGTTGTGTCTCCAGTCGTTACCCTGTTGGCAAGGGCGGCGCGCGGATGCCATGGTGCATGTATTACAGTAAATATTACGCGATACATGGTTCATATGATGTCCCCAATTACAATGCTAGCCATGGGTGTATTCGCGTGACACCGAGTGAGGCGCGTTGGTTATGGTATAATTTTATGCGCGTGGGTACGACGGTTCAGGTGAAGCCTTATTAGATTTTGTCACGATTAATACGAGCTTCTTGTCCTTTTTATCAATTATCTTCTGAATTGATAATTTTATGGTAGGACTATTTTTGGCTCCAAAATAAGCAAGTGTTCGATATGATGATTCCTCATCAGTATTTTGTAGGTTAGTTGTTGGTTTCAATCAGTCACGGTCATGATATCATGGTTAAATGCGATAGAAGGGGTCCTAATTATGAAGCAGTGACACCTCTTAATAAATGAGTCATAACGATCTAAGGAGAGAACACATGTCAACAGAATCAGGATGCCCGTTCAATCAGACCGCTAGCGGCGGAAAATCAAACCGCGACTGGTGGCCGAATCAGTTGAAATTAAACATCCTGCACCAGCACGCATCTTTGTCTAATCCACAGGATGAAGACTTCAACTACATTGACGCGTTTAATAGCCTCGATCTGAACGCTGTAAAAAAAGATCTTCGGTTACTGATGACTGACTCACAAGATTGGTGGCCAGCAGATTTTGGTCACTACGGCCCGCTGTTTATTCGTATGGCATGGCATAGCGCCGGTACATATCGCACAGGCGACGGTCGTGGTGGTGCAAGCCGAGGTAATCAGCGCTTTGCACCGCTTAACAGTTGGCCTGATAACGTCAACCTCGACAAAGCACGTAGATTGCTCTGGCCGATCAAACAAAAATATGGCCAAAACATTTCATGGGCTGATCTGATTATTCTCTCAGGCAACGTCGCACTTGAATCGATGGGCTTAAAGACCTTCGGTTTCGGCGGTGGACGGACGGATATTTGGGAACCGGAAGAGGACATCTACTGGGGTTCCGAGGCCAAATGGCTTGAAGACAAACGTTACTCTGGTGATCGAGACCTTGAAAATCCACTCGCTGCCGTGCAAATGGGTCTGATTTATGTCAACCCGGAAGGTCCGAATGGCAACCCGGATCCACTCGCCTCAGCGCGTGATATCCGCGAAACGTTCGCTCGTATGGCCATGAATGATGAGGAGACCGTGGCGCTGATTGCGGGCGGGCACACCTTCGGCAAGACCCATGGTGCGGGTGATGTAAACCATGTGGGACCTGCGCCTGAAGCGGCCAGCATCGAGGAGCAAGGCCTGGGCTGGATAAGTAGCTTTGGCAGTGGTAAAGGTGACGATACAATCAGCAGTGGTCTGGACGTCACATGGACTACCACACCTACGCAATGGAGCAATAATTTTTTCGAAAACCTGTTTGGTTACGAGTGGGAGCTAACCATGAGCCCTGCCGGTGCGCATCAGTGGGTAGCCAAGCATGGTGCGGGCGCTGGAACCATACCCGATGCGCAAGACGCATCGATTCATCACGCACCAACAATGCTGACCACCGACTTAGCGCTGCGCGTCGATCCGGTCTATGAAAAGATTTCAAGACACTTCTTCGAGCATCCAGATCAATTTGCAAATGCTTTTGCCCGGGCATGGTTCAAGCTGACGCACCGTGACATGGGCCCGCGAGCACGTTATCTCGGTGCCGACGTTCCTGCCGAAGTGCTCATCTGGCAAGATCCCATTCCGCCAGTCAATCATAAACTGATTGATAAAAAAGACATGGCAAGCTTAAAGGACAAGATCATGGCTTCAGGTCTGACGGTTTCGGAGCTGGTGTCGACTGCTTGGGCATCGGCATCTACATTCCGTGGTTCTGACAGGCGAGGTGGTGCTAACGGTGCCCGTATTCGTTTGGCACCGCAGAAGGATTGGGAGGTCAATCAGCCCGCACAGCTTGCGGGTGTACTCAAAGCCTTGGCTGATATCCAATATATGTTTAATAGCACTCAGTCTGACGGGAAGAAGGTCTCATTGGCTGATCTGATTGTGCTTGCTGGTGGCACCGGTGTCGAGCTGGCAGCGAAAAATGGTGGTCACGAGGTGCGGGTTCCCTTTTTGCCTGGACGAATGGATGCATCCCAGGAGCAAACCGATGTAGCCTCCTTTGCGGTGCTGGAACCCGTCGCGGACGGGTTCCGTAACTATGAAAAGACGCAATACGCGATGTCAGCTGAAGAATTGCTGGTGGATCGGGCGCAATTACTAACACTGACTGCACCGGAAATGACCGTGCTGGTGGGCGGCCTGCGCGTTCTTAACACGAACACGGGATACGCCAAGCATGGCGTTTTTACAAGCCAACCGGAGGCACTGACCAACGACTTCTTTGTGAACCTGCTCGATATGGGTATAACGTGGAAGCCTATCTCGAAAGACGCGGATGTATTTGAAGGGCGTGATCGCATCACGGGTAAAGTCAAGTGGACTGGCACCCGTGTCGATCTTGTTTTCGGCTCAAACTCAGTGCTCCGAGCCTTAGCTGAAGTCTATGGCAGTGCGGACGCACAAAGAAAGTTTGTACAGGACTTCGTGGCGGCGTGGACCAAGGTGATGAACCTGGACATGCCTGAGGCATCGCTTTCATGAGAATTTAAAAATCAAATGCCCAGATTATTTGCAATGCGTTTAAAACTCACTTTGGATCAAATGATCATTTGTGGCTTTTTGGTTCAAGAGTGAATGATGCTGAACGCGGAGGTGACATCGATCTTTATATTGAAACGCATGAAAAGGCTACCGATGTCATAACCAAAAAAATCGCATTTATTAATGATTTATGGCGAGCGCTTGGCGACCAGAAAATTGATGTTGTTATTAATGTGTTGTCAGCGATCTCGCTTCCTATCCATCAAATAGCCAAACGTACCGGTGTGAAATTGATTGCTGAGGAAAAATAAGCGTCGGGTTTACTCATCCTCATCCTCAATACTAAACGACGATCCACATCCGCAAGTGGTCTTTGCATTGGGGTTGTAAATTTTAAATTGTTCTTCAAGGCCTGATGTAAAATCGATCTCAGCACCTTGCAGGTATTGATAGCTCATGGAATCAACCAATAGTTTTACGGATGACTTGTCGTCTGAACAGCGTTGTTCGATAACGGTGTCATCCTCTTGAATTGTTTTATCAAACGTAAAGCCATATTGAAAGCCTGAGCAGCCACCACCGGTAATATATACACGCAAGTTCAGCGTTGGATCGTTTTCTTCAGCAATTAATGAGGCTACTTTGTCAGCCGCATGGATGGAAAAGGTGACTGCGGTAGGCGTAGTGGGTGATGCATTGATTGCGGCCATGGTAACTCCTAATTGTCATGTATAAAGGTGAGTATACACGAAAAGGAAGCAAACCAACACTAGCGAACAGGCAGGGCTGGTGCCAAAAGATTGATTTTTTAGAATGAATGATCTATAAATGAGGGGTACAGTTTATTTTTAATTATCCAGGAGGATATAGCATGCGTTATACAACGGGATTAGGTGTTATTTTGTTAAGTACCACGTTACTCAGTGGATGTAATACCATAAACGGCACCACCGCAGGCGTTGTAAAAACAGCGTCAGGGGTAGGCCAAACGATTGTAGGTACCGTTGTTGGAGCTGAACAAGATATTCAAGCAACTGAAAAAAAAGTAGCTAATTATAGACCTCCGGTAGAAACCCATAATGCACCAGCGGGCTAGTGTGCTGATATAGCCCGTACACGGAACGCGTTGTGCGGGCTTAATTGATATCACACCAATATAATGCAATAATAACCACAAATTATTATCTTTTTTTTGCCTGTCAAAAAGTTTTCCTATGAAAAAAATAAAATGTGCGGTTATTGGTGTGGGGTATCTTGGGCGTTTTCATGCGCAAAAATACCAGCTTTTGAATAATGTTGAATTGGTTGCTGTGTGTGATGTAGAACCCGCGCGGTGTGAAGCCGTATCAACAGAATTGTGTGTGCCCGCTTTTTTTGATTACCATGATCTATTTGGTGTGGTTGATGCCGTCAGTATTGCTGCCTCAACCAAACAACATTATGCCATTGCCAAAGATTGTTTGATGCATGGCATTCATGTTCTGCTTGAAAAACCGATTACAGAAACAGTTGTCCAAGCTGAAGAGTTAATAGCCCTGGCCGCTTTAAATCACGTCAAATTACAAGTCGGTCATATGGAACGCTTTAATTCGGCACGTTTAGCGCTTGAGGAACACCTTGATAAACCCTTGTTTATTGATTCCCAGCGACTGGCACCCTACAATCCACGCGGTGCGGATGTAAACGTTATTCTTGATTTAATGATTCATGACATTGATATTATTCAAACCATCGTTCACAGCCCTATAAAACACATTGAAGCACAGGGTGCGCCGGTTTTATCGAGCTCAATTGATATTGCCAATGCGCGCATTACCTTTGAAAATCATTGTGTTGCCAATGTAACGGCCAGTCGCATCAGTTTCAAGACTGAACGTAAAACCCGTATATTTCAGGCAAACACCTATATTTCCATTGATTATCACGAAAAACAATTTGCCATCTTTCAAAAAGGCGAAGGTGAGATGTTTCTTGGCATCCCTGAAATTATACGCCATCAATCTGTATTTGAAAAAGGAGATGCCCTGCTTGAAGAAATCAAAGCCTTTGTTCAATGCATAGAGCAAGACAGCGAGCCACTGGTCACGGGACAGGAAGGTTGTGCAGCCCTTGCTACGGCCGCCAGAATTACGGCATTGATCGATATCAATTTGATGTCCAGAAATGCCGCCGATTAAGCGCCTAGTTATTGTGGCAGGAGAGGAATCTGGCGATATACACGCGGCAGCTTTTGTGCGTCAATTAACAGCGCGTCTCCCGCATCTTAACATCAGTGGTATTGGCGGCAAGCACATGCAGGACGCCGGAGTGCACCTCATCAGCGATCTGGCGCGCTTTGGTGTCACCGGTCTTTCTGAAGTCATTCGCCACCTACGCGTGATTCGCCGCGCATTTAAAGACATGCAAGCCCATTTAACCGCTAATAAACCGGATCTTCTGGTGTTGGTTGATTACCCCGGATTTAATCTGCGACTGGCAAAGTTTGCCAAACAGGTGTTGGGCATTCGCATTGTTTATTATATTAGTCCGCAAATCTGGGCGTGGAAACCTGGCCGAATCAACACGATTCGTGATTGCATTGATCACATGGCCGTTATCTTGCCGTTTGAAAAGAAATTGTATGAGGCAGCTGGCGTTCCGGTGTCGTTTGTCGGACACCCCTTGATGAGCACGGTTAAAAATTGCGACAACATTAATGCCGCACGGAAAAGTTTAAATCTGCCGCAAAACAAACGCCTGGTTGCCATGTTACCCGGTAGCAGAACCCATGAAATTGAACGACTGATGCCGGTGTTACGTGATACTGCTAATAAATTATTCAAGCAATTTAACGATCTGCATTTTGTCATTCCTGTCGCCAGCACCATTGATCCCAACGTGATTAAATCGTATTTCGCCAACACGACCTTGCCCTACACGCTAATCAACGGCAAAGCGATTGAAACCGTTGCCTGTAGCGATTGCGTGGTTGTGGCATCGGGCACTGCCTCCCTCGAATGCGCCCTCCTGACCAAACCCATGTGTATTATTTATAAAGCCTCTGCTCTGACAGCGATCATTGCATTCAGAGTCATAAACGTGAAGTATTTAGGCTTGTGTAATCTATTGCAAAACCAAATGATTGCACCGGAATTATTGCAGTACGATTGCAATGCCCACGAATTAACCCGTGTAATGATTGATTTATTGACTAATGATGACATTAAACAGCGCATGGTCACGCGATTGCAACGGCTTAAGCAATCGCTCTCAGCGCAATCGGCTGATTGTACGATAACGGCATTGATTGAAAATGAATTGCTACGCCCTTGATCAAAACTCATTTTTCCATCGTCTCAATGCCGTAAATACATCAACAGGATTTTTTAATGGCTGTTTCACAAGGCGCTCAACCTGCTGAATAATCTCAGTCATCTCACAACGTAAAAATGGATTGGTTTGTTTTTCCTCAAGTAGCAGTGAAGGAATAGAGGGTGTATTTTTTTCACGTAAAGCCTGGACTCGCTCCAGCCGTTGGATGATGTTTTGATTCCCAGGTTCTGCTAGGCGCGCAAAGCGCAAATTGTTGATTGTATATTCATGCGCACAATAGACGCGCGTGTTATCGGGCAATTGGAGCAGTTTTTGTAATGATGCATATAATTGCTCAGCCGTTCCTTCAAATACTCGACCACAACCACCAGCAAATAACGTATCCCCACAGAATAAAATAGCTTCCGCATAATAAGCAATATGATCCAGCGTATGACCCGGTATTTCGATCACATGCCAGGATGGAAAGCAATCGTTTATAAAAACCAAGCTTCCCTCATCAACAGCATGGGTCAATTCAGAAAATTGACGCAGATTTGAGCCATAGACAGGAACACTGGCGTATTTGAGTAAACCTGCCACACCATTCACATGATCCCAGTGATGATGGGTAATCAAAATAGCATTGAGTTCAAGCTGATGCTTTTTTAAATAAGCAATTACGGGTTCGGCATCCCCAGGATCGACAACGAATGCACACTGATTTTTTGTATTTACAACGATCCAGATGTAATTATCTTTTAGAGCTGGAATGGCGTGGATTTTTATATCGGAAGTGTTCATTAGTATAATTGTACACTATTTCCATCAATTAATGCGTGATATAGTTTATTACAATTTGAAGGAGAGACTCCATGTATTTAACAGGATTTGGCAATCATCATCAAACCGAGGCCATTGCCGGTGCATTGCCTGAACGGCAAAATTCGCCGCAGCGTTGCCCTTTTGGTTTGTATGCCGAACAATTAAACGGAAGTGCATTCACGCGTCCGAGGCACAATAACCTGCATAGCTGGTTATATCGATTGATTCCGTCCGTTGTACACAGTGATTACACCCACTATGCTTGCGGCATCTCAAATCCACTGGCCGCGTTACAAGCACCCAACCCCATGCGCTGGTCAGTGATGACGGAACCTTTAGTTGAACAGGATTTTGTTGATGGTTTATTTCACCTAGCAGGTAATCATCACGTGCGGGCTTACGTATACCAATGCAATCAATCCATGAACAAACGTTATTTTAGTAATCGAGATGGCGAGCTATTGCTGGTGCCTTATTCTGGCAAAATTCGTTTAAACACTGAATTTGGCGTGCTGGATATAACTCCTGGCATGATTGCTGTCATTCCGCGCGGTATTATGTTTAATGTTGAATTGATTGATGCCATCGCTGCGGGCTATGTTTGTGAGAATAGTGGGTCGCCGTTTACGTTGCCCCACCTGGGTATCATTGGTTCTAATGGTCTTGCCAGTCCGCGACATTTCCTCTATCCCAAAGCTGCCTTTGAAGACGTAGAAGGTGATGTTCAGTTGCTCTGTAAATATCAACATCAGGTATGGACTGCCGCCAGCCATCACTCGCCATTAAATGTTGTCGCTTGGCACGGAAATTACGCGCCCTACTGTTATGATTTAGCACTATTTAATACGCTCAACACCGTAAGTTTTGATCACCCGGATCCCTCCATTTTTACGGTACTCACGTCTGAAAGTGATACGATTGGGGTTGCTAACCTTGATTTTGTCATTTTTCCACCCCGCTGGATGGTGGCTGAACACACGTTCAGACCGCCCTATTTTCATCGCAATGTCATGAACGAATTGATGGGGCTATTGAAAGGTGACTACGATGCAAAATCAGACGGATTTGATATCGGTGGAGTAAGCATTCACAATTGCATGAGCGCGCATGGGCCTGACGCCAAGACGTATCAACAAGCGAGTCAGCAGCAACTCAAACCGATACATTTTCGCGATACACTGGCGTTCATGTTCGAGTCGCGCGAGCCATGGTTGATTACTGAAAAAGCGTTAATGCATGCAAGCAAACAAACGGACTACACGGATTGTTGGCAAGGGTTAACAAAAATAACATCCTAAAGGATACCTATGCCCACCTTATCACTCATCCAAACCATCGCCATATGGATCATACCCGTATTACTGGCGATCACCTTACACGAAGCGGCCCACGCCTGGTTTGCCAATCGCTGTGGTGACAGTACTGCCAAAATGCTGGGGCGATTAAGCATGAACCCATTACGCCATGTTGATCCAGTCGGCACCCTACTGCTGCCCATCATTATCGCCGTTGCTAGTCAGTTTCATTTTGTATTTGGATGGGCTAAGCCTGTTCCCATTAACTGGTATCAATTGCGAAAACCACGGCGCGACATGGCACTGGTTGCGGCGGCCGGGCCCGTCTCCAATTTCATAATGGCATTGATCTGGGCGTCCTGCATGAAAGCGGGCTTGCTACTGAACCCGGGCAGTTCCTCGGTTGCGACGTTTATGTTTCTGACAGGAAAAGCTGGGATATTTATTAATCTCGTGCTGGCTTTTTTAAATTTCATTCCGGTTCCACCACTGGATGGCAGCAGAGTCCTCGCCAGCATCCTGCCGCCAAAAATCGCGAGCCATTACCTTAAATTAGAACCTTTCGGCTTTTTCATTTTATTGGCGTTGTTATTTACGGGTGCTTTGGGGTGGGTGCTTAGTGGCCCATTAACATGGGCCGTGAGATTTATTTATCTCGTCTTTAATATATGAAATCAACAATAAAACGACCAACAGGCAGCCCTGACAAAGAGCTATTTTTGGCTTGACATTGTTTGCGGCTCATTTATACTTGTCGTCCAAATTATTAATTGGGTTAGATGCGATCTCTTACTATTCTGCATGTTGGCAGTAAGCCAGAATCGTGCATTGGCTTCAATCTTCTTTACCAACAGTTATATGGAGAATATCCGCAGTATGTTTGATTACGCTAGCAACACAAGTAAGCAAGGCAACAACACCGCTGATATGAATTATGGTCGTATTGTCTGGGGTATGGCGATAGTTCTCATTTTGGCAGCGGGGGCCTGTGGCTATAATTATTTTTTCCTTGCGCAAAGGCAAAGTAGATTAAAAAATCCGTCTGCGTTGGATGAAGCGCTTTCTAGGTGTAATGAACAGATGGAAAGTGAAATACAGGATAAAAATATAATTACCAGCGTGTTAAATAATTACAACCAAGAGGTGACTTATTTTTTACAGCAGCACCAGAGAAAGAATGCTGGATACTTCAACACAGTCAATGAGAAAACCGCTCTGATTGAATCAATGGATAGAGGGGAATGTAAACTACGCTTGAACGTACTTCGTGAGCTAATGAATACTTATCCGAAGTATTCCCATTATGATAACCCTTGTATAGAGAGTCTTGAGTCATTCGTTGAAGCGAGAAAAGCGCATCATGAGAATGTTATATCAATTGCAAACCATTTATTACCTGAACTGGCTAGTTTTTTTAATGAAGCCCAGTCGTCGAAGGCTTTATATTTAGTACCTAAGCGATGAGGAGATAAATGTTATGTTTCAGTTGATTTTTTATTCAGCATGTGTGTTGGCTTTTGTGTATGTGCTGTGGAGAATATATTGTATGTATTATGATGATGAGTGGCAACATGTGCAAAAAGATCCAGATGTATTTGCAAATAGTAGCAGCAAGATAACGGAGGCATTGGATAATAAAAAAACAGTTCAACTGACTGATGCAAATACTGTAAAACAAACCGATAATTATTTGGAGGCAATACCACGCTTGATCTACGCTGGTTTAGCTACGCTATTTAGTGGATTATTTAGTCCATCCAGCAGAACAACACAATCTAAACGTTTGGAGGAGGAGTTAAATGACGCACTTTCCAAGTGTAATAAACAAATAAACAGTGAAATACAAGATAAAGATAGCATCACGGAAGGTTTAATTAATTACAATCAGGAATCGGCTTTTTTCATTAAAAACAGCCGGAGACAAGAGCTGCAAAAAAAGAGCATTGCAAAGCAAAGTGTTTTTTTTGAGTTAGTGGATAAAGGCGGGTGTGGTCAACTCTTGATCCAACTGCGTGAGTTAATGAATAGCTACCCGAAGTACTTATATTATGATACCCCCTCCATAGACAGTCTCGAAAAGTTCGCTGAGGAGAGAAGGCTTCATCATGGCAATGTTCTAATTATTGCAAACCTTTTATTGCCTGAATTGTTCGCTTTATTGAATGAAAATAAGGCGATTGATAATACATGGCGACAAGCTTTAACAAGATAAATAACAGGATTCTGGAGTTGATAATTATGTTTCTAT
>JBCKWE010000041.1:0-13817 GCA_038923045.1 Legionellaceae bacterium
CCGAACTCAGTTACCGCAAAATTGCGGCAGTCACAGGACTAACGGTAGATACCGTTAAAACGTACCTCGAAGTATAGGTCCAAGTCCAGCCGGCTCAAGATTTTGATACGACTGGATAAGATCTTCTGTTCTCACTGCATCAAGGCGGCTGACGGCCAATAAATCGTTGATCACATTCTTCTTCGCTGCTTTTATATCCCACCCCGCCCGCTTACCCCCCCATCCGCCGTTCGTGTTGCTCGACCTACTAAATGCAAAATTAATCCCGAGACCAGAAGAAGAAAAAACCTCCAAAGCAAAAAATGTCTCCTTCTGATGAGTTATATAATTGTAGAACGTTAATCCCCTTGGCAATTTCGGCTCATTAAATGAGGGCAACGGGAGAAACGTACGGTCTTGTCTGAAATATTCATTCAGATAATGAACCGGAAGGTCGCGTTGAGCCAGGCCTACTTTCATCCATGCTGCTACAACAGCATTGTTATTATAGGTATCATAGGCTTCAATATATTCACCATATGCTGTTTTAAGTAGGTCCAGATTAAAGTGTGTTGAACCGGTTATCGTATTATTATGTTGCGTGTATGTCAATCCATTGAGCCGAATCTCATCAATACGATTCAACATGACCGCTTTAGTTTCAGTGTCCATTTCACCTTCAAGCATCCGGCACATGTGCGTGTCCTTGGCCCAGTTGGCGTATTCATACGCCGTGCATGTAAATGTTCGGCCGGAATAATCAGTGAAGGTGCCGATGCTAGTTAGCAACGTTTGCATGTTTACATGATTGGTTGCCAACAGTCCTTTCGCATTATCTTGTTTACCCTTCGCGACTTGATGCAAAAACGTATGCCGTTGATATTCAGGTGACTGGAAGCATTTAACCTGGATTTCCATCGGTAATTTTGCGAACTGCTCATCGTTTTTGTAGTGCGCTAATAGTTCCTCAAACGTCATCTCCATGTCGTTGGCTTTAATGTGTTCGTTTTTATGCGGGATGACGGGCTTAGGCTCTGTCTGAAACGCTGTACGAATGCCTTGAAAGTATGCGTTGTCAAACGGTGATCTCCTGAGCAGTTCAGCAAAGTTTGTACAAATGGCGCCTTGATGTGTTACAAATTTACCGCAGTGTGTTGTATCCATAATCATGAAGTCATCCATGTGTGGATTTTCATTGGTGGCGGTTACGGTGTTGTAGGTTCGTTCAAAGGTTTGTTTAATCACGTTTATTTCGTCTGGTGCTAACGGCCTCGTTAAACCAAATGCAGTGGCGTGCTCATTGAAAAAAGCACACAGGCTGTCCTCAACGGATGTGCCCGAACCTAATGCACTGATAACACGAGCGGCAACCTCATTGCTTAAAGCATCGGATGCATCCAGAATTGTTCCAAAATTTTGGCGACTGATACCATTGGCCGCACAATGAATATTGACGTGCGCGAGAAAAAACTGCGTCATAATAGACAGTTTTTCGGCTTTCATTTCGTCATTTTGTACGATGAAAAATGGCGATGCTAGTGCTAGAATGTTCACATCAATGTTGGCAGCGCAGCTCCATAAAAGCGCATCAATGTAATTTTGCTGTGTTGCTGGTTTGTTGGTTGTAAAGCCCATGAGTGCATCGATAAACGTTATGTTCACGGCAATGCCTTGACTGTTTTTCGTGAAATCAATATCCAAACTGAATAAATCATGGCATTGTTTTTTCAACTCGGTTTGTATGGCGTTAAAGTCAACGAGTTGAGGGGGCAATGCATCTAAAACCGCACTGCTAAGTTGCTCTCGTGGGGTAGGTGCTGTGCTCGCGTCCGGGTAGTAGGCTGCTGCGTGCAGGGCGTTAT
Organism: Legionellaceae bacterium; assembly: GCA_038923045.1. Lineage (GTDB taxonomy): Bacteria > Pseudomonadota > Gammaproteobacteria > Legionellales > Legionellaceae > DDPF01. Next base: position 1,842 of record JBCKWE010000041.1, read on the forward strand.
ACAAAGCCGATGAGGGTGTGCCTTCTGTATCATTGCCGCGATTAATGCTGAATACGGGGTTGATGACACGTGAATGCCGGTCTTGTTCGCGCGGTCTTAATTGGATGCTGTATAGATTAGAGGGTTGTTGCATTAACGATGTGAAGATTTCATTCGAGGACATATTCGGCATCGCGGTGAGGGCTTTAATATAGGCGTTAATTTGTGTTAATCGCTCTTGCTTAGGCGCTTGAAGAAGATGGCCCTCAACTAAAAATTGCAAATCAAATTCAAGCGCTGTTTTGTAAGCTTTCAATTGACGCAATGCGCCCCCCTTCTGAAAAAATTCATCTAAGGCTGCCGTTAATTTGCAGGTATTATCGGTACTAATCTCTTGTCCACCTACCACAGGAACAAGGAGATGAACCTGATTGTTTTGCGGGTTGATGTAAATATACTTTGGCATGGTAGGCTCTGTGAATTTGATAATCATGATGGTCTCTTTAGTTTTAATGTGGTTCCATTTGGTAATTATAGCTCATTATTCAATTGGAAAATACTCTCTTTCTCTCTCCTTCATTCTTTCTTAGGTGGTTAAAATCAGGGCTGTCGTATCCGTTGAGCAATAAAAAGCAATGGGGCCAGATTATTATCAATCTATATTTTTCGCGGAATAACCGTTGCACTGAAGATCCTGGTCAATGGTTTAATGCATTAAATTATCGAAAATAATTTTATTAAACCATGGAAACCAGTTATATTGTTACTTTAGTTCTCTGTTTTATGTGGAAAGTGAGATATGTATAGCCGATTATTAAGTATAAATCCCGAATCAAAACACAGTGTTTTTTTGTTTGGTCCGCGCGGGACAGGAAAAACATCGTGGTTGCAGCGTCATTTTAAGGATGCCGTCTATTATGATCTATTGGATGATGAAACGTATACTCGATTGTTGGCTTGGCCTAAACGGATTGCTGAAGACGTACCGCTTGATTTTCAGGGTTGGATTATTATTGATGAAATTCAAAAGGCACCAAAATTACTGGATGAAGTCCACCGACTTATTGAAACGCGGCAATTAAAATTTATATTGACAGGTTCTAGTGCTAGAAAGTTAAGACAAACGGGCGTTAATTTACTGGCGGGACGCGCCATTGTGTTGCATATGCATCCCTTGACGACCATCGAATTGGCGGATGACTTCAATCTAAGCACGGCACTAATGTATGGATTGCTCCCCAAAGTGTACTCTCATGAGGATCCAGCGCGTTATTTAGCCAGTTATGTCACGACCTATTTGCGTGAAGAGGTCTTGCAAGAAGGGCTGACAAGAAATATAGCCTTGTTCACGCGTTTTCTGGAAACCGCCAGTTTTTCACAAGGTGAGCAGGTGAACCTAACCGAGATCGCGCGTGAAATTGGTTATAACCGGCATAGTATAGCGAATTTCTTTGATATTCTTGAGGATTTGCTGATTGCTATACGTATTTATCCATTCACTAAGCGTGCTAAACGCGCCATCGTTGCCAGCCCTAAATTTTATTATTTTGATGCGGGAGTTTATCGAGCCATTCGCCCGACGGGTCCTCTGGATTCACGCGATGAAATTGATGGTGCAGCCTTGGAAACATTGTTTTTACAACAGGTAAAAGCCATCAATGATTACTTCTATTTGAATTACGAGATATATTATTGGCGCACAACGACCAACGTTGAGGTTGATTTTATTTTGTATGGAGAGCATGGATTTTATGCCTTCGAAATCAAGCGCAAAAAAAATATTTCCAAACAAGATCTCAAAGGGTTGCTTGCGTTTAAAGCAGATTATCCTGAAGCGAAACTATATCTCTTGTATGGAGGAAATAGCAGCTATACAGAAAATGGCATTGTTATTGCCCCTTATGAGGCAACGCTGCGATCATTAAAACTGATTATTCAGGGTGAGGAACCGCATTAGTGCGCATTCATTCGCTTTAATCTACGTGGTTTATTTTGGTTTTTATTGTTACAATATGATTTTAATGAGGCGTTTAAAGGGAGGGTTTTATGAAATTAACCGATGAAGAACTTTTAAAGCTTTATCAGGAAGATCTAGCGGATAGAAAAAAATTATTGCAGTTAAAGCTTACGCAGGAAAAGCTATTGGCGAATGATGCCAAACGGCGTGCACTGGTTGAAGGCCTTATTCCCAAACTCAATCCAACATCGCGTAATTACCGTGATTATTTCTATGCAGCGGCAATTTTTCATCGTGGAGATGCACTTTTAGACCAGCAAAAAGCGTATGGATATGCTAAAAAAGCATATGATATTGCAAAATTGCAACACAATGATTTTGTACACCAAGTCAAAACGTTATATAACAACGTTCGTAAGCAATTGAATAGACTTGATCAGCCCAATAATAAAGCATTAAGGGCTACCCTGAGTCCTAAATTAACGCCGATGGGAGTAACCAAAAAAGATGAAAAGGATGCGCAACTAAAAAATAAGCCTGTTTTATGTCCGATTTGTCGAAGGCCGCATACTGGTATTTGTCCGCCAAAGCCAAAATAATTATTGTGATAGACCAAACTCCACCAACGCCCAATCACCCTCAAGACGAGTCGCGTGATGCTCAAAATCACGCTCATACGCCGCAATCAACATTGGCACTTGTTCTACTAACAGACCAGAAACAACCAGTGTTCCTGTGTCCTTCAGCAATTCACGAAACCGTTTTTTGAGTGCTAGCAAAGGGGCTAGCAGGATATTGGCAATGATCAAATCGACTGCCGTGTTCAGTGTTTCAGGTTGACCCACGGTTAATTGCACAGCTGATAGTTGATTGTTAAAGGCATTGGTTTGCGTTGCCAGCAGTGCTTGTTCATCAATATCGACGGCATGCACATGCATAGCTCCGAGTTTCAACGCGGCCAGTGCTAAAATGCCGGATCCGCAACCGTAATCGATGATTTTTTGGTGCTGTAAATCAGCTGTGCCTAACCATGTCAGGCACAGCGATGTGGTCGCGTGCGAGCCAGTGCCAAATGCCAGACCTGGATCAAGAATCAGGTTAACGGCATTCGGATCGGGCGGTGTTAGCCATGAAGGACAAACCCACAGGCGTTCGCCAAATTGTTGGGGTTTGAACTGATCAAGGCAAGTACGTTCCCAGTCTTGTTGAGGCACGGGGTGAATCGCATAACTTAAACGCGGGAATGCGGCTGATACTAGCGCAAGTGCTACGTCCGCATCAGTTTCCTCAGCGTATAAGGCATGAACCACGACATTTGGCCATAAGGGAGCCGCACCGGGTGCAGGTTCTAGAATGGGATCGTCATATTGATCGGTCAGGGTAATGGATAACGCACCGGTTCCTTCCAGTGCGTCAGAGAGCAACTCCACCTCATCACGGTGGCACTGCTCTATTTGTAATTGCAACATGTGATTAGTCCTTCAACATCTTTTCAAGGTAATGGATATTGGCGCCGCCTTCGATGAAGGCTTTGTCGCGCAAAATACGCTGATGTAATTCAATGTTGGTTTTGATGCCATCAATGATGATTTCATCCAGCGCATTGCGCATTCTGGCACAGGCTTCTTCACGGGTTTCACCGTAACTGATGAGCTTTCCAATCATGGAATCATAATGTGGTGGCACGGTGTAGCTGCTGTAGACATGTGAATCAAAGCGGATGCCAGGCCCGCCTGGTTGGTGTAGGTGGCGTATTGTGCCGGGGCAGGGCATGAATGTTTTTGGATCTTCGGCATTGATTCGACATTCAATGGCGTGTCCGCGAAATTGAATGGCATCTTGGGTCAGTGTAAAGGGCATGTCACTGGCGATTTTGATTTGCTCTTTGACTAAATCGATGCCTGTAATCATTTCTGTGACGGTATGTTCAACCTGGATGCGGGTGTTCATTTCAATAAAATAAAAGCAACCATCTTGGTACAGAAACTCAAACGTTCCAGCGCCCCGGTATTGAATTTCACGGCAGGCATTGACCACGCATTTACCCATTTTTTGGCGTAATTTAGCGGATAGCCCGGGTGCTGGCGCTTCTTCCACCACTTTTTGATGACGACGTTGCATAGAGCAATCGCGCTCACCTAAATGCACGGCATTGCCTTTACCATCGCCCATAACTTGAAATTCTATATGACGTGGATTTTCAAGGAATTTTTCCATGTAGACGATGGGGTTATTAAATGTAGCCTTGGCTTCGCTGCGGGTCAGAGCGATGGCGTTCAATAAGTTGCCTTCAGTATGCACCACGCGCATACCCCGACCGCCGCCGCCGCCAGACGCTTTAATGATGACCGGATAACCAATTTTTCGTCCCAATGATAAATTCAGTAAATCATCTTCGGATAACGGGCCATCTGAACCAGGCACACAGGGAATACCGGCTTTTTTCATCGCCGCAATGGCTGAAATTTTATCGCCCATCATACGGATAGTATCACCGCGAGGGCCAATAAAACGAAAACCGCTCTGTTCAACGATGTCGGCAAAATCAGCATTTTCAGCCAAAAAACCATAACCTGGGTGAATTGCAACGGCATCGGTGATTTCTGCAGCAGAAATGATGGCAGGGATATTTAAATAGCTTTTTTGAGAGGCAGCAGGCCCAATGCACACGGTTTCATCTGCGAGGCGCACATGCAGCAAATCTTTGTCGACATCAGAATGCACGGCGACGGTGAGAATGCCCATCTCTTTACACGCGCGCAAAATACGCAGTGCAATTTCACCCCGGTTGGCAATAAGGATTTTACTTATCATGTCATGTCGCCTTATTCGATGATAAACAGGGGCTGATTGTATTCAACGGGATCACCACTTACGCCCAGTATTGCGGTAATTACCCCGGCTTTATCGGCTTCGATTTCGTTGAACATTTTCATGGCTTCAATAACACATAAGGTATCACCGATTTTGACTATTTGTCCCAGAGTAACAAATGCAGGGGCATCAGGTGAGGGTGATGTGTACAGGGTTCCAACCATCGGTGAATGAACTTTATGCCCTGTTGCTACCGCCTCTGCGGGTATGATTTCTGGCACTACGGATGCAGAGATTGACTGCTGAATATGGGTTTGAGGCTGAGGCATATATTTTTGTACAGGGGGTTCTGAGTGATAGTGGTGACGGCTTAGACGAAGGGACTCCTCGCCTTCCTTGATTTCAATTTCTGAAATGCCGGTTTCTTCGAGTAATTCAATTAACTGTCTAATTTTGTTAATATCCATCAATGATAACTCTCTCTTTATGTTAATTTATCGATAATAGCTTGCAGGGCTAACAGGTATCCATTTGTACCCAGACCACTGATAACGCCTGTTGCAATATCGGAAAACCAGGAGTGCGAGCGATACGTTTCACGCGCATAAATATTACTGATATGTACTTCAATAAACGGAATTTGTACTGCCAGAACGGCATCACGCAGTGCAATGCTGGTGTGTGTGTAGGCTGCCGGATTAATAATCAGGTAATCCACTTTATCCACATGCGCCTGATGAACGGCATTGATTAGTTCAGCCTCACTATTGCTCTGTAGTGCGTATAGGCTAAAATCCACAGTGTTCGCGCGTTTTTTTAGTTCGTCGTTGAGTTGGTCCAATGAGCCATAACCATAGACTGACGGCTCGCGTAAACCCAGCAGATTGAGATTAGGCCCATGAAGAACCAGTATTTTTTTCATCAAACCGCAATTCAAAGTATAACATTTTACCGATTTTGACAGAACTTTATGAAAATGTCTAATTTAAATGGGACAGCCCTGTGGGGACAGCCCTAGACAGCCAAGAATCCCGTCTGAATTCAACTTGCTATTTCAATCTATTTTTGATTAGATCCATCACGAGCGTGCATCGATGGAAATAGTGCACAAATGAAGTCCAGCTGATAGCATAGATGCCTTATGTATTGTTTGTCCCAAGTGTTTATTTAAAAAGGAAGTTATAAATTATGCAACAAAATACTTATGTATCATCACTCGTTCTTGGAATGGCCGTGACGGCAATGTTACCTCTGTATGCTGCAGAGGCAGTTCTTTTACAACAAACCTCGTTTAAACAGTTACAGCAAATGTTTCATCTGACCTTGGCGCGCGCTACCCATGCCGCATCACATGCCGTGACTGTACCGATAGACTCACTTCAATATATTCGTCAACACACGGATGAAAACAATATCTCACATGTGCGAATGCAGCAGGAATATGCAGGTTTTCCCGTGTTTGGTGGTTATGCCGTCATGCATAGTCATAATACAGCCAAAACATTACTCCAGGGCGCGCGTCCGGTGAAGATGAACGGTATGGTCTATCGAGGGTTGGAAGCAGAATTAGGCCGACCTACATCAACATTTGAATCCCACGCGAACGTTGCTTTACAACAGTTCAAGGCACAATACGCTACTCAGACGATTCTTGAGGAGCAAGTCACACCGATGGTGTATATTAATGCACAACATCGTGCTTTCTGGGCTTATAAGGTGAGTGTGCTGCTGCAGCCTCTTGATGGTATCCCTGAACGTCAGGTAGGCATCATTGATGCACAAACCTTCATACCCTTTTTACACTGGAATGACATGAAAACAAGCCGTGCCATTGTCAAAGGGCAAGGCTATGGTGGTAACCTGCGCACCGGTAGCTGGCAGTATGGTGTTGATCTGCCATTTCTTGACGTGACGCGTGATAGCACCACGAACACGTGTTATATGAGAAACAACGATGTGACTGTCGTGGATATGAAAAATGAGTATGTTGCGCCGTACAGTCCTATGGCATTCACTTGTGGAGCCAGTCTTACTGATCAAATAAGTGCGTGGTGGACCGGTTATCAAACGGATGGGTACGATCGGATCAATGGCGCTAACTCGCCTCCAAATGATGCATTGTATATTGGTTCGGTGATCAAGCAAATGTATAACCAGTGGTATGGATTGGATGTACTCACACGCCAAAATAGTCCCATGCGCTTAGTCATGCGCGTGCATTGTGGTCAAGAGTATGGGAATGCTTATTGGGATGGTCGACAAATGACATTCGGTGATGGTGATTCTCAGATGTACCCTTTGGTAACGCTAGGCATTGGTGCACATGAAATTAGTCATGGATTTACAGAACAACATTCTGATCTTAACTATGTTGAGCAATCCGGCGGCATGAATGAATCGTTTTCTGATATGGCAGCACAGGCCGTTGAGTTTTATGCAAAAGGTATCAGCAGCTGGAGCATTGGTGGCGATGTCATGAAAGATGAAAGTGGTCGCAAGGTACTGCGATATATGGATATACCCAGTCGCGATGGGCGTTCAATTGATACAGCAGATAAGTATCAAGAAGGCATGGATGTTCATTATTCCAGTGGCGTTTATAATCGATTATTTTATTTATTAGCCAATCAGTCAGGATGGGATGTGCGTCAGGCGTTTCATGTCATGCTAAAAGCCAATATGGACTATTGGACGCCTTACGCGGACTTTGAGCAGGGTGCTTGTGGTGTCTTGCATGCAACGCAAGATCTGGCGTTGTCTGTTGATGCAGTCAAGCTGTCGTTGGATGGTGTGGGGATTGGTTATCAGGAATGTGGCGCGTAAATAAATGTGTTTAATGACCCCTTCACACGCAGTCGTGAGAAGGGATTATTTCGCCATTACCCTTCCAGATATTCACCAAAACACGCCAACCCATTCAGACGTGCGCGATTGAGCAAAGCCGCTTGAGCCGCCACCACATTGGATTTCTTGCCAGCCCAGACTTTCAAACAATCTTCCTGCAACGCACGGCCATAAGAAAAACTTAATGTCCATGGTTGGTAACCAGTACTGTTGATGGCATTTAAGTTAGCCGTTGCCTGCTCAGGCGTTTGACCACCAGACAGAAAGTTAATCGAGGGCACAGCGGCAGGAACTGTATTGCGAAACACACTGATTGTGTAATCGGCAATGTCTTCAGGTGAGCTGAATGGTGTGGTGCTTTTACCACACGTCACCATGCTCGGTTTGAGGATGATATGCTCCAGTTCAACCTGATGGACAAACAGCGCACGGAACAGCTCATGCAATACCATTTCACTGGCCTCAGCGCAGTGTTCAATGCTGTGATCGCCATCCATCAAAATTTCGGGCTCAACAATGGGTACAATGCCAACAGACTGGCAACTGGCGGCATAGCGTGCGAGCATTTCAGCGCCAGCTTTCATGGCTGTTATGCTAGGAGTGAACTCAGAAATGGTGTAAACGTTGCGCCATTTTGCAAACCGGGCACCTTGTTTCTTGAACAATAAAAGACGTTCAGTCAGGCCATCCAGACCCTGAGTGACTTTTTCATTGTCTGTATTTGCCAAATCCACCAAACCTTGATCGACTTTAATGCCTGGCAATATGCCTTGTGCTGCAAATAATTCAGCAATGGGTTTTCCGGTTTCATCTTTATTTTGGAATGTTTCTTCAAATAAAATGACGCCATTGATATAGGTGTCGAGACTGTGAGTCGTTGCCAGTAGCAAGCGATAGTTTCGACGATTTTCTTCATTATTGTCAACGCCAATGGCAGCGAATCGCGTGCCAATGGTGGCATTGCTTTCATCTGCGGCCAGTATTCCTTTGCCGTCCTGCAATAAATGATCCATTGTGGCTGATAGTTCTTCGTAATACATGATTGTCTCCTTTAGTTATGAAATATATTTTTCACGAATAACCTGTTGTACAGCAAAACCGTGGTCTTTTAACCAAGCGAACGATTCATCGATCATGGCGGGATTTCCACATAAATACACGCTATCGTGTTCAGGATCGAGTGCGAGCTCCGGAAATGCGTGTTGTACGTAACCTGGCTTTTCATGAGCTTGCAAATTCGTGACGGGTTCACGGCTTAAACGAGCTTGAAACGTGACGCGTGGATACGCTGCCGCCAGCGCTAAAAATTCATCACGGTACAAGGTATCGTCGCGGTTTTGTACCCCAAGTAAAATAACGACGTGCAGATCGGGATAGATGTCTAAACGGTGCTTGAGTTCTGTAAGCATCGCGCGAAAGGGCGTGATCCCGGTGCTTGTCGCAACCAGAACATACCGTTTTGGAATGACATCCTTTAGTATCAGGCGACCAAATGGGCCATTTATATTGATGCTGTCGCCTGGTTTTAAATTAAAAAGCAAATCGGTCCCGGGTCCATTTTCAACAAAGCCGGCGGCAAATTCAATACAATTGTTATGTGTCGGGATATTAGCGATACTGTAGCTGCGGCGTAACATTTTTCCATCACGTTCGAAGTGAATGGTAATGAATTGGCCTGGTAGGTAATCGAAAGCAGGATTTTGTGTACAACGAAATACGAAATGCTTCACCTTAGGTGAGAGCATCCGTGTATTTTCCAGTATGACGGGCGAGGTTTTGACTTGCATGATAGTTCTTATATGAATTGGAAATTCCCTAATATAGGGAAAAAATCACACATTGCAAGCTTTATCAGGCTATCGGTTACAATTTATTAAATTATAGGCATATAATTAAACAATGAGCATTATAGATCTGACGACCATTCTAGGCAATATAAGCCAATCCTTCATTCCATTGGAATCACTGGCAATAGGTCTGGGGTATATGCTTGGGGTCTTGTTTGTTATCACAGGTCTTTTCAAACTCACAAAAGTACATGGCCGGTCTCGCGAGAAGGCATCCGGGCCTATAGTTTGTATTTTAGGGGGAACAGCATTAATTTACATGCCTTCCACTATGCAACAATTAACGAGTACATTATTTGGCACCAGCAGTATATTGCAGTATACAACGTATCAAGCCTATAGCGTTTATGGTTCTGTAAGGATATTGATGCAAGCCATGGGTATAATCTGGTTCGTTCGCGGTGCCGTATTGCTGGTGAATGCCGGGGAGCCTGGGAAACAGCATGGTATGAAAGGGTTGATGTTTGTAATGGCGGGCATACTATCCGTGAATTTTGATTATACAGTGGGTGGGATTAATAAGATACTCCTTTACTGTATAGGTTTAACCATGAAGGTGTTTTAAGTGGCTTGTGCGTCGTCTTCCTGTCCGCAAATTTTGAGATTATTGGTTTTAGCGAAGTCCAGTATGGCATGATAAACTTGCGGGCTGGATTCCTTCAGCCTTGGATCCAGTAATACGCATTTGAACCCCTCATTGTTAACGCCAGGTTGCAAAAGAGGGGAGTAGTGGATGCGGCTATTTTTAAACGTCGCCATGGTACCGCTCATGCGCTCAGCCCAATCGCTGGGGCGAAACGTGCTTCCTTGTGTAGTGACCCCTTCGATCACAATTGTTTTGTCTTTGGGTTTGGTCATTCTAATGGCGCTTTGGGGACAGTATGAGAAGTATAGCACCATTCACAACATATCGGAAAATGCAGTATACTACCGTCTGAAATTATTAAGTGAGGGTTATCCCAATGCGACAAAAAGAAGGTCATTCAGGTATTTACCTGTTACCCAATCTGCTGACTACGGCCAGTTTGTTTTCGGCATTTTACTCCATCATTGCTTCATTGAAGGCGCAGTATGATGTTGCCGTGATTGCGATTTTTATTGGTATGGTTGCTGATGGCTTGGATGGACGCATTGCACGGATGACCAATACCGAGAGCGCATTTGGTGCGGAATATGACAGTTTATCGGATATGGTCACGTTCGGCGTGGCTCCCGCATTACTTTTGTATAGCTGGAGTTTGCATGCGTTTGGAAAACTGGGTTGGTTAGTCGCCTTTATTTACACAGCAGCCGTTGCGTTGCGATTGGCGCGTTTTAACACGCAGGTTGAAACAGCTGATAAACGTTATTTTCAAGGACTTTCCTCCCCCTTGGCGGCGGCTTTTCTTTCCTCATTTGTTGGCTTATGCCAGCAATATGAATGGCCACTTGCAGTTGTTTCAATTTTAGCGGGAAGTATAGCTGTTCTTTCTGCGGCATTAATGGTGAGCAATGTCAGGTATTATTCGTTTAAAGAGCTTGATTTCAAAGGAAAAGTTCCCTTTTTATATGTGCTGGTGATCGTGTTAGTCTTTGTAGCTGTTGCTGTGAACCCAACGATGATGGTGTTTATTGGTTCGATGCTATATGCATTGTCAGGCCCTTTTCAAACCTTGTTTTCGCTGCATCGCATGCGGAAACTACGCAGGAAAATAGCTAAGAGTAAGGGTGTAGCTTCTGAAAAATCGTAACTATACGATGTAGGGTGGGCAAAGCACAGCGTGCCCACCAATCAATTTGGTTACTCCGCCTCACCAAACCGATTATTAATTAAATCAACCATCGCTTTTTCCATACCCTCTTCATCAGGGCCATCAAGATGCAATGTGAGCTCGCTGCCTTTATTAGCAGCAAGCAGCATGACACCCATAATGCTCTTACCATTGATGGTTTGAGTCCCTTTGGTTACATCTATCTGACTTTGAAAGCGCGCCGCCGTAGATACAAATTTTGCAGAAGCTCGGGCGTGTAAGCCCAGTTTATTGATTATGCTGATTTTAATTGTTTTCATAAGACCTGAGGTTTGACTGTTTAGAGTGTGCCGCTCGAACACAATGCCTTGCTGCATTCGAGCAACATCATGTTGTTATTTCTGTTCTTCACCTTCATCCCAAGTACGTACCTCATGATTGCGATGAGCAAGTTTCTTTCCTTTGTGTTTGATCAGTTGAACATCTAATTTATCAATCAACAGATCAATAGCGGTGTACATGTTTTCAGATTCTGAACTGGCATGTAATTCACCTTTGGATATCAAAATGGTTGCCTCGGCGATTTGCCTTAGTTTCTCAATATCAAAGACAACATTGATGGCCGTAATTTTATCGAAATGGCGTTCCAGCTTATTGAGTTTTTCCTGCGTGAAGCGTCTTAGAGCAGGGGTAACCTCCATTCGATGACCAGTAAAATTAATTTGCATGGTATTCTCCTTCATAGTTTTCAATGACTAACAAAAAATGCATTCCCTACTATTCAGTGTATCTGATTTATGGCGAT
>JBCKWE010000042.1:0-13792 GCA_038923045.1 Legionellaceae bacterium
TGTTAGTTAGTTAGCACGATCTAATCCCTTCTCCCCAAGAGGAGAAGGGATTGTGCGACCAGTATGGCGTGTTGCATCACTAATAAGCATAAATGGGTTCGCCCATAATTCCTAGCGTTGTAGGTTTATAGATTGAAATCAATATTAAATATGATATAATTTATTATATGTCTTTATATTACGGAGATAACGTTATGTCAGCTTTGTCTATTATGCTACCCGATGAATTGGCTCTTGATAGTTCGTTGATCGCAAAGCAAATGCATATTTCACGATCGCAATTTATTCGTTTGGCCATTGAAAATGAAATAAAATCTTACAAGATTAAAAAGGAGCAGAAAGCGATGGTGGCGGCATTTAAAATCATTAAACAACATCCAAGTTACTTGATTGAAATGGATGAAATTGAGCGATTGGATGATCCCATGAAAGACGAAGGGGCGTTTTGGTGGAAAAAATAACCTCATTTACTCAAGGAGGAGTATATCTGGCGCGCCTAGATCCTTCAAAACATGCTGAAGTTGGAAAAATCAGACCCGTGGTGATTTTGATGGGGCAGTTTATTCTGGATGTGCAGCCTCCTAGCATTTTGGTTTGCCCGCTGAGCAGTCAATCTTATGCAGGATGCTCTCATTTACATGTTCAATTGCCACCAAGGGACAATTTGCAAAAAGAAAGTTATGCCTTGGTGGAGCATTGCCGCTCTATCTCAGTGAAACGTTTTGTTGAGACACGGCTTGCGCAGCTCACTGTTGATGAGGTTGGATTGATTTTCATGCGGTTGAGACAGATGTGTAACATGGATCTGTTTTTATAACTTCCGTTCAACCATCTTATTTTCCAAGCGCACATAATCCGGTAATCCATTCACATACGGAGGATAGGCTTCTCCCTGAATCAATGGTTCCAGATAACGACGACACGCCTCAGTGATCCCCATCCCATCTTCACGAATGTACGTAAGCGGCATGGTTTTTTCCACATTGGCAACATCGGCTAATGGCACGTAGCTGATTGACCAGCGGTAGGGCGAATCTTGTTCGCGCACGATGACGGGCATGATGGCGTTATGGCCTGCCAAGGCTAACTCCACGGCCGCTTTGCCCAAAGCATAGGCTTGTTCAACATCAACGGTTGATGCAATATGGCGAGCGGCGCGTTGCAGGTAATCGGCAACGGCCCAATGGTATTTGTAATTTAATTCAGCTTTGACTAATTGTGCGATAACCGGTGCGACGCCACCCAGTTGTGCATGCCCGAATGCATCGCGCAGGCCGGCATCACTCAAGAATTGACCTTGCTCATTGCGAATACCTTCGGAAACAACCACGACGCAGTAGCCACAATTTTTGACACAGGCGTCAACGCGTTGCAGGAACCGTGCCTGATTGAAAGGAACTTCTGGAAATAGAATGATATGTGGAGGCTCATTCATACCAATACCTGCCAAACCACTGGCCGCGGCTATCCAGCCTGCGTGCCGGCCCATGACTTCAAGAATAAATACTTTGGTGGATGTCGCGGCCATTGAGGCCACGTCAAAACTGGCTTCCAGTGTTGAGATGGCGACATATTTTGCCACTGAGCCAAAGCCTGGGCATGAATCCGTGAAGGGCAGGTCATTGTCCACGGTTTTTGGGATACCGATGCACGTGACAGGATAGCCTGCGGCAGCGCTCATGCTGGCCACTTTATTTGCGGTGTCTTGTGAGTCGCCACCACCATTATAGAAAAAGTAACCAATGTTGTGGGCTTTGAATACATCAAGCAATCGTGCAAATTCAACGCCATCATCCTTTAATTTATAACGACAAGATCCAAATGCGCCAGAGGGGGTGTGCATGAGTTTCGCGATGTTTTCATCACTTGTTTGGGATGTATCAATCAATTCTTCGTGCAATGCACCAATAATACCGTTTTTTGCAGCATAAACCGTGCCGATTTGTTGAGGATGTTTGCGAGCGGTTTGAATGACGCCGCAAGCGGACGCGTTAATCACGGCTGTAACACCGCCAGATTGAGCGTAAATGGCATTTTTTATTGTCATCATGACTCCGTTATTATAGTTAATGAGGGGGATAAACGTTCGTACTCGTTAAGTACCGCATCAATGCTCTCGATTAATTGTGAGAATTCAACTTGCAGCGAGGTACTAGCCTTTGCCTTTGCGGCAAGTAGCTCAAGTTGTGCGACATCGCGTTGTAATTGCGTTACCCCGCAAAAACAACAGGCGCCGTGTAATTTATGTGCGAGCTGTTCCAGACCCTTGACATCATGGTTTTTCATCAACAACAAAAATTCGTCGCGATTTTGCCGTAATTCGATTATAAAATGGGTGAGAAATTCAGTTGCCAGTTCATGATCGCCTGATACTTTCTGGATGCATAAAGGCCAATCAATGGCGCGGGTGCTGGATTTATTTATGAGCTTCAATATATGTTGCAGCAGGTTTTTTTCATCGATGGGTTTTTGCAGGCACAATTCAATGCCAGCCTCCTGCAAGCGCTCTTTACTAATATCGCAGGCAGTAGCACTGATCAAAATAATGGGGGTATTTTTGTTTAGGAGGGATCCTGAGCGAATTAACTGCGCCGCATCTAGGCCATTAATTTTGGGCATTTGCAAGTCCAGCAGGATAACTGAAAATCGCTTTTGATGACAAATCGCTACAGCTTGCTCGCCATCGTTAACCGTAGCTATCGTTGCGTTTTTACCCAGCAAGGAGTTGAACAGCATACGATTAGCTGGGTTGTCTTCCGCAATCAGCAGGTTTGGTCTGGCGTCACACAATTGTTTGCGTAAATGGCTTAGCTCTTGGAGATTGGTTTTAACATGCGTTGATTGATTCAACACGACCTGAATCCCTTCCTGTAATTTTTGTATGTTGGCTGGCTTGAATAACAAGCCTTGCGCGCCGAGCGCCTGATAATCTGGAATAAACCATTTGGAGAGCAGCAAGCAGGGGATGGATTGTTTATGTAAGACAAGGGCCACTTGTTGTTCACAGCCTTGATTGACATTGATGAAGGCCAGATGGCAATCTGGGTGTGTTTTAAACGCCGTATCCAGTTGCGTGAAGGCGTGCACACGAATGCAGTCAACCCCCCAGTAGCCCAAACCATTACACAGGGCTTCCATATGCAAAGGATTGTCATCAAAGCAGAGGACCTTTAGGTTGGAAAAACGGTGTGTTTGGTGTTTCTCTACTTCATAAGCGCTTAGTTTTTCCAATGTCAGGAAAACAGAAAATGTGGAGCCTTTATGAATTTCACTGTTGATGACTATCCGGCCTTTCATGCTTTCAGCCAGTTTTTTACAAATAATTAGCCCTAGCCCCGAACCGCCATAACGCCGGGTAATGGTGGTGTTGCCTTGATTAAAGGCATTGAATAACGTGGTTTGTTCCTCACTGGAAATACCAATGCCTGTATCTATAATCGAAATGCTAAAGGTATAGTCTCTATCCGTTTCCTTCTCAATGCTGGTGCGGATGAGGACGTAACCATAGTCAGTAAATTTAACCGCATTGCTGACCAGACAGCTGATAATTTGTTTTATACGCAGCGGATCACCGAGCACTGTATTGGGTACGTTCACATCAGTTACTGGGATCAGATCAATGCCTTTCTTATGCGCATTAGGCGCTATGAGTGCTAATATTTCATCTATACACGAGCGTATATTCAGTGGAATACAGTCTAGGTCAAGTTTGCCTGCATCTATTTTGGAATAATCCAGAATATCATTAATGGTGGAGAGTAAATCGTGTGCTGATGACTGAATGGTTTTGACATAATCTAGCTGCAATGGATCCAGCTGGCTTTCCAGCAGGACGTTGGTGAAACCAATGACACCATTCATCGGGGTGCGAATTTCATGGCTCATGTTGGCGATGAACTCAGATTTTTGTCGACTCTTTTCTTCCACTTTCTTCTTAACTCGCGACAACTCAATGTTTTTTTCTTCCAGCAATTCAAGACTTTGTTGCAAATCAGCTGTAGCGACTTCAATCGACTGGTTCATCTCATCGATGGAGTCTAAATAGTGTTTTTGTAAATGCGCACAACCCTGCTCAATAATACCCATCTCACCAGAACTGGATACTTTGATGATGGTTTCAAATTCATTGTTTAGCACTTGCTTCATGTGGCGGCGCAAGCGGGTGATGGGGCGATAAATGCGTCTGGATAAAATGTAGTGAATGGATAACCCCATGAGCAAGCCCGCAAGGGTAATAAAAATTGTGGTAATGTACATTTGATAACGTTTAATCAGGACGAATTTGGTATCCATGTCCATCGAAAGCCAGCCTATCGTACCGATAGGCGCTATAAAATTGATTGAGTAGGGTGGTAAGGCTTTACTTGTAATATGGTTGCTGGTGAGATCTGCAGGATTGAAATAATCTGGCTGACTAGGCTTGCCACCGTGAGAGGCCAGTAATTTTCTGTTGCTGTCATAGAAGGCTAGGGAATGGATTTCTGGATTGGCGTTGAATGTATCAATTAACGTCTGTAAGGCACGGCTATCATCATGTTGTATCGCCAATTGAGCGGCGGGCACCAACTGATTAATAAATACATGGCCTAGGCGCGACACGTGCTGTTTTAGCGCGTTGTCGTACTGGATATTATAAAACAGCGCAAACAGCAGCGCGACGAATAAAACCGGAATTAACGTGATGATTCGAAGCTGGTATTTGATTCCGAGGCTTTTCACAGTTACTCACTTGAATGGGGCGTATGATTATAGCGCAATTGCTTGCTTGGTTACAACGGATAGGATGGACAGCCTTGTGGACTGATAAAAAATACATCTGTTGTCATTCAGGTCGAAAAAGCTGAATAACAACAGATGGGATCATTCGGTAATGTGCGTTGTTGGCAGTAATCAATGTTTTTCCGTGTGCGTCCGATGTTGCAGCAATTAGCGCGTCGGCCATCCGTAAACCGTGGCTCAAACTAAAAAGCTCAAGAAAATAAATAGCTCTGTTGGTGATTTCAGGGGTTATTGGCAAACACGCAATACTTCGTTCTCGAATAAAGCTTTTAAACAGGTTTAACTCTTGTCGATTTCTCATGCCTTGCAATAATTCCATATAAACAACACTGCTAATACCTATGGACATCAGGCTGTCAATGAGTTCGCCGGCTTTATTGTTACCACGAAAATACCAAATGAATACATCGGAATCAATCAACATCATGGCGAGGCGCTCTTAATTGGTTAATGAATTTTTCAACGTCAGACACCTTGGGGTTATCCGTCCATAAACCGAAAATAGTGTTATGCGTGACAGCCGCATGAGCGATAGGGACTAGTTTTACATAATCTTTGCCTCGATAAGTCACAATGACTTCTTCACCCCGACTGGCGACATCTAAAAATTCTTTGATATGTAGACGTAACTCTCTAATGGACGCATGCATGACAGTACCCTTATAAAAACATTTAATATGTGTACACTTAAATGAGAACACATATTAAATGTTTTTACAAGAGGCTTTACTTGGACTTTAGATAAATTTCACTTGGTTTTGTTGATTTTTATTGAAATTGCCTCGCTATTCGAACAGAATAACCACTGGAGAGACTAATTATAATATTGTCTAGA
Source organism: Legionellaceae bacterium (assembly GCA_038923045.1). GTDB lineage: Bacteria > Pseudomonadota > Gammaproteobacteria > Legionellales > Legionellaceae > DDPF01. The sequence goes on from JBCKWE010000042.1 coordinate 5,615, forward strand.
TTAAGGTCTGAAACTGATGAGAATTAAAAACATCTGCTATCTTTTAAGTATCTTACTTTTGTCCGCATTAGGACATACGGCCCCCCGCCCCATACCAACGCCCGCCGCTCCTTCAACCATTAACCAACAGCTCGCAACCGAACATTTAAAGGTTGGTATAGTAACTAACTGGCCATTTGCAGGGCCTATTACCCAAAATGGACCGATGGGTGGGGTAGCCTATGATTTATGGGGCCTTATTTCAAAGCAAAATCACTTTGACAGCACTTATTATAACCTTGAAAAAAATTATGATGAAGCCATAACACTCATTCAGCAGCACAAGCTGGATGTTGTGATTGGAGCCATTGGGATTACGCCAGATAGGGTGCGGCGAGTTGATTTCACTTTTCCTTATTTTCGAGGTGAACACATACTGGTGGCAAAGAAAGAAGCAGCAACTGCACTGTCAGCGTTTTCTGCAATATTTCATGGGAATTTAAGCGTAATCGCCTGCATTATGGTGTTGCTATATTTCCTTTATCTCAATCTATTTTGGTATATTGAACGTAACAACATAGATGAGATGAAAGAATTATCTTATAGAAAAGGGCTGGCTCATCTATTTTGGAAAAGCCTATTGAATGGTTTTAGAATTCCGCTATTTCCACTGGGAAATACGACACGAGTATTCACGGGAGTGTGGAATCTTATCATTGCTGCGTCTATTGCATCTATTATTGCCGGGATGACGGCTGGATTTGTGACGAGTCTAAATACAAGAGGCAATCTAATTCAATCGTTAGCCGATATGAAGAACAAAACTGTTGCTACCTTTCCGGGCGATACAACTGTTTTATATGCAAAAACCGCCGGTTTAAATGTGGCCTATTCCGCTCCGAGTTTCCCTGAAGCCATCGCAGCATTAGATAATAACAAAGTTGATGCTATTTTTATATTACGCGCATTTTTTTTAGACTATTTAAACGTAAACTCAAGAAAGGATCTGTATATTGCTTCCCTGAAATTTCCACATGATTATTTGGCGTTTATGGTGAGTGATGCCAAAAAAAATCTGCTACGAAAAATTAATTATAGTATTGTTTCTGCAACAGTAAATGGCCAAAAATATGAAATTTGTAACCTCTATAAAAATTATATAAACGTGGATAATTGCAAATAAGAGGGGATGACGTGGGGAGTTACTATTAAAGTATAATAAGCTACAATAACGCCATTATTTCACACGTTTAACGGAGTCGCCGATGTTGGTCAGAACCCGCTTTGCCCCTAGCCCCACGGGCTTTTTACACGTAGGTGGTGCGCGTACCGCCTTGTTTTCATGGTTGTATGCAAAACGTCATCATGGTCAATTTATTTTGCGTATTGAAGATACAGACAGGGAGCGTTCTACGCCTGAATCGGTGCAAGCGATTCTTGATGGCATGAAGTGGTTAGGTCTTCAACATGATGAAGGACCGTTTTATCAAACAGATCGCTACCCGCGTTATGCTGAGATGGCGCAAAAACTGTTGGATGAAGGCAAGGCTTATCGTTGTCAATGCAGTATGGAACGGATTGATGCGTTGCGGGATGCGCAAGTGGCAGCGAAAGAAAAGCCGCGCTACGATGGCCATTGCCGTGATAAAAATTTGCCGGCTGATGGTAAGCCGTTTGTAGTGCGTTTTAAAAATCCACAGACGGGTGTGGTGTCGTTTACGGATGTAGTGTATGGCGCCATTCATGTTAGCAATCAGGAAATGGATGATTTGATTTTAGTTCGCACGGATGGCAATCCGACGTATAACTTCGCGGTGGTGGTTGATGATTGGGACATGCAAATTACGCACGTGATTCGCGGTGACGATCACATTAACAATACTCCCAGACAAATCAACGTGTTCAAGGCATTGAACGCCCCCGTTCCTGTGTTTGCGCATTTGCCGATGATTTTAGGAGACGATGGCAAGCGTTTGTCCAAGCGGCATGGGGCAGTGGGTGTCATGCAATTCAGGGATGATGGCTTTTTGCCCCATGCCTTGTTGAATTATTTAGTGCGGTTGGGCTGGTCGAATGGTGATCAGGAATTATTCTCTGTTGATGAAATGATGGCCAGTTTTGATTTGAAAAATGTTAGTCGTGGCGTATCAAGTTTTAATTATGACAAACTGAAATGGATTAATCAGCATTATCAAAAAAGTGATTCACCCACCCGTGTGGCCGAAGCACTTGCCTGGCACTTTGAGCAGCAGGGCATCGACACAGCCCAAGGCCCAGCCCTTGCAGACTTGGTTATGGTTCAGGCTGAGCGGTGTAAAACATTGATGGAAATGTGCAAGATTAGTTATTATTTTTATACAGATGAAATTGAGTATGATGAGGTGGCTGTGAAAAAACACCTGCGTCCAGTGATCTTTGACCCGTTAACCGTATTGCATGAGCGCCTGTCTCAAGTGACTAACTGGGATCATGATGTTTTGCAAGGGTGCATTAATGACGTCAGTGCAGAATTTGACATGAATATGAGTAAAATCGCCCAACCTCTGCGCGTCGCTGTGACGGGCAGTAGTATGTCGCCGTCAATTGATATGACGTTGACTTTACTAGGTAAAAAACGAGTGTTGAGTCGCATGGAAAAGGCGCTGGGTTGGATTTCCGAGAGAAAGGAGCAATCATGTTAATCACCTTTTCCTGCGACGCTCATGAAAATACCACCCTGTTTGGCAGCGTGGCGCAGAAATTGCTAAATTTGATGGGGGATAGCGGTATCGTGCCGGGCGCATTGTTAGCAGCGGATGTTCCCGCCGCGTTGGCTCGTTTGCAGCATGCGATAGCGCAGGTGACTCCGCAGGCATCCACGAAATCATCTGACGATGATGATCATGAGCCGGAGGTGAGTCTGGTTCATCGCGCGATACCGTTGATTGCGCTATTGCAGGATGCCGTTATGCATCCGTGTGATGTGATGTGGGAGCAGGGCTAGTTTTCAGCCTTTTAGTTTCTGCAATATCAAGTTCGCTGCAATCTGCTCTGCCTTGCGTCGCGTTTCTGCATGACCCTCTGTAGATAGCTTCAGCGCTGCAACATCACATTTGACATAAAATACTTGATCATGCTCATCGCCAGCAACCTTGGTGAGCGTATAGTCTGGCAGAGTCATCTTTTTAGATTGAAGGTATTCTTGCAGTTGAGTTTTGGCATCTTTTAACGTGTCATTCAAATCTGGATCTTCGAGACGACTTTGGAATAATTTCAGGATGACCTGTTGGGCGGCGGTAAATCCACCGTCTAAAAATACGGCAGCAAATACAGCTTCCAGCGCATCGGCAAGGGTTGAGGTGCGGCGAAATCCACCTGTTTTCAATTCCCCTTGGCCTAAAATTAAATAGTCGCCCAATTCCAGTTCTAGTGCAATTTTTGCCAGCATTTCACCTTTAACCAAGTGGGCACGCAAACGGCTGAGCTGCCCTTCATTTTGGTCTGGAAATTGCTCAAATAACGCATTGGAAATGACGGTACTAAGAATAGAGTCGCCGAGAAACTCGAATCGCTCGTTATTTTTACTGCTGGCACTGCGGTGCGTTAATGCTTGTTTTAAATATGCCAGCGTCTTGAATTCATAATCCAGACGCCTGCATAGGCGAGGTATGTGATGCTGCATTAATGAATCATCCGGCCAAGTCTGTTCCAGCGAACAGTGTAGGTTTTTGAATTCCAGCTCATCCAAATCAGGGTTGCCTTGCCGCGTAAATACTCATCCGATACAAAGCCCCAAAACCGGCTGTCAGCGCTATTATCACGGTTGTCGCCCATCATGAAATATTGACCGGTCGGCACGGTGACATCGACATCGATAGCAGGGACGTCGGGGCGGACATAGATGTCATGTTCTATGCCATCTAAGTTTTCCCGGTATTTGCTGACGGTATTGCCGGAACTTTCATCCGTTGTATATTCTACAAAGGTTTGTTTCATTTCTATGCCGTTAATGGTCAGTACTTTATTGTGATAACGGATTTTGTCACCAGGAACGCCAATGACGCGCTTGATGAAGTCCATTGATGGATCCGGTGGCCAGCGGAAAACGGCAATTTCCCCTGTTTTGGGATGGGAAATGTTAATGACTTTCGTTTCCCAAACAGGTAGTCGCACACCATAAGCGAATTTATTTACCAACAAAAAGTCACCAATCAACAGTGTGGGCTCTAAAGAACCTGACGGGATACGAAAGGGTTCCATCAGGAAAGATCGAAGTAATAGCACAATAAAAAAAATCGGAAAAAAAGCACGCGAGTATTCAATCAGGCGATTAGGATCCTGTCCTGGCTTGCGTTTTTTGGCCCATAACAGGATGTCTGCTAAGTAAACTATACCGCTTGCGCTGGCGAGAACCAGTAAAATAAGAGCGAAATTCATTTTATCACCTTAGGTTAAGTGTTACGTCCCACGTCGTCCCGAACGCAGTGAGGGATCTCCTGAATTCCGGGAGATCCCTCACTGCGTTCGGGACGACGTGAGGGGATTATTTCTTTCTATCCGTTTGAAAAACAGCCATGAACGCCTCTTGAGGTATTTCAACATGCCCCACTTGTTTCATGCGTTTCTTACCTGCTTTCTGTTTTTCCAATAGCTTGCGTTTACGTGAAACGTCACCGCCATAACATTTGGCGATCACGTTTTTTCGTAATGCCTTGACCGTTTGTCGGGCGATAATATGACCACCCAGTGCTGCCTGAATCGCCACATCAAACATTTGGCGCGGGATTAACTCACGCATTTTATCGGTTAATAATTTAGCACGACTTTGAGCTGCACTTCGATGCACAATTAGCGCCAGCGCATCAACTTTTTCCGTATTGATCAACACATCCATTTTAACCAGATCCGCTTCTTCAAATCGCAAAAAATTATAATCCAGCGAGGCGTAACCACGACTGACCGATTTCAACCGGTCAAAAAAGTCGGACACCACCTCGTTCATGGGAAGATCATAGGTTACAGAGACTTGACGGCCACTGTACGTCATGTTGACTTGCGTTCCACGTCGCTCAACACACAAGGTAATGATTGGGCCGAGGTAGACTTGTGGTACGAGAATATTGGCACGCACGATCGGTTCAAACATTTGCTTGATTTGTTGAGGCGGGGGCAAACGAGATGGATTATCAATTAGCACCGTCTCGCCCTTGGTGTTGATGATTTGATAAATAACTGTAGGGGCTGTTGAAATGAGTTCTAGGTTGTATTCCCGTTCAAGGCGTTCCTGCACAATTTCCATGTGCAACATGCCCAAAAATCCACAGCGGAAACCAAAGCCCAGTGCTTCAGAGGATTCAGGCTCGTAAAACAGTGAGGCATCGTTGAGACTCAATTTGGCGAGTGCTTCCCGAAACGCTTCAAAGTCCTCAGAACTAATAGGGAACAGACCCGCATAAACTAGTGGCTTGATGCGCTGAAAACCAGGCAATACATCGTTTGCCGGATTCCTTTCCAGTGTCAGGGTATCGCCAACCGGCGCACCTTGAATTTCTTTAATTCCCGCAACCACATAGCCCACTTCACCCGCTTGTAGCAGGTCAGTTGGTGTGCGTTTTGGTGTAAAAATACCGACCTGGCCTACTTCATAACTTCTGCCCGTCGACATGATCCGCATTTTATTGCCTTTACGGATCGTGCCATTGACGACGCGTACTAACGACACCACGCCTAAATAACTGTCAAACCAGGAATCAATAATCAATGCTTGCAGGGGCGCTTCACTGTCACCTTGAGGCGGAGGAATGCGGGCAACTATCGCTTCCAACACATCTTTAACGCCCAAGCCGCTTTTAGCACTGACATGAATAGCATCATGCGCATCAAGACCAATAATGTCTTCAATTTCAGCAATTACACGCTCGGGCTCGGCTTGGGGTAAGTCAATTTTGTTTAAGACAGGCAGCACAGTCAGCTCCTGATCGATAGCCGTGTAACACACAGCAACGGTCTGCGCCTCCACGCCTTGTGCGGCATCTACGACCAATATGGCGCCTTCACACGCTGCCAGTGATCGGGACACTTCATAGCTGAAATCAACATGTCCAGGTGTATCAATAAAATTAAGCAGATACGTTTTTCCATCCAGTGCTGTGTAGTTCAACGACACGCTTTGCGCTTTGATGGTGATGCCCCGTTCGCGTTCAATATCCATCGAGTCTAGCACCTGCGCACCCATTTCACGGTCAGACAAGCCACCACATAATTGAATGAATCGATCAGCCAACGTCGATTTGCCGTGATCAATATGCGCAATAATAGAAAAATTTCGAATTCGTGTCAGGTCGCTCAATTAGATAGCCCAAGGGTAAAATACAGTAGTTTAACTTAATTGTGGTTTTCTATAAAGGGGTGATATCATCAGGCAGGGCTGTCCCTTGGGCAATCTTGATGAATTTTAATTCATTACCTATACTTCAGATACACCCAAATAAAAAGGCTACTAACATGGACATTCAAGAAATCAGGGAACGTACTACAAAAATAACCACCACCTACATGGGTTTCGGCACGCCGGAGACATTACAAGACAAAATCGCCGTTGCCGGGGGAAAGCAAGTCCTAGAGAAACTTAACCTCATTTTAACTCAGCACACGGATAATACGCCGGAATTATTTTTGGCGCTCAAAACCCTGTTGGAAGACAACCACACACAGACCCAAGGCACGCTATTAAGCTATACGGCAAGGCCTGATTCAGATATCACGAAATTATTAATTTCTGTGGCAGTCTATGTTGCTGTCAATACCGATCAACTCGCTATTCAACTGCTCATGCCCACGCTAGCACTGGAATCCTACCGTGAGGACAAATATGATAATTTAAATGGCAAGGCTTTAAATACCGAGGCGCACATTGCAACCCTGCTGCAAACGCACATCTTAGGCGAGGGCGGACTCTACCTCCTGCCCGTTAAATTGCTCACAGAGCTTACTTTAGACGCGGCGGCGGTACAGTTGGGGAACCCATATTTTGATGACAGGCTACCTTCTCATCTTGTGAGTGGGGGTGTGGGTTTTGTGTGCCCTCCGGAGCTGTTGCGCCTGACGATGCACTCACCCTTGACACATGCGGTGTGGGATAAAAAGCAGGCTTATGATGCGTTAGCCTGTGACAAAAGCAATCTGCTAGGCCAGCTGACTCAATTGTGTCGGCAGTTATACATTAATGCTTCGCATGGAGGGCGTGGGGTTGATGACAATGCTGCCAGTGGCGCCTATCCCGCCATCATCACCTTCATGGGTTACTTCGATACGCTGGACGCTAATGCAAAAAAACGAATTCCAGCGGGCTTGATGACGGAGATTCAAACCCTTCTGGATTTAAGCACGGATTCAACGAAAAACGTCAATGCCACACAAAACATGAGTACATGCATTGCCTCACGTCGAGCCGGGTTGATTACGGCGATGAGCGGTCACGAGGCGTTGTTAAGTAGTATCTCTCTCAGTGAAAATCTAAGAAGTGACCTCATTCGTGATGCCATGGCGCAATTTGAAACGGCCAAAGCAGACCTTATTAAGGCTATTAAAGAAAATACTTATCAGGGCGGCCGCGACGCATTGGGCATCAGCGTGCCATTACTCGAGGCACTCAGGGTGAAGATTCACGTCACATCACTAGCTGACTTGAGCGTTATCCAGTCCTTAAGTCCTTCAGAAATCACCGAGGTATTTACGAATGATGCGCTAAAAAATGAAACCATCGCGCAACTGCGAACACTAGACAACCTCGTTATCTTCGCCATAGATACCCCGCCGGAACGACTCAAGGCATTTTTGACGGTCATGGCTGACAAAATAGCCATGACATGGCTTCCCTCACCGCGTAACTTGAGCGAATTACTGATTAGTCTGGATGTGGAAAAATGTGGTGTGGTATGTGAGTCCATGAAGGGCTTGCTGCCTAGTATCATTAAATCAGGGCATGATTTTGCCGTTGTACTGCGATACCTTGCACCTGAGCAATGCACAGGCGTGTGTGAGTCCATGAAGGCATCACTGCCCGACATCATTAAATCAGCGGCTGATTTTGGCGCTGTAGTGCGAAATCTTTCACCTGAGCAACGCCCAGGCGTGTTTGAGTCCATGAAGGCATCACTGCCCGGAATCATTAAATCAGTGGCTGATTTTGGCGCTGTAGTGCAATACCTTACACTTGAG
>JBCKWE010000043.1:0-13605 GCA_038923045.1 Legionellaceae bacterium
AAGAAAAAAATCCTGATCCTAAATACCGGTGGCACCATCAACATGGTGAAAACTGACCACGGTTATGCGCCGATGCCAGGGTTTGTGCAAGCCGCTTTGGCCAACATGCCGGTGTTGTCGCATGCGGACATGCCTGACTATGTCATTAAAGAGTATGAACCGTTGCTTGACTCATCTAATATGACGCTCAACGAGTGGAACCGCATTGCGGCTGACATTGCGGAAGGTTATGACGAGTTTGATGGGTTTGTGGTGTTCCATGGCACGGACACGATGGCATACACAGCATCAGCCTTGTCTTTTATGCTTGAGAACCTTGGCAAACCCGTCATTTTGACTGGCTCGCAAATCCCGTTGTCTGAAGTTCGTAATGACGCTGTTGATAATGTTATCACGTCATTATGGCTGAGCACGCATCAACCCATCAATGAGGTCTGCATTTATTTCAATCAGCAGTTATTGAGAGGCAATCGTGCTCGAAAAGTGAGTGCAGAACAATTTAATGCCTTTGACTCACCTAATTTCCCGCACCTTGCCGAGTTTGGCATTGATATCAACCTTCATCATCACCTGTTGCTGCCGCCGCCTGAGAAACCGTTTCATCTGCAAACCATACGCCCGCATTTCATTGCTAACTTTCGCCTGTTTCCGGGCTTTGCAACGGATGTACTGGGCTATGTGTTGCAAAAATCATTGCAAGGTCTGGTGCTGGAAACTTATGGCGCAGGCAATGCCCAAAATAATGATCCTCTGTTTTTAAAAATATTGGAAGGCGCCTGCCTTCGTGGTGTGGTGATTGTCAATTGTACGCAATGCCAGCATGGTCGTGTGGAAATGGACCAATATGCTACCGGTTATACGCTTAAAAAAGCCGGTCTTATCAGTGGTCATGACATGACGCCGGAAGCCGCGCACTGTAAATTGCTATATTTATTGAGTAAATATACTGATGTAGCCTTGATAAAGACGCTGATGGAAACGAGTTTATGCGGTGAATTGCGCACTTGATTGCCGCCTTGTTCTCGATATATACTGCACAATTTAAATAGGAGTCAATCCTAAGGAGAAGGAGCCGCTGCCTGAACGAGGAGCTGTTGCTCCCTAGGATTTTTAGGCTTCCATCGCTCCAGGATGCTTCCAGACATCATTAATAAGAGAATAACTGGTATCAGCATGGGAAGGCCCATGCTTAGCGGCAGGAACAAAAGCAAGGCAAAGGCTGACGCAGGGACCAGTGCTTCACTCAGGATCTGTTGCGTGAGTTCCTTTTTGTGATGAGCAATCATGCTCTGACGATAGGCTAACTCTTCAATTAATCTGGTTCTTTCCAGCACGAACATTTCATTATCAGATGGGTTACTCAGCTTGAGATTTTTTGCATCCAGAGTCGTAATCTTTTCCTCGACGCGGGTGCATAATGCTTGTAATTGTTGAATTTTAGTATTTGTTTTCCATGCATGGTAGGCAATGGTCATGGCAAAGGATAAGGCGGCCCCGGCGATGCCTAGAATGACTATTGTCGCTGGCAGTAGGGCGGCGGGGGGAAAGAAAAAACAGCACAACAGGCTAAAGGCAAACATTAACCCGGCTGCATAAAGCACATCATGACTGATATTTTGTTTGGCAAATTTCCACTCAACATCACATTTTTTATGGGCGCCATGCAGCACGTCCATGTGCTCTTCCAGTACCTTTTGTTTAGTTTCATCTTTTTCTTCATCTATTTTAGCCGCTAACGCATTGATCTCGTCTCGATAATGCTCAATCTCTTGATTGTGCCTGGTTTCTTCTTCTGCATATCTCCAACACGTCAGGCAAAGGTCAAAGCCCAGCAACGCGAGCGTTAACGCATTGCCTAGGTACTCGAGCGTTCCGCTGCCAACCAGCCAGAAAAAACAAGCCATATTGGCTGTAGCCCAGAATGTGTCATTTAATATTGAAAATTTGCGTAAGTCCCATTGGATCTGGAATCGCTCATAAATACCCATGTTTATGTCGCGGTCGGTCTGCGTTCGCCACGGATCCATCCATGATCCCTTCAGCGAGCCTTTGGTTAATAAATACAGGTTTATGCCCAAACGTAGGTAATACAGCACCCAGCTCATGTAGCCGGTAAACGGTATGATAGCCGCAAATACTTCACTTGCCCGTGCTGCATGTCCCATGCCAGCAGGAATTTGCTCTAGGATTGCACGATCAAGCCCGCCCCCCCATACCCAGTTAAGACGGAACAGGTTGACCGCAGACATCATGCTAATGACCTCATCCAACCCTTCATCGCTGGTGAATCCTAGCATCGTTTCGGCTATCAATGGCGCAATGAGGGTTAACGCAATGTATTTTGCGGGCTTTTCTGGTGACGCACCCAGAGTGATTTCATGTGCTTGTTCACACGATGTGGATCCGTCGGCCGGAGGCGTATTGTGTAGTCGATAGAGTAAATTGGCGCATCGCTCCAATTGCGTGCCGCGTTCGCGTAGTGCTGGGAGATTGTTTGCAGCCATGTGCAGTTGGCATTCGTCATAGAGCAGATAAAATGTATTCATCAGCTCCTCCTCAAGTGCCGTGCGCTGAATTTCGTTATTATATTTGAACGTGGCGGGATCAATGTCAGCCAATCGGGGAGCGTAAACTTTAAGCGAAAGGACAATCGCCTTACGGGCTTTTGCAAGATCTGCAAGGTTAGTGGCACCCTGATTTGAAGAGGCTTTCAAGCATGGGGGTCTATTGAGTACCTCAGGATAAACGCGGGCGTCGCTCGCCTGTTTTGACGAAAGCGTCCTGTAAGGTGTGCTATGGAAAAAGCTATGCTTGGCCATCCAATTACCCATTGAGAAAAATAATGCCATTATGCACTAGTTTACAGCATAAATTGGATTTAGTAAAATACTATACTATACTCATTCCCCCCAGCGTCGAACCAACCCACTTTCCAGATCAAATAAATCCAATACGCGCCCTACCGTATCATCCACCATATCCATAATGGTTTCGGGTTTATTGTAAAACGCCGGCACGGGTGGGCAAATGATCCCACCCATTTGTGTCACGCTGACCATGTTTTGCAGATGCCCCAAATGCAAGGGCGATTCGCGGGGCATCAACACCAGCCGGCGGCGTTCCTTGAGAACCACATCGGCGGCACGCGTGAGCAAGTTGCTGGTGATCCCGTGTGCAATTTCGCCAAGACTTTTCATCGAGCAGGGAGCAATAATCATGCCCATGGTTTTAAACGATCCACTCGCAATTGATGCCGCGATGTCCGTGCAGCGATGGTAGACTGCGGCCAGCGATTTGAGTTCAGTCGCACTCAGATGGGTTTCATAGGCGCGCGTCAACTGCCCTGCCTTGCTGACCACGAGGTGCGTTTCTATCTGCATGGAACGTAACACTTCCAACAGGCGGATGCCATAAATGATACCGGATGAACCACTGATGCCAATGATTAGGCGAGGGTTATTCATGCAATTGCTCCAGCTTGGATGAATTAATTTATATTAGCACATTCGGGGGGGTGTGCCATCCACGGTTTTAAGTGTCGCAATTCTTGATTTGACATTTTCTCGGGTTGATCCTGCAAAAAAACGAAATGGCTGCGGCTGTATCGTCGGTTCTTCAATGGCACGGAGGAGTTTGTCAGCGCGCTGAACCACGGTTGGTGTATACAACCCCACGGCCTCAAACAAGCGTAAAACGGTTTGGAGCAGCGATGCAAAGCAATTTGTGTCATACTGTTGATAATCAAGCAGAATAACTAGCATGCCTTGACCAACCAACACTGATTTTATAGCTTCAATGCGTGTTTCAACCGGCATGTTCTGATTGGCGGCCAGATCAGAAATACTGGCAAGAATTTGCTTTTTACGATTAATGGTTGCGGCACTTTCAAACAGTGACTGCTGGGTTGACCAAAGCGATGTGGTGTGATTAAGATAGCGTCTCATATCATCCACCGCTTTATCTATTTTACCCAGTTGCTGATACAACTTGAGGTGTTCCTTATCAAATGATGTTTTTATCCCCGTAAGGGCATCATCGATTGAGCCGGTCGACGCATCCAATGCACCGGTGATAATGTCGCCTGAATTGTTCTCCAATTTAGCTCGCAGGTGTTCCCGGTATTCAGTCGCCAGTGAATGAGAAAATGTGCGGCCGTCGCCCTTGCTTGCAGTTATTTTCAGAATGTCTGACAGGTATTGTTGCAGATTATCTGCAACAATGGGGCCCTTCGCAGGATTATATATCATGCTTAATTTAAAACTGCTGCCTTGAACCTTGCCTGTGGCATCGATCACTTTGTAATGCAGTTGCGCGCCCTTAATCCAAACATCCAAGTGGTTTTGCTTGGGTTTGGTTTTCGTTTCATCTTTCAGGAAACACAAGGTATATTCATGCAATTTCACTTTTTGCTTACATAGTCCCTCTACTCTCATGCTAAAATGTTCTCGAAAGAGCGCTTCCTTGAGGTCTTTATTTGATGAGGCCTGATTATCCTTCTCTTCCTGTAACGCGTTCAATTGAATCTCGGCCGTTTTAATATTCAGGTCTGATGTCGCAAGCAATCCTTCATAATGTACCTTGACGAGTTTTACCTGTGCCTGCAAGGTCTGCATGTTCTCAGCCGTGGCTACAAACGTGTCGACGTTGCCCAGAACATGTGGTTCCTCAACGTGGCCTGTGAATAATTCAATTTTTTTAAAATCATCGCGGATTAGCAATTTATTTTTATCGATGGTTGACATTAATCTAGAAAACAAGCCTTCTTTGCCTTCATAAACACGCTTCTCCGTAATCGTCTTTTCTTTTATATCAATCAAATACAGAGCGCATTGATTGCCGTCCACGCGAACATAACATGAATCGTAATCAGGGGGTAAGGTCAGCTCATCGAAATTGCCAGGAATAGATGGCATGGAAATCAGGCAGCTGCGACGCTCATTTAATAAACTGACGCCGTTTTTTTGCAACGTCAAATCGCTGTTTGACGTGATGAGCTGCTGAATTTCACGTTCAGATAAATACAGGTAGTCAGGGGTGGGCCCTTTCTTCCCTTCCACTACCCCGTTCCGTTTCATAAAATCAATGAATTTATAGGTGTTTTGAAGATGAACGGGATATGTTAATTTTGCCTTTAATGCAATCTCATCATACATTGCCTGATATTTATCATGGATAGCGAGGTGTTTTGTTTTGGTGAAATCCAGATTCATGCTAGACAGGATGTCGGCATCCAGAACAACATATGTCCCCTCGTCTCCTTTCTTATCCGCGTTGATGTAGATAAAGTACTGGTCGCCTTGTTGAATCAGAGTGGGTTTTGCTACTTTTATCATGTAGTCAGGTTGGGTGTGGCCTGAAATGGACGTGATAAATTTCAACGCATCGGAAGGCAGCCGATCTATTTTTTTATAAGCGGGGAAGTAGTCATTGAATTTTTTAATATACTCCTCGGTTAATGCGAGTGATGTAACCGTACCTTCAATTTTGTCATGGTAGATTAATCCATCGCTTGTGCAAATATATTGTGAACGGGGTTCGTTCTTGAGTTTTTTCATAAGCTCGTTCAGATCGATTTTGCCGAGCTTTTCCTGTGGCATCCAAAGAAGGCCATATCCAGATGACTTTACAGGTTGGGGTATCGTCAGTTTGTGCTCTAGGACCTTTGGTAAGTCAACTCCGTCAGGAAAAGACATGAGAGCCAAGCTACACCCGGTTTGAGCGTTTGGCATTCCCTCGGCATCGATATAAAACAGTTGTTTCTGTTTCTTATTCCAGATGAAGCAATCCCTGTGGCCGGCGTTTATCGCCGCATCAAAAGACATTGTATAAAGATCAGATCCATTCAATGCTTTTTTTAATGCGGGTATTGCTGTCTTGTAGTAATCGTTTAGGTTATTACGCCCAGTTTCAGTGCTGTCTGAGCCCAGTAACTGTAAGCCTGACATGGAGAAACTGGCACTCCAATGCGTGCTGGAATCTCTTCTAGCGATACTCTCCCGTACTTTTGCAGCGGCTATGCGTTGGTCTATTAGGTCTGTATTACACAGCAATTGCACGCGTTCATCGACAAGGGGAACCAAGGGCGTAATCAGGCCTTTGTAGAACTGCTCCATGATTTGTTTCATCGGTTTGGATACCGTTCCAGGCTGTAAACCTAAGCGCGCTTCTAGGACATCGGCTTCCAATACGAATTTATTGATTTGAGTATTTATTTTGCCCAGATTCTTTCTCACGGCGTCTGGTGTTTGCTTTAAAAGTTGAGATAGATCGTTATTCAATTCACGGACTAAACGTCCGACCATGGGCAAATTAAAAAACAGCCGTAGGTGTGAGTGGCTAGCGTGTTCGATTATCGTCTCTATTTTAGCGGCAGCGATTTCTGCACTTTTTGCCAAATCAAGGTATTTTTTGTGAAACGCAGACACTGTGGACGAAATATGTTCCGGAAAGACTTTGATGAATTTCATGAAGCTTAAGAGGGAGTGGTCCTTGTTTACATTTAGAGCCTCGTCGCCTGAATAATATTGGCCTTCATCGCGTAAGGTGTTCAAAATTGATTTTAGTTTAGATGCCATGCTGTTATAAATCACTGCGAGGTGGGGATCATCTAGCAACCCTTTAATCATCGGTGTAAAATCCTGAAAATACAGGTAAGCGACTATTAGATGAAACACGTAGGGAATTTGTCCTTCTTGATCATTTATTTTTTCCAGGTGCAGTATGATTTGTTCGATAAAATACACCGCATTCTTCAAGCGCATGTAAACCATTACTTGATCGGGAATATTAGTTTTTTTTTGCCTAGATTCAGGCACTGAAAGCCATTTAGACCATGAATACCTTTCATGAAGAAAAGGAACCACTTGCTGAGCCATCAGAATTGGACTCCAATTCAAAGCGGTCGCTCCTGCGATAAAGTATGGTGTTATGCTGTTAAAATCATAAATGTCAGGGTATGGAATGCCAGAAGAGGCTTCCTCCAATTTTTCTTTAAATACCGCATTGAGATTTTTATAAAGGCCATTCATCTCTGCTTTAAGCAGGCTCAGCCGTGCAGATGATCTTGTATGTTTAATTAAATGGTGTTTTCTATCGACCTGCTGCACCTCATGGGTTGGGTTTAAGGTGCGGGTGTCTGTTTTATACGCAGGCATTTTTTTAGCGGCTTCTTCATACTTGGTAAGTTTTAGTTTCAACGTCTGTGTCTGAGCTTCAAAAAATTCGTGAATGAGTCTACTATCTATCCTTGAATTTTTTTTAAAATATTCACAAGCATTATCAAATGTACTGATACGTTTTATTTTCGCAGGGTCGTTCCTCCATGCTTCATTCAAATACGGTTGGATCAAGAGACGTGACTGTTCTGCCCTGGATTTAAGTCGTGATTTTTCATCAGGGTCACTCTCCTTAATGTATTGATTCATAACGCGAATCCACGTATAAAATGAAGCGTTGGCTTGAACCATTTCATGGTCCTTGGTTCGATACCATTGGTACAGATCCAGTGCTTCATCAGGTGACAACTCGGTTACCTGGTCTACAACCTGTTGTTCTAGCACGCCATAAATATGGTCAAGCATGTCGAACAGCGTCTCTTGGCTGACGACGGTGTCCTCATCCAGTGTTTCCAACGCATGAGCAAAGTGCGGCGTCAGTGGGACGTGGCCTGTCTGGATTTTGCCATAGCGAAAGAACGTGTAATGAAGCTCGCCTGCTAGAATTTTGATGAACAGTTGATTGGCTTCAGGTACTTTTCCCACGATCATCAAACTGGCTTCGTTTATAGGATAAAGATTCTTGAATGCGCTGATTTCTGACAAATCATACGGTTTGATACGTTCGGGGAGCGGCATCATGGCGCGGGTATTTTTTTCAGTTACCGATACAATCAGCCTTTCATTTTTCCAGATTTGATCCTCCTCATACCCTTCTATTTGCAGCAAGTGTGCGTCCAGCTGTTCATATATGCTAGGTCCTATCGGTTTTTTTAGTTGATAAAGCCACGTTTGAAACCATGGGAAATGAACATTTTCCCTGTTTTTTTCCGGGTGCCTGAGTTGGTCTTCATAATTATGCTCTGTAGCGCAATAATCGTGGAGATGTTGCAATGCGAGCCTAATCTTGAACAGTGTTTTATTCGAGTCATGAATCTGGCGTTTGATGGGCTCCATGGAATACATAAACTCAGCGATGTCAGGTGTAAATTCGTAGTGCCTGATTTCTGCGCTCAGAGCAGTTTCAACAGAAATTGGTGTATTTCTAACCGTTGCAAAACTGTCATTATGTTTTCTGATAAGCCTCTCTTTTTCCGTTGCAAGAATGCGTTGAAGGCTCGGTAGTTTAAGCCGAAAATCAGTTAGAGAAAGCGATGAACGTGACATTTCCCCGTAAAAATTGCCGGAAAACAATTCGACAACGTTCTTATCAAATGCACGTATATCTTTTTCTTTAACATTTTTGAATGCGGCAATCAGATACGGTTGAATATTACTGTACAATTTAATGCATTGCTCCCTGACTTCATCACGAATATGCCCTTGTTCCAACGCTTCATCAAACAAGCGTGGCAGGTATGGTTTCAGTTGTTCAATTGATGTAACTTGAGCCAAAGTACAGCCGACTTCACTGCATGGAATGGTGCCTGTCCGCAGCGAGCCAGGATAATGGCCACCACAAGAGGTTATTAAGCGGTCAATGTTACCTTCGGTGAGCACCAGACCGTTCCCTGAGTCAAGTTTGGATTTATTCCATGCGACAAATAATTTCAGCCGCTCGGTGTCGGTAAGTCTGACGCTACGTTGAATTTGCCCATCAGGCGCAATATAGGAGAGTGCCCCTGTATCCTTATTCCAAACATAGCCTTTGCGCTCTGCCTTTACGGCGTCCTCAAGCGACTGTATATATAATCTGACAGGTTCGGTGTCGTCTATTGGTTTGAGAAGAACTGCATATTTCAGTTCGCTTCCTTCCATTTTGACATGAAATTTGCCGGGTTGAGGCGGAATATTGTCTTCCAGCAAGCACGGGGTATAGCCGGGATGAAATTTAATGGTCCCATCCGTTTCCTGGTGCCGTTCCAGTTTAACCATCAATTCAGCACAATTTTCTTCAGCATTTGTCAGCGCCGCACGTTCATTTCCACACTTTCGGTGCAAACCCCATGCATCCTGACTACCTAGATTTAAGAACGTCGGCTCTTCCTGAATATCTAGGATGTTGCCCTGCTCATTGTATGGAAACAATACGATATTGGCTTTTTCCATAACGGATGTAATGAGGCTCTCATTACGGTGGATTCTGAATTCATGGTCGGTTTTTAATTGTTTTAAATGCGACATGAATGCTTTCATGGTGGGTTGCAAGTTCGTGATAGGCGGATATTTTGGCGTGCCTCTCCAAACATCCGTTACAAAAGCTGAGATACTGCGTGCTGGTGCTAACTGTTCCTCAAACATAGGCTTGAATTTCTCGCAAGCTTGTTTTAAATGAGGCTCCAAATGCTGAAAATGTTTTCTTAGGGTTTCTTTTAGCCGAATATAATCTGCATGCTCCTCAGCGCTTGGATTTCGCCGATCCACTAATTCGTCTACCAATGATTTTAGCGCGTTCAATGTAGGTTGCGCCTGATTTATGAGATGCAGTGTGCGAGTCCATGTTTCTATTTCCTGACGCCTCGGCGCTAGGCGTAACTCAATAAAACGCGAGTCCTCCAGTTTTAACAGTTTCTCACCCTTTTTATCAAATTTAACGATTATTTTTGCATATTCAGTCAACGAGCCATACCACTGTTTTGCTTTTTCCATCAGGGGTTTGGATAGCCGACCGGGTTTCATCATCATCTGGACTTCGAGTTTATCAACGGCCGCAAATAAATTGGGTAGTATTACATATTTGCACATGGCCATTATCTCACGAGCAAGTCCTTGCGCTGTGTCGCTCAAATCAAGGGCTTCCTTGCTAATTTCACCCCACAGAGACGTTATTTGTCTGAATAAGGAAAACAGATTGCCAATAAGGAGGAGTATATTCTGGTTGCTGTTTTTAATAGTTTCTGAGAGTTTCAACCCTTGCTCTAGCAATTTTCCCATTTTTGCCTGATTAATCGATGGCACATAGGCTGGGTTTGCTGCGGAAAATTTTTCTATAACTCCTTTGACGGTTTCAATGTGGGTTGGAAACTGGGGGAATATAGAGCCAAAATAGGTCCACAAATCAGAGTCACCTGTTATATCGGCAGGATTCATCTGGTCAATTGTGCGCCCTACCGCAAGGCCTGTATTCAAGGCGATGGAACCCTGGCTTGGGAGGATTGAATGCTTCGATAGTTCGGCTTGTGCCTTGGATAAGCACGATAGCAACTCGGTTATTTCGGGCCTGAATGTCGCCTCAATTTGCGAGCATGTCGTCAATAGTGAATTGGTGGTTTCATAAGCCAGTTTGGTGAGCTCTTTGATTGTGAGTATAGAGCTCAGTGTATGCGAGCTTTCCATTGTCCTGAACAATTCTTCAACGTGATAAAGGTCGTTTTGAAAGCGTTTAATTTGAATGATTTGATCGGGCTCACTGGTAAAGTCATCTGGAAATGGCAGGCCTCGTTCACACCTAGTCGCTAGCCAATTACAGATTTGTTCATCATACTCTCGTTCCTGATTGGCGGTGATACTGTCGCGCAGCCTATGAATATAATTTGCAGTTCCCCAGTCTTTAAATGGAGCGCAAGAGAAATACGGTTTTGATACGTCTGGCATGATGTTGCCTTGTCTTTTAATGTGCCTGTATGTTGCATATTATCTCATTTTTGTGCTTGTGTCAAATTGAAACGGTCTTCACGAACACAGCGAGGGAAGATCGGGGCTCCTGATCGGGATAATGGGCGTTCACTCAGAACGATACGACCTAAAAATCAATGTTTTCCGCATCGAGCGCATGGGTCTCAATAAACTCACGACGCGGCTCTACCTGATCGCCCATGAGCGTGGTGAAGATTTCATCAGCCGCTACGGCATCTTCTATGGTGACTTGCAGCATGCGGCGGACGTCAGGATCCATGGTGGTTTCCCACAAT
Organism: Legionellaceae bacterium; assembly: GCA_038923045.1. Classification (GTDB taxonomy): domain Bacteria; phylum Pseudomonadota; class Gammaproteobacteria; order Legionellales; family Legionellaceae; genus DDPF01. The sequence goes on from JBCKWE010000043.1 coordinate 11,066, forward strand.
TGTTCCGGGTTCATTTCGCCTAGACCTTTATAGCGCTGAATTGTTTGTCCACGTCTGGCCTCTGCCATCAACCAGTCCAGCGCCTGTTCGAAACTGGCGACAGCTTGCGTTTTATCGCCGCGTTTAACCAGCGCGCCGTCTTCAACAAGGCTCAGCAATTTGCCGTTGATGTTAATCATCTCTTTGTAGTCGGTAGATGAGAACAACTCGGCGTTCAATAATATGGTGTTTTGTGTGCCGTGTTGAGCCATGGTGACGCGTGGAATATAGTGTCCCGCTTCTTCATTGTGTTTGACATCAACCGTAAACTTTTGCGTTTTGCTGTCCAAATCTTGCAAGCTTGCGTGCAGTTTGGCTACCCAGTCGCTGATGCGTTCCTCGTGATTAAAATCATCCTGTGGCAAGGCCGGTAACCGGGCAACCCGTTTGATAATATCTACGTGGTAACGGCGTGAATAACGCTTGGTGATTTTTTCCATGCGGCGGAATTGCAGCACCAGGTCGCCTAAGGCGATTGCTGTAATCGCAGGGGCTCCAAGGGCTGGAAAAAATGCCGCACCATCGAGCGCGCTTTGCGTTAAATGTTCGTACAAGGCATCGTCGTCTTTGACGTATTGCTCCTGCTTGCCCTGTTTAACTTTGTAAAGCGGTGGCTGGGCAATGTAGATGTAGCCGCGCTTGATTAATTCGGGCGTTTGTCGATAGAAGAACGTCAGCAACAGCGTACGAATGTGTGAACCGTCGACGTCGGCATCGGTCATGATGATGATGCGGTGGTAACGAACCTTGTCTGGATTGTATTCATCAGGCCCAATACCGCAGCCTAGGGCGGTGATTAGCGTGGCGACCTCCTGAGACGCCAGCATTTTGTCAAAGCGTGCTTTTTCAACGTTAAGAATCTTGCCTTTTAACGGTAAAATAGCCTGGAATTTGCGGTTTCGCCCTTGTTTAGCCGAGCCACCCGCAGAATCCCCCTCTACCAGATACAATTCGGATAAGGCCGGATCTTTCTCCTGACAATCAGCCAGTTTGCCAGGTAGCCCTGCAATATCTAGCGCACCCTTACGACGCGTCATGTCACGCGCACGACGTGCGGCTTCGCGCGCGCGTGCGGCATCAATCATTTTACCGACAATGACCTTGGCCACGGATGGATTTTCCAGTAGATAATCCGTCAGTTTTTCCGCCACCAGTGATTCAACGACCGCTTTCACTTCCGAGGACACCAGTTTGTCTTTTGTTTGAGATGAGAATTTAGGATCAGGGACTTTAATCGACAACACAGCCGTCAACCCTTCGCGTGCATCATCACCGGTTGTGGCGATTTTTGCCTTTTTGGCGAAGCCTTCACGTTCGATGTAATTATTGAGCGTACGGGTTAATGCCGAGCGGAAACCCGCCAAATGCGTGCCACCATCGCGCTGAGGAATGTTATTCGTAAAGCAGTACAGATTTTCCTGGTAGGTGTCGTTCCACTGCATGGACACTTCAACAACAATGTTGTCTTTTTCACCGCACATGGAAATAACCGTGGGGATAATGGGCGTCTTATTTCGGTTTAAATGTTCAACAAAGGCTTTAATTCCGCCTTCGTACTGGAATGTGTCGCGTTTATCGTCACGCTCATCATGTAAATGAATGCAAACACCGGAATTCAAAAAAGACAACTCACGCAAGCGTCTGGCCAGAATATCATAATGAAATTCAATGTTGGTAAACGTATTCGGGCTAGGCTTGAACCAGATTTGTGTGCCCGTTGTGGAAGACTCGCCGGTTGCCTTCAGCGGCGCATCCGGTACGCCATGATGATAATGTTGCTCATGAACGTGGCCTTCACGGCGAATCACCATGTGTAATTCTTCAGACAGGGCATTAACAACCGAGACACCTACCCCATGCAGACCGCCAGAAACTTTATAGGAGTTATCATCAAATTTGCCACCGGCATGCAGAATGGTCATGATGACTTCGGCAGCCGAGCACCCTTCTTCTTTATGAATATCAACCGGGATGCCACGGCCATCATCGTTCACTGTAATGGATTCATCCGCATGAATGATGACATTGATCGCGTGACAATACCCTGCCAGCGCTTCATCGATGGCGTTATCCACGACTTCAAACACCATGTGATGCAGGCCTGACCCATCGTCCGTATCACCAATATACATGCCAGGACGCTTTCTTACGGCATCCAGTCCTTTTAAAACCTTGATGTTATTCGAATCATAGGTGTTTTCAGCGATCATATACGATGTCCTTGGGGGCAAAAATGAGAATCATTGTAACATAAAAGGGGCGTGTTCAGCGTCTCTTATTAAAACCAGTTGAACGCCGCCTTTTCATCAATTACAATCGATTAAAATGATCTGGCTTTCAAGACTGTTTATAACACAGGCTCTGAGCCCAATGTCAGTCGAATGCTCAAAAATGCAGCTTAACTTAGTGCCATTGTGCTTAATCCATCGTTTGAAATGCTTAAATAGCCTCGTGTAATGGATTTCTTTTTTCCCTTCTTTGTTCTTATCAATCGGGATCCT
>JBCKWE010000044.1:0-13486 GCA_038923045.1 Legionellaceae bacterium
CTGAAGGCACTGGGCATTGATAAGGCAGAAATTGTTGCCATAGCCGCCAACCACGGTGGCGCACAAGCCGTGAAAACCGTGATAGCCTCTTTTACCCAACTGAAGGCGCTGGACTTTAATGAGGCGCAGATTATCGCCATAGCCGCCAACGGTGGAGCACAGGCAATGAGAACCGTGATAGCCTCCTTTACCCAGCTGAAGGCACTGGCCTTTGGTAAGGCACAAATTATCACCATAGCCGCCAACCACGGTGGGGCACAGGCCATGAAAACTGTGATAGCCTCTTTTACCCAACTCAAGGCCCTAGGCCTTGATAAGGTACAAATTCTCGCCATAGCCGCCAAGCACGGTGGCACACAGGCCATGAAAGCCGTGATAGCCAGTTTTACCAAAATGAGGGCACTTGGCTTTGATGCTGCACAAATTGTTTCCATAGCTGCCAACGACGGTGGCGCACAGGCCATCAAGGCAGTACTGAAAGGTCATTCAGTACTTATCCGTCATGGATATAGTCTGAAGTGCATTACCAAGCTCGCGGCTTGTGCAGGAGGAGTAAAACGAATTCAAAAAATCACTGAGAATGAATTCACAAATTTTCTTAACGAATCTGTACAGCCGCTATTATTCGCTGAAATACAACGGAATCAGGGGGCAATTAATTTCACACTTGAATTCCCGCATGATTTTGTTAACGACAACGGATCATCCATTCATTCTCAAGCGATTGAGGAATACGATGAAATTGATTGGGCAGAAGAAAATGCGTGTATTTTTGATGATGATTTTGATGTGAAGCCACCCCTCATTACTTACAGTGAACCACTCAAAAATTATAGCCTTTTTGCAACATTTAGTCGTCACAAGCGATTTCAGAACCATATTCAAGAGGAAGTAGCTGCTGAACCAGTCCGTAAGAAACATAAAAAATAGCCATTTTTAGCAAACGCACGAGCACACTCACTTTTTTAAGTTTTATTTTGCTTATTGATCTGAAATCCAAGATCTGGTATTGTGTTTCCCTATTTTGAGAGTATCGTGCCTGACTGTGAGTTAGGCGGCGATATTCGTTATGTAAACATGAGCGAGTGGTATTATGAAATCTTCGATACATCCTGATTATAAAGTGATTAACGTAACGTGCAGCTGCGGACATACGTTTGAAACGCAGTCTACCTTGTGCAAGAATTTAAGCATAGAAGTCTGTGCCAATTGCCATCCTTTCTACACGGGCAAACAAAAACTGGTCGATACTGGTGGACGGGTACAGAAATTCCGTGATCGTTATAAATCGCGTATTGCAACACAGCCGGACGCATAAGACCGCTTTTTTCAAAAAAAATTCGCATTATATTTGCGGGTTTTTTAGGTATATTTTTTTCCTTATTTATTTGAAAAGAGAGTGTGCGCTGTGAGTGAAAATGATTTTGACCAAAGGGCTTTGCACTATCATGAATTCCCTCGCCCTGGTAAACTTGCGGTGCACGTGACCAAGCCTACCAATTCGCAGGATGATTTATCACTCGCGTACACGCCTGGCGTTGCCGCACCCGTGTTGGCAATTGCAGAAAATCCGGACGATGCTTATCGGTATACGGCCAAAGGCAATTTGATTGCCGTGATGACGAACGGCACGGCGGTACTTGGTTTAGGTAACGTTGGCGCATTGGCCAGCAAGCCTGTTATGGAGGGCAAGGCTGTTTTGTTTAAACGCTTTGCAGATATTGATGTATTTGATATCGAAATTGATGCGGATCATCCACAGGATTTCATCTCTACAGCAATACGTATTTCGCCTACTTTTGGCGGGATCAACCTTGAGGATATCAAAGCTCCAGAATGTTTTGAAATTGAGCTGGCATTGATTGAACAACTTAATATACCGGTGTTTCATGATGATCAACATGGTACGGCTATCGTGGTAGCGGCAGGGTTGTTGAATGCATTGGAATTACAAAATAAAAAATTGTCAGACGTACGCATTGTCTGTATTGGTGCGGGTGCTGCGGGCATTGCATCGATGCGTCTATTGCTTGCCTTAGGTGCTGATAAAAATAATATGCTCATGCTTGACAGCCATGGCGTGATCCATTCTGGCCGACAAGATTTAAATGCTTACAAGTTTGCATTTGCGGTCACTACTGATCGACGAACGCTGGCTGATGCGTTGGTTGATGCTGATGTTTTTATTGGCGTTGCCAAGGCCAAACTGCTGAGTGCTGAATTATTGACATTGATGGCACCTAAACCGGTTATTTTTGCCCTGTCAAATCCAGAGCCTGAAATCAGACCCGATTTAGCGATGCAAATTCGCGATGACCTGATCATCGCGACAGGACGCAGTGATTACCCTAATCAGGTTAATAATGTATTGTGTTTTCCCTATATTTTCCGCGGTGCCTTGGATGTGCGTGCTACGTGTATTAATCAAGCCATGCAAATCGCGGCAGTTGACGCCATTCGTAAGTTGGTGCATGAGCCTGCTCCACAAGTTGTAAAAGATAGTTATCCTGGTGTTGTTGATTGGGAATTTGGTGCAAATTATATTCTTCCCAAACCGACTGATCCGCGTTTACGTGAACGAGTACCTGCTGCGGTGGCCAAAGCGGCGATTGCTAGCAGAGTCAATCAGAAAGCGTAAATTTTTTATGCCATGTCGTCCTCCAGAGGATGTGGAAAGTTCAATTAAAGTTTTTTGTGTACCCCTGTTTTTGGTTTAACCTATCAACTAAGGAGTTTATTTTGCCTAAAAACAATAAGAATTACGTGAGAACGGCGTGGATGATTTGTGGTCTTGGGGCATTATTTTATGCTTATGAGTACCTGCTCAGGATAGCGCCCAGTGCGATGGAGCCTTCTCTGCGACAGCATTTTCATTTATCGGCTACCGGTTTTGGCCTGCTATCAGTCATTTACTATTATGCCTACGTGCCGATGCAATTGCCGGTTGGTGTGTTAATGGATCGCTTTGGCCCACGGCGTTTATTGACGCTGGCCTGTTTTATTTGCGTTGTTGGCGCGTTTATGTTTGCGGGCACCGATCGGTTTGCTGTGGCGGGTGTCGGACGTTTTCTGATGGGCGCGGGTTCAGCCTTTGCCTACGTTGGTGTCTTGAAACTGGCGACAATCTGGCTACCTGAAGATAAACTGGCCATGGTCGCCGGCCTAACGGCGGCACTGGGTACGGTTGGTGCTATGTTTGGTGACAATGTGCTGGGGCTGCTGGTTATTTCTTCCGGTTGGCAACAGACCATCAACTATACTGCGATCTTTGGTATTGGTTTGATGTTTGTGCTGTGGTTTTGCATTCATGATCACAAGCGCGATCATGAAAGCGGTGGTAGCATCGACAGTTTCAGAAAGAATATGATTGATCTGGGAATTATTCTGCGTGAAAAGCAGATTTGGATCAACGGCATGTATGGCTGTCTGGTTTATTTGCCTACAACGATATTTGCTGAGTTGTGGGGCATTCCATACTTTACGCATGCTCACGGATTATCACCCGCCGATGCAGGCTTTGCCAATTCCGTGTTGTTCTTCGGATTTATGCTTGGTGCGCCAACGATGGGATATATTTCCGATAAAATAAAACGCCGAAAATTGCCCATGTTGATCGGAGCGGTTGGGGCGGCTATCGTCATGATGATGATCCTGTATATACCCGGATTAAGTACGCCTATGTTATATGCGTTGGTGTTTTTGTTAGGGTTGTTGTACAGCGCTCAGGCCATTGTGTTTGCTGTGGGTCGTGAATTAAGTCCAAGGGAGGCGGCGGGAACGGCTATCGCCATTACCAACATGATCGTCATGATTGGTGCGATGTTACTGCAACCGCTGGTTGGTCGTCTGCTGGATTTCAGTTTGCATATGCACCATGCCGTCGTGAATATCCATGGTAGTGCGGTGGATAAAATGGAGCAGCTATATACAGCCGGTGATTATCAATTTGCCCTGTCAATTATCCCCATAGGGATCGTACTTGCAGCAATTTTAATTTGCTTTATAAGGGAAACCCATGCCCATGCAGAACGCTAGTCCAGTTACACAAAAGCAGCTTGTATTAGGCGGCTTGATTTGTGCGATTGCCGCCTTATTTTATTGCTACGAGTTTGTATTGCGCATTATTCCAGGCGTACTACAAAGTGAACTTCGTGCGGCATTTGGGCATATTTCGGCTTCAACATTTGGACAGCTATCCGCGTTATATTATTTTGCTTACTCGCCTATGCAATTGCCAGTAGGGATCTTGATGGACAGGTTTGGTCCACGCAAGCTGCTGTCGTTGGCATGCCTGTGTTGTACAGCCGGTTCATTCATGTTCAGTTATTCTTCATCCATACTGATTGCAGGAACCGGGCGGTTTATCGTTGGCTTTGGTTCAGCATTTGCCTTTGTTGGCGTTTTGTCATTGGCCGTGCACTGGCTGCCGCGTCGCTATTTTTCTCTAGTAGCCGGCTTGATGACGACGCTAGGTATGTTAGGTCTGGTTTACGGTGAAGTTAAAATTACAGAATTGGCCGCTACCATGGGGTTGAATTATGTGCTATTGACGATGGTGGTGATTGGGTTAGTGCTGACAGGTCTAATTTTTCTGGTCGTACGTGATGGGCCCGGTGGTACGGAGGTGAAGTCACAATCTTTGCCTGATTTTTATCGAAATATTGTACGTGTGTTGGTGTCACCACAAGTTTGGTTGATTGCTTTTGTGGGCGCATGCCTTTATACATCATTATCGGTTTTCGGTGAGCTGTGGGGCAAATCATACCTTGAGCAAGCGCATCATTTGACCAAGTTGCAGGCGGCAAAAACCATATCCGCGATGTTTATGGGTTGGGCTGTGGGTGCGCCACTTGCGGGCTACTTCTCAGATAGAACGGGTCGTCGTGTTCTTCCGCTGGTGATCGGCGCGTTCATGTCGTTGGTATGTATCAGTATTATCTTATATTGGCCCGGTTTGTCTTATGTTGCATTAAATGTACTGATGTTCTTTTATGGTGTGTTCAGCGCGACTGAAATTATTGTCTTTATTATGGCGAAAGAAAATAGTGGTGCGGCGCTATCGGGTACTGTTTTTGCTGCAGCGAACATGATAGTGACCCTGGGCGGCGTTATATTTCAGCCGCTGGTGGGTTTTTTACTGGATAAATTTAGCCGTTGCCAGATGGTTGCAGGTGAGCACGTGTATTCAGTGCTTGATTATCAACTATCGCTATCGGTTCTTCCGGCTAGCCTGTTGATGGTTATGGTTGCCGCTTTCTTTTTGAAAGATCAGACTGGGCCTTTTGCTCGTCACTAGGGTATTACTGTAGACACGCCTAAATATTATTTTTACGATCATGCTTGTCTGGATGCAGATGAAGGCGCACATTTGGAAAATATTGTAGCGTGTGCCCTGTTAAAAGAACTGCATTACCTTGAGGACACACAAGGTGTGATTGCGAGCCTTCATTATCTGCGGACGAAGGATGGTAAGGAAGTCGATTTTTTAGTGTGCATTGATCAAACCCCCACCTAATCCTCCTGATCTTAAAGGTCTATAAATGTTCCCCAAAACCCGATAAAATGAAGATAGACAAACAGTAACACGATTACAGGATTTACATGATGCAAAAACATCCAATGACAGTTAACGGTGCAGCCGCACTGAAAGATGAGTTACACCGATTGAAAACTATCGATCGTCCGCGCATTATTGAATCGATTGCCACGGCGCGTGCGCATGGTGATTTGAAGGAAAATGCAGAATACCACGCCGCTCGTGAGGAGCAGAGCTTTCTGGAAGGGCGCGTTCAAGATTTGGAGGCGAAATTATCCATGGCGCAGGTTGTGGATATCAGTAAACTCACCAATCAGGGCAAGGTGGTATTTGGTGCTACAATACAGCTGTGTCATGTGCAAACGGATGCTGAAATTAGCTACCAAATTGTTGGTGAAGACGAGGCAAACATTAAATTGAATAAAATTTCTTATAGCTCGCCGATAGGTCGTGCATTGATTGGCAAACAAATTGATGACACGGTGGTGGTGAAAACACCGGGCGGAATAGTGGAATATGAGGTTATTTCAGTGGATTATACATAAACTTCTTGTTGATTTTCCCTTCTCAGTAAAGGGAGAATGGAATTACGTCATCCTAAGCAATATAGTAATGAGGGTTAGGCAATTTAAACGTTTTCTCAGCATACCCACCCGTTAAATCGCTTTGTTGATCACCGATGGATTCAATGATGGTGTACCCTTTTTGAGTGATCTCATGCCTTGCTGCAGCTTTGAATACAGCGATGGATGGTTGATGGTAGGTGTTGGGTTTGAAATAAAGCCCGGTCCACCCACGATAGCCGGCTGCGTTTAAATTTCTAATGGTGGCAGCCTTGAGCGCACTCGTGCGACCCGTTACAAAAAACACAGCAACGTGGTGCTTCAGGGCATTATTGTACAGTGACAGCATGGGTTTAATGGCTGGCGCATTGGCGGCATGCATGTGTTCCTGTATTTTTTGTTCGTCCTCGGAAAAGTCACGCACGTGCATGCTGTGATAGTTGGATAGGCTTGTTTCATCAATATCAAGCACAATGGCTAATTTTTGATGGATTTGGTTTTTTTCATTGTCGTCAGCGCGTTGAATAATATAACGTGTGGCAGGTACGAGTATTGCGGAGATTTCTTTTCGATAGGCGCCTGAGTCATGGTATGCCCTGATTTCTGTTTTGAGCTGCGATAAATTGACAGGCTCTGCGATTGATTTAGAATGGATAAAGAGCGCGCATGCTACAGCAATAAAAGCGTGGGTTGCAGTTTTTAGTGTATTCATGGCTAGAAAGTCCGTGCTAATCCGTGTGCCGCACATTATACTGTGAGGGTGATTTTTTGTCAATGATTTTAGTGGTGTTTTACACAGGCTCTACGGTTACCGCTAAAGAAGCTTGCTTTTAAACGACACAACATCTTGGTTTTCTATATTACATTTATATCTAGGGAGAAGGGAATGAATAAAACAGCTAAAACAATGACAATTATTTTGTTGGGTTTAACCACGATGGTGGCCAATGCTAGTGATGAACCACACTATGTTACATTTTCATATAATGTGCACTCGATAAATAAAGCAATAACTGATAAACAATGTGCAGAACTCTACACAATTCCACGGCATTATACGATTGTTAAAGACAAGCCTATTTATGAAATAAATCCTAATTATACTGTTTCAGATTATCAAAGAACAAATGTTACCTATTTTAGTAAGGATAGCTATCTGTTTACAGGTACTACTCACTTAATTTTTGTCATCGATGGTAAAAAACAAACCGCGAAAGAAGAAGAAGTATTTTTGCTATCCATTCCTGAGCAGAAAATTCAGGGTAGTTTCCTGCTCGTTGGGTATTGCAAAGGAAATAATCTTGGTATGGATGAAACTGTAAATCAGTGGCCTCCTGCATCACAGTAGCTCAATATACAAAAAGAACGGCATGCAAAAAGACCTGCAAAATTTGAAATATCTACCTTGGTTCAGCGCACTGCGATCCTTCGATGCATTAATGCCTTTTTATGTGCTTTATACACAGCAGTGCGGGTTAAGCTATCTTGATATATTTATTACACAGGTTATATTCTCAGTTGCACTGCTGTTATTTGATGTCCCTTTAGGTATTTACTCTGATTTGTATGGTCGACGGAGGAGTCTCTTGATCGGCGGGATTGCATCTTGCCTTGGGTATTGCTTGTTTGTATTTTGGCCCGTTTTCTGGGGATTTGCTCTAGGCGAAATAGCCTTAGCACTATCATTTGCTGCCTGTTCTGGTGTGGATACCTCACTTTTATTTGAAACAACCAAGCGTTTAAATCAAGAAGCTAGTTATTGTGAACAGGAGGGTAAATATCAAGCCTATGGCCGTTATTCCGAAGCAATATCAGCTATATTGGCTGGTAGCTTCGCTTTATTTTCATTGACTTTGCCTGCCGTAATGACCTGGCTTTTTTCATTCCCGAGTCTTTTTATCTCCTTGTTGCTTCATGATAAAACAATAACGAGCACGCAGAGCTTTTCAGACATATTTCGAACGAGAGTTCAGGATCAGATAAGAACAATGACGACTTACTTTATCAAGCAAGATCGCAGAATTGTTTGGATTTTACTCTATTCCGGACTACTTAGTGCCATGATTATCAATACTTTTTGGCTGCTACAGGTTTTTCTCAAAACCTACCACGTTAATTATTTCTTAATTGGTATTTTGTGTTTTACCTATCATAGTACCAGTGGTTTTGTAGCAAGCCGGACCTCAAAAATTATTGATCGCTTCAAAGGGATCTCATTGATATTACCCCTGTTGTTTCAATGCATGGCTATTGTGCTTGGAATAACTAACAGCGCCTGGTTTTTTCCTGTATTTCTCCTTGCGGCTATCGTCTTCGGTATTAAAATGCCATTCATTTATAATTTATTACACCGCCAGGTCGAGGATAAAGTCAGGGCGGGTATTTTAAGCTTGGATTCATTTTGTACGCGTCTTTTATTCAGTGTCATTGCCATTCCAATCGGATGGATTTTGGATAACGCGTCGCTTAATATGGCATTTTTATGTCTCACTATTCCCAATCTTTTGGTTTTTTGGATTGTTATAGCGAACAAAATTTAAGTCAAATGTTGGTATGGCTCAACTCCAACGAACACAGGAATTTCGATTTTCACTGGACAAATTTGATTTAAATAATAATATCATGCCGTTTAATAAAGGAGGTGCTCACTAAAACAGGCGGTTTTTGAGCCATGCCCATGATCAATCCCTCCATAACAATGTGCTCCTATTTAGGCTATTTAAATAACCTAAACAGAATAGCCTAAATGTGAAATTTTCATTTTGCTACGACAGCGTACCTAAAGAACTTTGCTTTAGCCGAAAATTAGTCCTATAATAAAACATGAGGAATAGTATTTAAGCAAAAATATCTATAATTATGCAATTTAAATTAGATGCTAGGTGATAATAATGCTAAATCTAAAGGGATGGTTTCTACAATGGAGAGGTCAAGATGCTACTATTATCAACAAAAATGTGATTGTTTCGGCAGAACGTATTCATGCGCATATGGAAATGAAGAATATTAACAATGTTGATATGGACACCATTCAAAAGGGACTTAGTGATCCTAGGAGCCAGGAATGCTACGGAGAGGGAATAAAGGATGCAATCGGTAGACACTCTATAGGCGCTCTAGTATATTGCCGATATGAAGTAGAGGCAGCGTTGGAAGCGATGCGTGATTTTAATCCTCCTGCTACTAAAAAAGAAACGGACGCATTAACAGAGTTAAGTAACTATTTAAAGGATATATTAGAATATCCCGGGACAAATACGAAAGTCAACATAGCTGGCCTATTTTCAAGTGCCCAAGCGTTTTTAGATATACAGCCTAAGGATTATGCTGATAAAGACCTTGCTAAATCTATATGTATTTCTCTTTGCGCTACTTTAACTATTATGAAAACAGCACTTGGAAAATTAAATTTTGTGCAACGGGGATTTGCGGCGCCATTTATAAACATTGCTACATTAAAGGATAAGCTCGATAAAATAGTAAACCAAGCAAAATCCAAATTACATGAGTTAAATAAACTAACTGCAGCGGATAACGCGTCCCCTGCAGTTGCCTTACCACTAGAACAAGCTGCTGCTGAAATGGAAATAAATAGTGCCTTTTTTGCAGTGCCTGCATCCGGTCCGAAAGATGGAATAAATACCAATTTGCCTGAAGAACCAATTGTTTTACCTAGACAAGATAATCCAGAAGTTAAAGCCCCACCCCCTGAAGTTGTCTTACTAGCAGAACAAGCTCCTGATGCAGAGAAAACAATACTCGCTCAATTGAATGCTAAGTATTCAGCTACTCACTTCGGTCAACACAATGCATTTCCGAACCGTATAATCTCTAGTATGAATCAAACACTGAAAGATATCGCTCTCCTAATTCAGGTAAAAACTAATGCTAAAAATCCGCCCCTTGAGAATGAATTAAGTAAAGCAGATACAGAAATAAATACTGCCGTAACAAAATTATCAGGTAGAGATCTAGCGTTAAAAAAAAATCTAGACGTTGCCTCCGTTGAGCAATTAGAGTCTGTAGCTAGTGCATATAAAACAGTGAGCGTGGCTTTGAGTGAATGCCAATCCTTATCTGGAGGAATAATGAAAAAAATTGCCCTACTGCAAGAGATTGAAAATTCCAAAGCTACTCTGAATGTGATTATTAAAAAAAAAGACGGTACATGTTTGGCTATTAAAAATTTATTCAATAATTCAGCAGAGATCATTAGGGCTGCACAGCATTTGGAAAAGGATCTTATGGCAAAAATAAATGAATTAAATACAGAATTAGATCGTGACATACAAGCTATTAAGGAGAAAAATATAGACCCAAAAATACTAGTCATCCTGGATCAACTGTTTGAAAAGCGTAAAGAACCACAAGGCGAAGTGGTACTAACTAGCCCTCGTAACGGACAAGAATTGCGTGAACAAATAGTAGGCCCGATTGAAGTATGTGCCGATTTTAGAAGAAGATTAAACGATATTAATAAAAGGGGACCTGTAGAAGTGCGCCCGGCTTTGTTTCCTAACTCAAAAAAACAGCAATGAAATGGCGTCTAGTACAGAGGATGATATGATGCACCTCATAAACATCATCATGAGTGCGAACTAGTAATGCCCAATAAATATGCTGAAGAGAAAGGCTGGAGTATAGCGGGCGGAATTTGAGTGAACTTGGGGTGCAGCGAGGCTTACGCGGCAGGACTCCCGCACACTGCGATCAAAAAGGCATACCAGCTCTAGGTACAGCCGGCTCAAGATTTTGATGTGATTGCATAAGTTCGTTTGTTCTCACTGCATCCAGTTGGCTAACGGCCGCCAAATCTTGCCTTCCCGCAGCCCCCCACACACGCAAGCGCGCGCGCCCCACCTCAACCGGCCCCCCCGCACCGCCGCGCGCGTACGCAAACTCAACCCCGAACCCAGAAGAGGCAGAATCCACCAAAGGAAATAAAGATTCATCTCGATTAGTTCTATAATTGTGGACCGTTAACTCCCTCGGCAAGGTCAGCTCATCAAATGTGGGCAACGGGTAAAAGGAACGGTCACTTCTGAAATATTCATTCACATAATGAACGGGGAGGTCGCGCTGGGCAACGCCTACTTTCATCCACGCCGCCATGACGGCTGCTTCGCCTTCATCAGGATAACCACCGCGATACCAGACACCATGGGCTTGCATATATTCATTATAGGCTGTTTTAAGCGGGTCCAGGTTAAAGCATGTTGAACCGGTTAGCTCACGATTATGTTGCGTGTATGTCAATCCATTAGCGTCTATCGCATCAATGCGCGTTAACATGACCGCTTTAGTTTCAGGATCCATTTTCCCTTCCAGCATCCGGCGCATGTGCGTGTCTTTGGTCCAGTAGGCGTATTCATAGCCAGTGCAATTGAACGTTCTTCCTGAGTAGTCCGTGAAAATACCAGGCGTTCGAAGTAATGTTTGGGTATTGTCGGGCTTGGCTGTCAATAAGGATTCTGCTCGCGCCTGCTTCCCTTTGACCACAGCATGCAAGAAGAGGCGCGCCTGGAAACAGGGATGCACGCTAATGCGTGTCCTAGCCGCTACTGGTAGACGATCAAATTGCTCATCGTTGATCCTTGCGAGTAGGGTCTCAACGTCCACGTTTAGTTCACGCTCACCCAATTCGTTTTTATGCGGTATCTCGGCGGGATGTCCCACAAAATCAGCGCGAATGTTAGCAAAATAGTCTGGGTTAGCGACTGCAGCTTCAGAATAATCCACGATATATGCGAAGGGTACACACATATACCCTCGGTACTCGACAACCAGTGCCATTGCTCCCGTTGCCTCGTTATCCAATATCATAAAATCATCCATGTGAGGATTCTCTTTTTTATTCGCCGTGACCGTACGATAGGTTCCCTCAAATTTTTCCTTCACAGCCAATACCTCAGCTGTATTTAGAAAGCGGGTTAATCCGAATTTATGAGCATTGTCATTACAAAAAGCGCAAAGCGCTCCTTCTACATCATCACCACGACTTAATGCAGCAGAAACGACGCTCACCAATTCATTACTTAAAAGAGGCGATGCATCTAGAATAACCCCGAAATTTTCAGGACTGATGCTTTTTGCTTTGCAATGCACATTAAGCGTCGCTAGAAAAAATTGAGTCAGTATGGATAGGTGCTCGGTTTGTCCCTCATCAGAGTTTTCCGCAGGAATACTATAAAAAGGCGGGGTTGGAATTGTTACCCACATATCCGGCGCACAGGAGTATAACAACGCATTCATATAATCTTCTGAGGTTTCATCGCCCCAAAATCGCGATTCGACATTGATAGCGTCTTTAGTGACTGCTGTATAACTGTTGGGTTTGGTAACATCGATGCGTTTGGTAAAGTCAATTGATACTTGATGCACCGCTAAACATTGCTCTCCTAAAACACGTTGGATATCTTCAAATGTAGACGATGGGGCTAGGGCACTTAATACAGCCGTCGTTAGTTTTGTGCGTGGGTCAAGCACGCCCATTTTAACACCACGAAACGCGCCCCCATGCATGGCATTATACAATGACGATAATGGGACTCCTTCATCACCATTTCTGCGCTCAATATTAAACGCAGGATTGACCACCCTAGAGTAAGAATCTTGTGCGCATGGTCTTAATTGGATGCCATATAAATTAGAAGGTCTTGCCAGAAAGTCATCCATTGCCCCGATGTATCTTAACCGCATGGCGGCAACTGCCTCAATATAAACATCAATCTGGGTTAAGCGCTCTTCTTTGAGTACGCGCTGCTCTTGGTTGTCTACCCCCAATAACTGGATATCGAATTCCAGTGCCTCTTTATATGCGCTTAATTCACGGAGTGCGCCACCCTGAAAAAACGCTTTTAAGGCTTCCTTTGATTTGCAGGTATTATGGGTACTAATCCTCTGTCCACCTACCACAGGAACGAGAAGATAAACCTTGTTGGTAATCGGGTTGACGTAGATAAACCAAGGATTTGTTGGTTCTGTGAATGGGATTTTCATGATGGCCTCTCTGTTTATTAGTTGGTTAGTTGGTTCCCTTTTAGTGATTATAGTACATTTTTAGATGATGTGTTGTTCGTGGCTATGGATGTGACATTTTCACATTGCTCCGACACAGCCCTGATTAGTCCTTGACTATATCTCATAATGAGATATAGTGGATTGTACGTATGGAGATGGTTTTCGCTAATGCACATAATAACAAAAAAACGAATAGCGGAGGCTAAAGAGTCTTATCCAGAATCAGCTAGCGCACTGGATGGTTGGTATAAGGTCATTGAAAAAAATAGGTTTTTAAATTTTTCGGCACTTAAAAATGTATTCAATAGTATTGATAAAGTGGGTGATTTATACGTCTTTGATATTGGTGGTAATAAATTAAGACTTG
>JBCKWE010000045.1:0-13455 GCA_038923045.1 Legionellaceae bacterium
TGATTGATTTTGATATTATTTCTATCCGAGAAGAACACATTGACGGCTTTTGGTTTGCTGTTGATAGCGTTGCTCGTGAACGTAAATACTTGGCATTTTTAGAAGGCCCGCCTAAAAATACTACGCATGAATTTGTGTTAAACAATATTAATAGCCATTGGCCGCACGTTGTGGCTGTCTATGAAAATAAAATAATAGGTTGGTGTGATATAACATCCCTTGATAGACCTATTTTTTCCCACTGTGGTTCGCTTGGCATGGGGGTCTTGGCCGAGTTTAGAGGTCAAGGTGTCGGAAAAGCGTTAATAGAAGTCGCTCTTCAGCACGCCTTTCAGAAAGGATTAACTCGAATTGAATTGACGGTGCGTGAACATAACAAACGGGCTATTACACTCTATGAGAAATTTCGATTTGTGCAGGAAGGGGTGCATAGGAATGGTGTTTGTATTGATGGTCAATATGAGAACCATGTTTTTATGGCGTTGCTTTATGTATGAATTTGATCAAAAAAATTCACAACATCGCTAACACCCGAACTTTGCTGCTCTGATATCAAAGTTAGTCTTGTTTTTTATCAAGAAGTGCTTGGCTTTAACATTCAGTATATGCTTCGTTTCGCTCAACACCTTGGCAAGTGAAAAGTTGAATATTTAAGCAAGCTTGGTTAATGCATTTTTGTCTGCATTCATGATGTGATGCACATTCGTAGCAATTTTTTCAATAGCCCAATCCCACCATTTTAATTCAAGTAAAAAATGGATGGTTTCATTATCGAATCGTTTGCGGATCATTTGAGCAGGATTGCCGCCAACGATGCTGTAAGGTTCAACGTCTTTGGTAACAACAGAACGCGTGCCAATAATCGCCCCATCGCCAATCGTGACGCCGGGCATGATGGTTGCATCGTAGCCAATCCATACATCATTGCCGATGATGGTATCTTGTTTGCAATTCGGAATGAAGGGAACGTCTGGCCAATGCGTTTGAAAAATAATAAAGGGAAAGGAGGAGTATCCACCGAGATAATGATTACCTCCATTCATCACAAACTTTACATCGGTGGCAATTTGGCAAAATTTACCGATGATGAGTTTGTCCCCAATGAAATCGAAATGATACAACACGTTCTTTTCAAAATTGTTAACATCTACAGGGTCGTCATAATAGGTATAGTCACCAACGATAATATTGGGATTTTTGATGATGTTTTTTAAAAATACTGTGCGGTCAGATCCGGGGATTGGATGTAAAGCGTCAGGGTTTGGATGGCTCATGGTGTGGTTTATCCTTGTATTCCAACATATATATCCAATTCCGTATGCGCAGGATCCTGAGCTCGCTCATCATAAATTTCAAAATCGGCGATATATGCTCGTTCCCCACCCAAGTCACTTGGCGTCATTTGCCAAATATCACGCCATGCCTGAATGCATACATCCGGCATTTTGGCGGGTCCGTTGGTGAATTTCACATATTTTTGTTGAGGAATTTGAAGAGCAGTCAGTCCGGCAGGAACTTGTGTAAGATCAGTAACCTCTTCGCCAATAAAATAGGTATATTCGCCGGAAGCGTCTGATTCATAATGGGCGTAAGCAGAATAAGTGACTCCTGATTTTTTTCTGTTTGAGATGCGTTGGGCACATCCTTCTTGAAAATAGATTTGTACCGTTGAAGAAATTTTAGCGGTCGCTGGATCTCCTTCATTGATGTTGTTTGTTCTGGTTGTGAGTCCGATAAGCATTAATTCCGGGAGCTTAATGGTTTGTTTTTGCATAAGGATGACCTTGAGGTTTGGATAAATGCCATGATTATCGGTGGCTTTTGTAGATCTTATCAGATTAGGCGTGTCGTGGTAATGATATGATTGTATAATTGGCCATTATGTTATTAATCTTCCTAGAGGGATCCATGAGTGAATATCAATATTATGAATTTTGTAGTATAAAATCGCCACTAACTGCTGAAGCACGAAAAGAAATGCGATCATTATCGAGCCGTGCTCATGTTAGCACCTATGGTGCGTGTTATGTGTACAATTACGGCGATTTTCGTGGAAAACCGATGCCGTTGCTATTGAAGCATTTTGACGTGTTTTTCTATATTGCCAATTGGGGCACTATTCGCCTGATGTTTAAGTATGACAAAGCGGCGGTTGACTTCAATGAAATAAACAAATATTGCGTTGATCGTGCGATTACTTGCGAGCAGCAAGGTTCTTATGTTGTCTTGGATATTCACCTTCAAGCTGAAGAGGGTAATTTTCATGCTGAGGGTGAACAGTTATTGCCGGATTTACTGCCATTATATGATGAGATTAAACAAGGGAATTATCAATTTTTACAGTTAGCTTCTGCTGTTTATGATGAGTTTAGTGGCAATAAAGAAAATGCATTGAGTGAATTTTATGATATTAAATTAACCGGAGCTCAAGCGGCATTTTTAAACAGTATAGAGATTGATATTAAAGAATTATCTAGTTACAAACCAACGGCGTCAGAGTCGATTGATTTTTAATGTTTTTTTATTTCGGATCAATCCACTCTGACACCATTGGTTTTGCGCGCGTTTCACAAATATCGAGAGGATACATTTAAAATTTGTATTTTTTCTTAACATGGTCTATATTTAAATTAATATTAGGTTTTATTACCGTCAAGTCAATAAAAGGTGCATGATGAACATTGATACGTTAAATATCAAACATCTTGCCGCTGCAAATTACGCGGACACCCCTTTATTGCGCATTGACGACACCGGTCGCAGTATCACCCCTACCGTCATAAACCTAACGTCCAACACGATATTAGAACAAGCCTACGCTTGGATTTGTTCACAACGAAAAGATAGCAGCCATAATAATAGCGTATGGGACTTACGATTCAATTGGACAACACGCATGCCTGAATTACAACGCCAATTATTAACGGGCGTTTACCATCTTAGCCCACTGCGCAGTTATAACATCAATGATGAATTCATCAGCAGCTGGGATGCGACCGATGCATTGGTGTTAAAAGCGTTAAGCCTTGCATTACAGCCCTTGTTTTCTATTGATGCATTTCCCCTCATTGCACCCATTTAAAAGGTGCTGGTGGCATTCACTCAGCCCTACAACTCGTGGCCCCTAACAAAGGAGACTATCAACACATCCTAAAAAGTGATGCCTATCACTATTATGAATCCATAGATCATCAGGTTTTACTGACGGCGTTAGAAAAAGTGTGTGATTATAAAATACCTCTCAGCCTGCTGGCTCAATATTGCCAACGGCTTGAAACAAGGGATGGCAATTATTATCATTTCAAACAAGGTATAGCCATGGGTTGCCCGTTATCACCGCTGATGGCAGCCCTCTATATGAAACCACTCGATGACGCGATGAGCAAACATGGTGCCTATGTACGCTTCATGGATATATGTGCCATTATGGTGAAACCTAAGCATCAATTGCGTCGCATTATTAAGTTAACTCACGAAATTTTAAATCAGATTAAACTCAAAATGCACCCCGATAAGACATTTATTGGGTGCATTAAAAAAGGCTTTGATTTTTTAGGGGTTCACTTCGGTGATACCCCTAAAATTTCAAATACGAGCCTTGAAAATCATCAAACTAAAATAGCCCAGCGTTATGCGCAAGGAGCAAGTGCTGCTTGCATTGCAGACTATATAGCGCGATGGTCATCATGGTGTGCTGGCGTGTTGAAATGTTGTATAAAAGAAGTTCATACCTCCATGGAACTAGAGCGTGGCCAGCAGTTCGGCTCCGTGGTACTTAAGGAGAATAAAAATGAAAACTTTATCAACCAGCTTAAATGTCCGCACTTTAGTATTTAGTGCGCTTTTAGGACTCGTTTCAATCACCATGGCCCCAATACCTGCCTCCTCGTGCGTTAACCCGCTCGACTGCTGCGGGGGCGCAAACTTTGGTGAATGCTGCTACATCGATGGCACAACATGCATCGGGGGCAACACGAAAACTGGCGGCTGCTATCAACTGCACGGGAAGTGGGAAGATTCTGGAGTATGTATAAATAACTAAATACAGGCACCCATTGGCCTCACAACATATCAACACCCCGGAGGCGGGAACGGTAATGGCGCGAACTTGCGTTGTTGCATAAATAAGATTTATTTGTAAAACCGCGACAAAATCGACCAATCATTGGTATTTTGTTATTGTATCCATTCTTTTCATCACTTAAAATTATCATGCCAAACAAACATAACGATAAATATCGCCACAAGTTCAGGAAAGCCACCTACCGAGTTAAAAACGATATTGGTTCGCTTCAACCTTTTATCGAGGGAAGAAAGTGTGATGGAGTCAGGACGCGCACAATCAATCATGGATTAAAGATTGTTCGTCGTATTCTCAATCTTGCTTCAAGTGAATGGATGGATGAGTACGGGTTAACTTGGTTGGCGAATGCTCCGAAGATTAAACTCTTGCCGGAACATGATTTGCGTAAGCCGTATCCGCTAAATTGGGATGAGCAACACAAACTCTTTAATGAGTTACCGCAGCATTTGGAAAAAATGGCATTATTTGCTGTGAATACTGGGTGTCGGGATCAAGAAATTTGCAGGTTGCGTTGGGAGTGGGAAATAACAATTCCTGAGCTGCCTCATATCATGGTGTTTATCGTTCCGGCTGAGCTAGTAAAAAATGGTGAGGAGCGGTTAGTCGTCTGTAATGATACCGCTCGATTAGTAGTGAATGGTGAGCGAGAAAACCATCCTACTCATGTGTTCAGCTTTAGAGGTAGGCCATTAGCTCGGATGTTATCCACCGGCTGGCGGCAAGCACGAATTAAAGCTGAGTTATCGCATGTAAGGGTGCATGATTTGAAACATACCTTTGGTCGGCGTTTGCGTGCAGCCGGGGTGAGTTTTGAAGATCGACAGGATTTGCTGGGGCATCGTTCCGGGCGGATTACCACTCATTATTCATCAGCTGAATTGCAAACCCTTTTTGCAGCGGCGAACAGAGTTTGTGATAAGCAAAAAAGCGGGGTGGTTTTAACGCTTTTGCGTAATACAAGCTATAAACCCAAACAGGTCGTTATTGAGCGCTTAACAGCGATAACATTGTGATTTTTAATGCAGGTCCCGAAGAAATCCCGAAGCGGGTTTTAAAGGGCTTGGGGTATTGAGTGTAACGTGTTGATTTTACTGGTTTTAATTGGTGGGCCCACTAGGACTTGAACCTAGGACCAACGGATTATGAGTCCGCTGCTCTAACCAACTGAGCTATGGGCCCAAGCTTGCTAATTGTAATGGTTAACGCGGTGTAATGCTAGAATTTTTTAGTTAAATTTGCCTCTCCTGCGGGAAGAGAGGCAAGATGAAGGCTGTCTAGCCTTCACTTCCCTCGAGGAAACTACGCAGTTTTTCCGAGCGTGATGGGTGGCGCAGTTTACGCAGTGCTTTTGCTTCGATTTGACGAATGCGTTCGCGGGTTACGTCGAACTGTTTTCCGACTTCTTCCAGCGTATGATCCGTGTTCATTTCGATGCCAAAACGCATGCGAAGTACTTTTGCCTCACGCGGGGTCAGGGTTTCCAAGATTTCCAGTGTTGCCTCACGAAGCCCTTCGGCTGTGGCGCAGTCGATGGGGGATTCAATGTTGTCGTCCTGAATGAAATCGCCTAAATGGGATTCATCATCATCACCAACCGGAGTTTCCATGGAAATGGGTTCCTTGGCTATTTTCAGAACCTTGTGAATTTTGTCTTCGCTTAGATCCATTTTTTCCGCCAGTTCTTCCGGTGTTGCCTCGCGTCCTGTTTCTTGCAGGATTTGTCTGGAAATGCGATTCAGTTTGTTAATCGTCTCTATCATGTGTACCGGAATACGAATCGTACGAGCCTGATCCGCAATGGAACGCGTGATTGCTTGACGAATCCACCATGTTGCATAAGTCGAGAACTTAAAACCACGACGATATTCAAATTTATCGACGGCTTTCATTAAACCAATATTGCCTTCTTGAATTAAATCAAGAAATTGCAAACCACGGTTTGTGTATTTCTTGGCGATTGAAATAACCAATCGCAAATTTGCCTCGACCATTTCTTTTTTGGCGCGGCGTGCCTTGGCTTCGCCTAACGACATTTCGCGATTAATGTCCTTAATTTCGCCGATGGTCAGGCCATACTCTTTTTCAAAAGCAGCCAGTCTGGTTTGCAGATGCTTGACGTCCTGGGTATACTCAGAAATACGCACGGCATCAATCTTTTTCGGATTTTTGTTGACTAACGCATCCAGCCAATTGATATCAGTCTCATGCCCTGGGAATGTATCAATAAATAGTTTGCGTGGTATCCGTGCTTTGTCTATGCAAAACTTCATGATATTGCGTTCAAATTCACGAATATGATTTCGCAGTTGACGGAAATGACGCGTTAATTTATCAACTTGTTTTGATGTCAGTTTTAACTTTAAGAATGCTTGAGACATGATTTCAAGTAATGCCTGCGTTTTCTTTGAAGCACGTCCATGCGCATTCATGGCTGTCATTGCGTTGTGATAACATTCACGCAACTCATCAAAATAAATCTGGGCTTGCTCAGGGTTGGGGCCTTCATCAACTTCGACAATGCCATCACCATCACCGGTTTCATCTATGATATTTGGTGTCGCTACCTCGGCAACAATTTCTTGTTGTGATTCGTCTAACATGGATCCTATGTTGGAAGGAGGCGCGCTATCATCATCATCCTGGAAGCCGCTGATAACCTCATTCAGACGCATTTCATTAGCCAATACGAGATCGTAATCACTCAGGAGTAATTCTACTGTTTCAGGATAATGTGCCAGAGATTTCAATACCTGGTAAATACCTTCTTCGATACGTTTGGCAATGCGAATTTCACCTTCCCGCGTCAGCAGATCCACCGTGCCCATTTCGCGCATGTACATGCGAACAGGATCGGTAGTTCGTCCGGTTTCCTTGTCAAGGGATGCAACGACTGCGGCAGCCTCTTCAATGTCTTCCGGTGCTTCTTCGGTGTTCCCCAGCAGGGCAAGCTCATCATCATCTGGTGGACGCTCGAATACCCTGATATTCATGCCTTCAAGCATGCTGATAATGACATCAAAATGTTCGGTGTCAACAATGTTGGGCAGCAGGTCGTTTATTTGTGCATAAGTTAGGTAGTTTTGGTCTTTTCCAAGACTAATGACTTTGGTGATCTGCGAGCGATGTTGTTCTTGGTCATTATTCGAGCTCATATATACTCATAAAAGGAACGTTAAAGGTGAAAAAATTGAACTAATTATAAACTGGCTTTACTAAATATGCCAGTCTGTGATCGAATTTTTTCATATTTAGTAATTGCTCCCCTGTCGTCCCGAGTGCAGCGAGGGATCTCCAGCATTAACATTATTTGTTAAATCAGGAGATCCCTCGTCGCAAGCTCCTCGGGACGACGAGCAGCATTACTGATTGGCTGCATTTTTATGTCGGTTTTTTAACATATCCTGCAAGGTGTGTTGATCCGTTTTAGTTAATCCTTGATGCCGCGCTTTTTCAATTAATTGGTGAATTTCATCCTCTTGCTTTTGTTTGGCTAAGAAACGAACGATATCGGTGAATTCAATTGCAAGCGCATCCTCAGGAACTTGATGAGCCCAAGCAGCCAGTTTGTTGATTGAATCAAACAAGGGGGTGTCGCGCCAGGCTTCAACTAATGTCGCTGTGTTGATGGTTGGTTTTTCCGCGATTTGTTGTATGAGTGTCTGCAATACATGGTGACGTTGGTTAACCTGCATGTCCTGAGGTAGCTGTTCGGCACATGTCGCGTATAATTCAGGGTTTTGCAGGAGCAATGCGGTAGCAATGCGAATCGGAGTTCTGGTTATATTGGCTGCAGTCTCGGGCATTTTTACGATGGTTTTTTCATCTATAAGCTGGCCAATTCGATGTGTCTCAATGCGAGTCAGACGAGCCAGCTCAATCATCATCAATTGTTTGTATGGTCCATCGGTCATTTTAATCAAATAAGGTTTGGCTGCATTCACCAGTTGACTTTTCCCTGTCAGGTTTGTGTGATCGATATCCTTTGTTAGTGTATCAAAGAAAAACTGGTTGAGTGGCGTGGCGTTTAGCAAACGCTGGCGAAATAGCTCAACGCCTTCCTCCCGTACCAAGCTATCTGGATCCTGGCCATCTGGTAAAAAAATAAAACTGGCATCCAGTCCTGTATTTAACTGGGGCAAGCAGCTTTCTAATGCTCGCCATGCCGCTTGTCTGCCGGCGTTATCACCATCAAAACAAAAAACAAGTTGTCTTGTGTGTTTGCTTAATAATTGGATGTGGTAGGTACTGGTTGCAGTGCCCAATGTTGCAACTGCATTCAGTATCCCGTGTTGTGCCAAGGCAATAACATCCATGTAGCCTTCGACAACCAGCACATTTGTCAGGTTGCCTGGTTGTTGCAGAATTTGGTGTAATCCATATAATTCGCGATTTTTTTGAAAAATAACCGTTTCTGGTGAGTTCAGGTATTTTGGTTTTTGATCCGCCTCAATAGATCGCCCGCCAAAGCCAATGATACGCCCGTGACGATCATGGATTGGAAACATAATCCGTTGTCGATAGCGATCGTAGGTTTTGCCATCATCTTTCTGGATGAGCATGCCGGTGGCTATTAATTCCTGTTTGTTTGGCCTGAATTGTGCTTCCAGTGTTTGCCAGCCTGGTAGCGCGTAACCGAGTTGGTATAGCTTGGCTACTTCGCCACTCACATGGCGCTGTTTTAAATAATTGATGCCTACATGGCCTGAAGACTTCAATGCTTGTTGATAAAAACTGGCAACGCGATTTAATAATTCGTAGAGATTCAGTGAGTGAGTATGTTTTTCAGGATCTTTATCGCGTGGAATAGCTAAACCGGCACGCGTGGCCAATGTTTCGATGGCATCAGGGAAGCTTATGTGTAAATAATTCATGGCAAAGGTAATGACATTTCCACTGGCACCACAACCAAAGCAATGGTAGAACTGTTTCTTGGGAATGACGCTAAAAGAGGGATTTTTTTCATTATGAAAAGGACAGCAGGCAATGTGGCTGGTGCCACGCTTTTTTAGTGGCACGTAGCTATCGATGAACTCAATAATATCTGTATGATTGAGAAGCTCGTCAATGAAGGATTGTGGTATTAGACCCAGCATGGCTCAACCTGTTGAATGATATTCAACTCAATCGAGCTTTGATCATCGCGCTGACGTATCCCATGTCGGCACGGCCTTGTAGCTGAGGCTTTAATTGTGCCATGACTTTACCCATGTCGCTCATCTTTTCGGCGTTTGTATCAATCAGGGCTTGTTCAAGACGTTGTGTTATTTCCTCATCAGTCAGTGGTTCGGGCAAGTATAGATTAATCAGCGCCAGCTCAAATTCTTCCTGTGCGACCAGATCATCTCTGCCAGCAGAACTGAATTGTGAAATAGACTCATTACGTTGCTTAGCCATCTTGTCCAGAATAACCAGCATGCGTGCATCATCAACATCAATTCGTTCATCAACTTCAATTTGCTTGATTGCAGCAGAAATCAGCCGAAGTGCACCCAGTTTTTTTTTATCGCGAGCGCGCATGGCATCTTTAAGATCGTCAAGAACCTGATCTTTCATGGTCATATTTATTTACGTCGGTGTGTTGCTGGTCGACCAGTAGAGGTGTCACGTGACAATTTTTTAAGGTGACGTTTAACCGCTGCCGCTTGTTTACGTTTACGTTCAGCAGTGGGTTTTTCATAAAACTCACGACGACGTAATTCAGTCAACAGACCTGCTTTTTCACACGAGCGTTTGAAACGACGCAGTGCGTACTCTGGGTTTTCGCCTTCTTTCACGCGAACTGTGGGCATTCAGTAATCCTCGGTTAGTTTCTGTTCTCTATTGTATAGATGACAACTTTTGTATTTATTACAATAAGGCCGCAATTTTAGTGATTCAATTGCCATTCGTCAAGTTTATTGTTTGAAATTTAGAGTATAATTGCAATATTTAAATCATCAGGGGTCGCTCATGCGAGTATTGGGTATTGAATCGTCCTGTGATGAAACGGGCGTGGCTATTTATTGCTCGGACCAGGGCTTGTTGGCAGATGCACTCTTTTCGCAAATCTTGATGCATCGTGAGTTTGGTGGCGTTGTGCCAGAATTGGCATCACGGGATCATGTTAAACACCTTGTGCCCTTGGTAGATGAGGCTTTGAAACAGGCACGCTTAGATAAAACCCAATTGGATGCAGTGGCCTACACAGCTGGACCTGGCTTGACAGGGGCGCTGT
Organism: Legionellaceae bacterium; assembly: GCA_038923045.1. GTDB lineage: Bacteria > Pseudomonadota > Gammaproteobacteria > Legionellales > Legionellaceae > DDPF01. The sequence goes on from JBCKWE010000045.1 coordinate 10,299, forward strand.
TAACAGGGGCTTGTTTTGCCAAAAGCTTGGCCTACGCCTTAACTATTCCCGCACTTGCCGTGCATCATTTGGAAGCGCATTTATTGGCCGCAAAACTGGATACGCCGGCATTGGCGTTTCCGTTTGTGGCGCTACTGGTTTCTGGCGGGCATACACAATTAATTGAAGCACGCGCTTTGGGTGATTATCAACTGCTCGGTGATACACTGGATGATGCGGTGGGTGAGGCGTTTGATAAAACGGCTAAATTGATGGGTGTGCCTTATCCTGGAGGAGCCGAGCTTGCGAGACTTGCTGATTTGGAACAATCTGATTATGTTTTACCACGGTTTCCACGCCCCATGACGGACAGGCCAGGTCTTGATTTCAGTTTCAGTGGACTTAAAACGCACGCACTAACGGTATGGAACAATAGTCTTAAGAATGATTCGGCGCGCATTGCGATTGCCCGCGCATTTCAGGATGCCGTGACCGATACGTTAATTATAAAATGCCGGCGTGCATTGATGCAACAGGAGAGCCGGCGTTTGGTTGTTGCCGGTGGGGTGGGTGCGAATAGCGCTCTGCGAGCAGCATTGGCGAAATTAATGACGGAATTGCATGGCGAGGTTTATTTCCCCCGCCCTGAATATTGCACTGATAATGGTGCGATGGTGGCCTATGCCGGGTGCCTACATCTTTTACAGGGCGCGCGTGATGCAAGTTTGGCGATTGATGTGAAGGCGCGCTGGCCTTTGTCTAACCCAATTTTATCTGTTGGCCTGGATGAATAAGCCGTTTTCGCAACGCAGGATTTAACTGAATCAACATGGCTAGCTTCATGTTGCATCGTTTAGCTATTTGGCCGAGGTTATCGCCATGCTTTACCACATAGGTACCTGTAGCGCCATCGCGACGCCAAATCACCAGCTGTTGTCCGCGTTGCAATGGTTTTCCGGATTTCAATTTATTCCAAGATTTTAGTTGGTTGCGAGAAACACTATATTTTTTCTCTATATGAGCGTAGGACTCATTTCGTTGAACAATATGAATGATTTTATACTGTTTGAGTGCCGTGAAATGAGCTTGTTTAGCTGGAGGTGGGGCGTTCACCTTCGCGATAGCAGCCGCATTTTTGGCAATTGGAATAAGAACGTACTGGCCTGTTTTTACGGCATTTGATTTCAGCTGGTTGAGTTCTTTAATGAGATTAATGGTTGTGTGATAACGGTGTGCAATCAAATTTAAATTATCACCCGCACTGACCTGATGACGTTCCAAGCTAACGCGTTGATCTTCCGGAAAATTAGCTAAATTTCGGTTGAAGTTTTCAACGCGGTTGACAGGAATTAATAGTTTATAAGGGCGATAAGGAGCTGTAGCCCAACGGTTATATCCAGGATTAAGCTTGATAAGATCCTGATATGAAATGCCCGCCAGCTTTGCGGCATGGCTCAAGTCGATTTGGCTGCCAATATTAACCTCTTCAAAATAGGGCGCGTGCGGAATATCGGGCAGTTCTACTTTATAACGCTGTGGATTTTGAATGATCTCAGCCAATGCCAGTAACCGTGGGATATAGGCTTTGGTTTCATTCGGGACAGGGAGTGACCAAAAATGAATGTTACCCGTTTGGCCGCTTTTTTTGATAATACGGGCCATAGTTCCTTCACCTGAATCATAAGCCGCGAAGGCAAGTATCCAGTTGCCATTAAAAAATTTATTTAAATAGACTAAATAATTAAGGGCCGCATCAGTGGCCGGGCGAATACTGCGTCTGCCATCGAACCACCAGTCTTGTTTTAATCCCAAATCAGTGCCTGTGCCGGGCATTAGTTGCCATAAACCGGCAGCCCCAGCCCCTGAGTATGCAAACGGGTCATATGCGCTTTCAATCATTGGGATTAACGCGATTTCACCGGGTATGTGGCGTTTTTTGAGTTCGGTGATGATATGGTACATATACGGTTCGGATTGTGCCAGTTTGTGCAAATAACTGGGATGTGCGATGAGCCAGCGCAATTGATTTTGTACTTCGGGTTGGTTGACCTCATGGTTTAGCGAAAATTGCTTGCGCAAAACATCCCAAACATTAGGTGTTGTTTGTGACATCACGATCTGGCTGGATGCGAGCCCGATTAAAATCATAAACAAATAAAATAATAGTCTTAATTTATACTTCAATGCAACAGCCTGAATAAAAAAAGGATGATGCAGTGTACTAAAAAATTTACAAAGAATAAACCCTTGCTGATTTGGTTTTGATCGAAAAGATGGCCGTTTGGTTAAAGCGGTCTTTTTTATCACTTGATTGTTTCCATAAGGTAGGATGAAACGCCTGGATTAAACACCTTTCGCAAGGCTTGCAGCACGAGTTTTAATTCTTCAGGCAGCACATAGGGAGGATTGATAATCCACAAACCACAGCCCGTCATACCTGATTTCTCTGACCTAGTTAGGTAAAATTCTACTTGCAAGCTATTCGCCGCTTCAATGCTGGTTAGGCCTCTGATTAATTGTTGATGCAATTTGTTGTCAACCAAAGGGTACCATAAACAATAGGTGCCCGTGGAAAAGCGCTGGTAGGCGGCCTTTAATGCCAGTGGTATCTCACGGTATTCTGATTTGACCTCATACGATGGATCAATAAAAATCAGGCCCCGGCGTTCAGGTGGCGGTAGCAGGGCTGCCAGATTTTCTAAGCCATCCGCATCGCTGTAAAAAACACGCCTTCCCCGTTTCGGCAATTGCCTTAAATAGTCAAACTCACCTGTATGCAATTCACTAAAAAATAGGCGATCCTGTATACGAGATGCCTGAATGGCCAGCTCAGGAGATCCTGGGTAATAACGGAGATGCCCGTCTGCATTTAACTGCATAATAGCCTTCAAGTAAGGCGAAAATACAGCAGGCAATTCCTTGCGTTGTAACCACAACGATTCAATGCCCTCAAGCGCCTCACCCGTTTTTAACGCCTGCGCGCTTTTTAAATCATATAATCCACGACCGGAATGGGTTTCAAGGTAGAGTAACGGTTTCTCTTTTTTAGTCATGTACTGCAATAAACGAGAAAGCACGGTGTGCTTGACGACATCGGCAAAATTGCCGGCATGATAACCATGTTGATAACTGAGCATGTTGAAGACCTGAATTAAGCAAAGTCGGGGAGTATAACATT
>JBCKWE010000046.1:0-12442 GCA_038923045.1 Legionellaceae bacterium
GGCTACTATTTTCTCGTTGCGTACAAATCCAAGCGTAGGCTTGTTCTAATATCTTGTCGGACGTTAATCCCATGACGGATGGCTTGGTATGATTACCTGCGGCGTCTGCGCTCAACAAGGTCCACGACGCGTTATTTTCAGCGGCTGGATGCGTGACATTTAACGATTCAATGTTCATCGTGCACCTTTGATTGATAGTTGAAAAACCTAACTTAATTTAAGTATAGAGCATGGTCTTGAAAAATACAAATTGTGTATGGTTTTTTGTCGTAGCAAAACAGCAAGGGGAGGAAACCGCCTCGCGCCTGCCCCTCTCATCAAACCGTGCCTGCTGTGCTTACCACAGCTACTCGAACCAGTGCAAGGTTCAACAAGCCCAACTAGCAGTTCTGGGTGAACGACAAAACCCAGTGTTATCAAGGCGATTGAGTCTTTGAAAAATAAGGTTTTCTCACAATATTGCTATTCAGCATGACCATAACCCATTAAAATAGTACGCCGTACAGATGGGAGCAGCAAGCAAGACTGTGAAATGAACGCTGGAAAACGCTTGATCCCAAAACTTCGGAAAGCTCACCCACAGCTTGGCATTATCTTGGGCGGTGACGATCTGTTTTCTAGCCAACCGATTATTGAAGAGGCGTTAGCTGCTCGCATGCATTACAGATATTCTGGGTGAACAGAACGTAGGGTGCGCAAAGGGCCACCAGCCCGTGCCCACCAGAACTAGGCATTGTGGGCATGTCGCTCCCGCTTCTTTGCCCACCCTACGCCCATAACATTAGAAGTCCATTTTTTTGAACATAGAAGTCCATGGTTTATCCATGCCTGAGAGGTCAACAATGAAATATTATTAGTCAAAAAGATAATTAATCAATTTTTTAACCATAAAAGATCTAAGCTAAAGCATAAATCGGTTCACCCAGAATAGCTGGGACAATAGACAAAGGCTGCCAATTCCATGAAACTTCGGTTATACTTCGCACCAGATTTTCAACCTTTCGTTGCTAAGGAGTTGTTGTGTCTGATTCATGTGGTGTAAAACGTAGTGTCGTGACGCCTTGTCCTGCTTGGATGCCGTGGCTAGTATGCCTTTCTGCGGGTCTTTTTTTTCTCTATGAATTTTTTCAACTTCAGTTGTTTGATGTAATCAATCAGTCGTTGCGTGATGATTTTAATATTGATGCGGCACTTTTGAGCTGGATGTCCAGCGCCTATGTTTGGGCAAATGTTCTTTTTCTGCTGCCAGCGGGTGTGATTCTTGACCGATTTTCCGCGCGCAGGGTGATTCTTGTTGCCATGGCTATTTGTGTGTTGGGTACGTTAGGATTTGCGTTAACGCATGACTTTGCGTGGGCTGCCTTTTTTCATGCAATGACCGGCATGGGAAATGCATTTTGCTTTTTATCCTGCGTGGTGTTGGTGTCACGCTGGTTTCCGCCGCGTCGTCAGGCCTTGGTGATTGGTTGCGTTGTGACCATGGCGTTTATCGGCGGCATGATGGCTCATACCCCGTTTGCATACCTCAGTCATCATTATGGATGGCGTGCAGCGTTGATGATTGATGCGGGCGTGGGGGCGCTGATTTTCGCTTGGATTTTTCTCATTGTTAAGGACCGGCCAAATGCTGATTTGTTGACGAATACGGCCTCTGTAACACGCCGATATTTTGCGGGATTTCTCCACGTACTGGCTAATCGCCAGAATTGGCTGGCTGGTTTATATACCTCCTGCCTGAATTTACCCATCATGGTGCTGTGTGCGTTGTGGGGTGCAAGTTATTTGCAAACGGTACATCAACTCAGCGCCATGGCGGCAAGCAACGTTGTGAGCCTGATTTTTATGGGTAGTATTGTGGGCTGTCCCTTGGTGGGTTGGCTTTCGGATAGTTTGGGAAGGCGTAAACCCCTGATGCTGGCGGGCGCAATCGCAACCTTTTTGACCGTAATTCCTTTATTTACCGGCGTTGCTTTATCAGAAACCGTGTTGGGACTGTTATTTTTCGCGCTCGGTTTATTCACCAGTACACAGGTCATTGCTTACCCGTTGATTGCAGAAAGTAACCGTGCTGATAAAACAGGTGTGGCGACCGGCATGGCTTCGGTGATTATTATGGGCGGCGGTGGTATCGGTCAGGTTTTGTTTGGTTTGTTGATGCGTGAGCATGCTGTGACGCAACATTATGGCATTGCTGATTTTCAATTTGCGATGTGGATGTTTCCTATTGCCGCTGTTGTGGCACTGGCCGCTATTTTATTGACCCGTGAAACCTATTGCGAACGTCTTAACAGGAGTAGTGATGGAAATGATTGAAGAATATGAGCGAACGGCTTCAGTAAAAGCGTCGTTGCTGCCTTGGATGGTTTGTTTTGCGGCGTCGCTGTTTTTCTTTTATGAATTTATCCAGGGGAACATGTTTGCATCGATAGCTGACAACATCATGCAAGATTTTCATATCCAGGCTGACAAAATGACCTATTTGTCGAGCATCTATTATGCGGCCAATGTCATGTTTCTTTTTGTCGCGGGTTTTATGCTGGATCGATTTTCCAATAAAAAAATTATCGTGGTGGCAATGTTGCTCTGCGTGTTGAGCACGTTTGTTCTGGCGTATGCACAGTCGTTTTATTTAGCACTACTTTGCCGTTTTGTGACGGGAATTGGCAGTGCTTTTTGCTTTTTAGGTCCAATCCGCATCGCCTCACGATGGTTTCCGCCGAAGCGTATGGCTTTGGTAACCGGTGCTATCGTGACCATGGCGATGACCGGCGGCATGCTGGCACAATACCCCTTGACGCAGTTGGTGCTCCATGTGGGCTGGCGTAGCGCATTGATGATGGTGGGTTGGCTGGGCGCGTTGCTGCTGGTATTGATTATTATTTGGGTTAAAGAAAAACCTGAGCGTGTGTCCGAAGCACCACGCATTAAAATGAGTGTTTTGGTTCAAGCTAAAAAAGCCTATTTGAATCCACAAACCATACGCACGGCACTGTTTACGAGTTTGATGAACATGGCTGTTGCCGTGTTTGGTGCCATGATGGGCTCACTGTATTTAATGCAGCGTCTGGGCGTGGATAAAGCCGATGCGGCCATGGTCAACTCGATGCTGTTCCTTGGAGCCATTATAGGCGGACCGCTGATTGGCTGGTGTTCTGATAAATTAGGCTTACGCCTATTGCCTATGAAAGCAGGGGCGCTTGCCTCGCTGCTGGTGCTTATGGGAATTCTGTATTTACCGGTTTCATTGAGCCTGATGGCATTATTGTTTTTTTTATTGGGCTTTTTTACGTCGGCTCAAGTGATAGGTTATGCGTTGGTCGCGGAAAGCAGCCTGCCCGCGATGACCGCAACGGCCATCAGTCTGGTGTCAATTTTTACCCAAGGCGGGTATATTGTGTATCAAAATGTGTTTAGCATGCTGTTGACATGGCAAAATAATGCGCAAATGGTGGACGGTGTGCCGGTTTACTCGTTGGCTGATTATCAGCATGCCGCCATGATTTTGCCATTAGGCCTGATTCTGGCCTTGTTTGTTATATTCGGTCTGAAAGAAACGCATTGTCGGCCTATTCAAAGTTAGGACGTTGTATCCGGCACGATCCTTATAATTACAGGAATGATCACCATGAGCCTTGGACGTGTATGTGTATTATTGATGGATTCATTAGGCATTGGGGCAAGTCTTGATGCGCCCGACTACGGTGATGAAGGTGCCAATACCTTTGGTCATATCGTTGACGCGTGTCGTGAGGGCCGAGCTGACAAGGCTGGTTTACGTAAAGGGCCTCTGTCCATTCCAAATCTGGCGCGTGTGGGTTTGTATCATGCGGCAGTGGCTAGCTCTGGACTTAAAATGATTGATCTGGCAACACTTGCAATGCCGGCTGGACTGTATGGTTATGCCGTGGAGCAAAGTCTTGGGAAAGATACGCCGAGTGGTCATTGGGAGCTGGCTGGTGTGCCCGTGATGTATGCTTGGGGTTATTTTCCCGCACGTGTGCCTTGTTTTCCTGAAGAATTAATTAATGAACTGATAACTCGCGCCGGTTTGCCGGGTGTGTTGGGACAAAAACATGCGTCAGGTACGGATATTATCAAGGAATTAGGCGATGCGCATGTGCGAACGAATAAGCCTATTGTTTACACCTCTGCCGATAGTGTTTTCCAGATTGCCGCTCATGAACAGAGCTTCGGACTGGATCGTTTGTATGACGTTTGTGAAATTGCGCGCATGTTAGTGGATAAATATCAAATTGGACGCGTTATTGCAAGACCCTTTATTGGTGATTCAGGTGCCTTTACGCGCACGGGAAACCGACGCGACTATTCGACGTTGCCACCCGCCAAGACCTTGCTGGACTACCTTCAACAGGCAGGTAGAGAGGTCGTGGCGATTGGAAAAACAGCGGATATATTCGCGCACCAGGGCATGACTCAAACCATCAAGGCCGACGGTAACATGGCGTTATTTGACGCGACGTTGACGGCCATGAAAACAGCGCCGGCCGGTAGTCTCGTGTTTACGAATTTTGTGGATTTTGATTCCTCTTACGGACATCGACGTGATATAGCCGGGTATGCTGGGGCGCTAGAGCAATTTGACTTGAGACTGCCTGAATTGGAAGCAATGCTAAGGCCTGATGACGTGGTTGTGATTGTGGCGGATCATGGTTGTGATCCGACATTTCCAGGGTCTGATCATACGCGTGAGCACATTCCTGTATTGGTCTTTGGGCCAAGTCTTGGCAGTCGATTTATAGGACGACGGGATACGTTTGCAGATGTGGGGCAGAGTCTTGCCGAATACCTGTCTATTCAACCATTATCTCAAGGGATTTCATTTTTTTGAATACACTCTTCGTGCGCTATCCTGTTTTATTTATACAATTCTGCACAACGCTCGAATTGAAACTGACATCGCGGCGTAAAGAAGTCTTGTATGTTTTGTGGTGCGCAACGAAACCACTGAAAGCATACGAAATTCTGGATGCCTTGCTGAAAACAAAATCAAATTCAACGCCTCCTACGGTGTACAGGGCGCTGGAATTTTTTGAAGTGGGTGCGCTTGTGCACAAAATAGAGTCTATACAGAGTTATACCTTGTGCGGCCAACCCCATAAGCACCTGCTCTTAGAGGTGTTGATGGTTTGCAGTGATTGCCATCAAGTGGTTGAGGTGTATGATGAAGGGGTCAGTTTGGCGCTTGCGAAACTCAGCTATGCCCATGCGTTTCAGTTGCGGCAGAATGCCATTGAGTTGAAAGGGACCTGTCAGGCTTGTCTTGAAAAGTTGAATCATAACCATTGATTTTTTAATTTTCATCCCCAAATTAACATTAAAATTAAACGAGGATTTCTTTTGGAACAATTTCACGGTACGACCATTTTATCGGTAAGGCGTGGCAATAAAGTGGTGATCGGGGGTGACGGGCAGGCAACGCACGGTAATACAGTCATGAAAAGTAATGTGCGTAAAGTCAGGCGCCTTTATAAAGATAAAGTCATCGCAGGGTTTGCTGGAGGTACCGCCGATGCCTTCACATTATTTGAACGCTTTGAGGGCAAGCTCGAAATGCATCAGGGACATTTGGTGCGTGCTGCCGTGGAATTAGCTAAAGACTGGCGTACGGATAAATTTTTACGCCGCTTGGAAGCATTGTTGGCCGTGGCTGATAGCAAATCCTCGTTGATCATTACCGGTAATGGCGATGTGATTGAGCCTGAAGAAGGCATCATGGCGATTGGATCCGGTGGGCCTTATGCCCAAGCAGCAGCACGTGCCTTGTTGGCCAATACCAAACTATCTGCAATGGACATCGTGAAAAAAAGTTTGAACATTGCGGGTGATATTTGTATTTACACCAACCATAACTTAACCCTTGAAGAACTGGATAACGACTGTGAGTGATAATAATTCAAAAGAAATGACGGTAATGACGCCTCGTGAGATAGTAGAAGAGCTTGATAAATACATTATTGGGCAGGATGCAGCCAAGCGTGCCGTGGCCATTGCCTTGCGCAATCGCTGGCGGCGTATGCAGATCAAGGACACCTCTCTGCGTGAAGAGATCATGCCTAAAAATATTTTAATGATTGGGCCAACCGGGGTCGGAAAAACTGAGATTGCCCGACGTTTGGCCAAACTGGCTGGCGCGCCGTTTATCAAGGTGGAAGCCACCAAATTTACTGAAATCGGCTACGTTGGTCGTGATGTGGATTCAATTATTCGCGATCTGGCTGATATTGCCATCAAACAAGCGCGTGAGTTGGCGGTAAAAAAAGTCAAACGTCCGGCGGAGGATGCAGCAGAGGAGCGAATACTGGATATCTTGCTGGCGCCGGCCCGCGGCGTAACCGTTACTGATAAAGATTCCTCGACTCGACAGACTTTTCGTAAGCAATTACGAGAAGGGTTGTTGGATGACAACGAAATTGAACTGGAAATCATGGCATCGCCCATAGGTGTCGAAATTATGGCGCCACCTGGCATGGAAGAAATGACCAACCAATTGCAGGCGATGTTTCAACAAGTCGGTACTGGTCGCACCAAAGTACGTAAACTCACCATTCGTAAGGCCATGAAGATACTGTGTGAAGAAGAGGCGTCTAAATTAATTAATGAAGAAGACATTAAAATTCGTGCGATTGAAAGTGTTGAGCAAAATGGCATCGTGTTCATTGATGAAATTGATAAAGTAGCCAAACGTTCCGAGCAAGGCGGGGACGTGTCGCGTGAAGGGGTACAACGTGATCTACTGCCTTTGGTCGAAGGGACAACGGTGTCAACCAAATATGGCATGATTAAATCAGATCATATTTTATTCATCGCATCAGGCGCGTTTCATGCGACAAAACCCTCTGACCTGATTGCCGAATTGCAAGGTCGCCTGCCAATACGGGTTGAGCTTTCAGCATTGACCGCTGAGGATTTTGTACGTATTTTGACAGAGCCTAATGCGTCGCTAACTGAACAGTATACCGCCTTGATGCACACAGAAGGGTTGCAGCTAAATTTTGATGAGACCGGTGTTCGCCGTATTGCTGAAGTGGCTTGGCAGGTGAATGAAAGCACTGAAAATATTGGCGCACGACGTTTGTATACCGTCATGGAGCGTTTGCTTGAAGTCGTATCATTTAATGCAACCGATAAAGCAGGCGAGGAAGTGCTGGTGGATGAACATTACGTGCAGGCGCATTTAGGTAAATTGCTCGAGAACGAAGATTTGACGCGCTATATTTTATAAGGATGACAGGCATGACCCTGCCCTATATTTTGGTATTGTACTATTCACGCACGGGTGCCGTGGCAGAATTGGCGCAGAACATGGCACGCGGGGTGGCGCGGGTTGATGGCATTGAGGCGCGCATGCGCACAGTATCACCCGTTTCCACCACCTGTGAGACGGTAGATAAGGCTATTCCAGATACGGGCGCACCTTATGCCACGCTGGATGATTTACGTGGTTGCGCGGGGCTTGCGCTAGGCAGTCCAACGCGGTTTGGCAATATGGCCGCTCCCATGAAGTATTTTTGGGATAGTACGTCAGCACTGTGGTTGGCTGGCGATTTGGTTAATAAACCCGCCTGTGTGTTTTCATCCTCTGCATCCATGCATGGTGGTCAGGAAACCACGCTTATTAGTATGATGCTGCCATTGTTGCATCATGGCATGTTGATACTGGGATCACCGTACACAGAGCCTGCGTTAAGCACGACAACAAGTGGTGGAACGCCGTATGGGGTAACGCATGTGGCGGGCGTGAGTAATGATTTGCCTTTGAGTTCGGATGAGGTGGTGCTGGCAAAGGGGTTAGGTGAGCGTTTGGGGCGACTGGCGTTGAAAATAATATGAAAGTAATCAGTTTTAATGCCAATGGTATTCGCTCCGCTGCCAAAAAAGGGTTTTATGAATGGCTACAGCGGCAACAAGCTGATTTTGTCTGCATTCAGGAAACCAAAGCGCAGATCGATCAATTAACACCTGATCCCACCTATTTCCCCAGTGAATTTCATTGTGAATACTATGATGCTGTAAAAAAAGGCTACAGTGGCGTTGCAATCTATGCGCGTAAAAAACCGTTGCAGGTTGTGAAAGGCTTGGGCTTTGATTATTGCGATACGGAAGGGCGTTACATCCAGTTTGATTACCCTAATTTAAGTGTTGTCTCGCTTTATTTGCCATCAGGCAGCAGTGGGGATGTGCGGCAAGGGGTGAAATATGATTTTCTTGCGCGTTTTGCGGATCATTTGCAAGCACTGAAAGCGACCGGGCGAGAGTTTATCATTTGCGGTGATTACAATATTGCGCATAAAAAAATAGACCTTAAAAACTGGCGCGGTAATCAGAAAAATTCAGGTTTTCTGCCAGAGGAGCGTGCCTGGATGGATCGCTTGTTTGATAAACTGGGTTATGTAGATGCCTTTAGATTACGAAATCAGGCGGAAGATGAATACACATGGTGGTCTTATCGTGGACAAGCAGTAGCCAATAATGTCGGTTGGCGGATTGATTATCAAGTGATTACACCAGGCTTGGTCGAGCAAGTGGTGAATGTTGATATTTATCGCGACACGCGCTTTTCGGATCACGCGCCCGTGTTAATTGATTATCAAGGCAATTTTAATGCTTAAGCTCGCCAGTTGGAATGTAAATTCATTAAAGGTGCGTTTAGAACAGGTGCTTGCCTGGCTTGAATCATCTCAGGTTGATATTATAGCCCTGCAGGAAACCAAGATGACGGATGACAAGTTCCCAGTAGAAGCATTTACCGCGTGTGGTTTTCACGTCGTTTTTTCAGGGCAACCAACATACAACGGTGTTGCGATTATCAGCCGTCAACCCATTCAGGATGTCGTGACGGATGTTCCAGGTTTAGTTGATCCGCAGCGGCGTATTTTGGCTGCAACCATAGGTGATATTCGTCTGATCAATATGTATGTCCCAAATGGCGCCGAGGTTGGGTCGGATAAATACGCTTACAAATTAACATGGTTGCCGCATGTAACGGCGTTTATCAAGCAACAACTAACACAGTATTCACGAGTCGCCGTTGTGGGTGATTTTAATATCGCACCAGACGACCGCGATGTGCATGATCCAGAAGCATGGAAAGGGTGTGTGTTAGTTAGTCCGCCAGAACGACAAGCGTTTACCGAATTGCTGGTATTGGGCTTACATGACAGTTTCCGAAACTTCGTGCAGGACGCGCAATTGTATACCTGGTGGGATTACCGGGCGGCAGGCTTTCGACGCAACCGAGGTATGCGTATTGATCATATTTTGTTGAGTGATGCCTTGAACAAAAATTGTTTAGCAAGCGCTATTGATAAAGAACCCCGACGGGCAGAGCGGCCGTCAGATCATGCACCGGTTTGGGTGGAGATTGCATAACGCTTGCATTAAATAATGATTAATGATAACCTCAAAGATCAACATTAATACATTAAAGTACTCAAATGACCAGTCACGCATTTTATCATGCTTTCGGCGTTGTTGCATAAATAGAACAATGGGCGAAATAAGTTCCATCAGTCTTTATTCAAACCACTTTAACTGATTTTGGCGTGCCCAGTGATCCCATCCGGTTTAATACGCGCACAGCTATCCCGCCTTCCGTTTGGCGAAGCGGTAACGAATATACCATGCGTAAAAATAGACAGGTCTCAATCGCTAAATTAGAGTATTTCTGCGGACGACCCTTCATGCCCGTGCCCTCAGGGGTCCAAGCTTGAATGGCTTCCTCTGTAAACCATACTGTAATATCCCCTCGTTGTCTCAACGCATTATTATATTCAGCCCAGTTTTTAACTCGGTAGGTGGCTTTCCTGAACATGTGGCGATATTTATCGTTATGTTTGTTTGGCATGATAATTTTATGAGATGAAAAGAATGGATACAATAACAAAATACCAATGATTGGTCGAATTTGTCGCGGTTTTACAAATAAACCTTATTTATGCAACAACGCCGTTAGTTACCAGTAAATCGACACGGCTGCCGCAACAAAATTTGATCAATCTGCCGTAGGTTGGTCAAATTTAAATGCGACAGCCCTGTCATCGTCAGCGTAATGTCCTAGCAAAATAGAAATTCCGTGCTATATTTAAAGTAGAAATCATTTAAATGAGAATAAAAATGCCTTCGAGTGGACCTTATGCATTGGATTTTTCAACACCAGAAGGTGCATCGATGGCCTTTGCTCTTCTAAATAGTGATTTTTTAAATCTGGATCTGGATTATCCAACAACATCGACGGATGGTTTGGCATTGATGATTGCTTCATTAGAAGCCACTAAACATAAATTACCCGAGGAAGATCAAACCAAAATAGACCAGCTTCTGAAAAAATTTCGCGGGGCTTATGAGGTAGGAATTCTAAGAGATGCCATTGTCAATGGTTGCACTACAACAAACGAGTTTAATACCGGCTGGCATAGCCTCAATCAAAAATTAACTGATCAGCTGGAAAAAGAGGAAGCGCTTTATCTTGCCTCAGGTTGGGCAGGCAGGCCTGCGGGTCATAACATAACACTCGAATTAACACCGTTTAGGAATAGCGATGGTGTTTTGATGGTCACAGGCCGAATACAAAACAGAGGCGCTGGCATTCAACACCATCAGGCCTTCATCAAAGGCACACAACTCGCTTATGATCCGGAGCTTACGCTTGGAGAAATTCCACTAGAGCAGCTAAAAAACAGTACATTCCTGAGAAATTACCTTCAGCTGAATTTCCTGTCACGGCCTCATGATGAGGCGATTAAATCAACTGAAGATACCATGCTGTCCACAACGTTCAATGAGGGTGATTTTTACAACGTCTTTCTTCCTTCATGGCCAGGCCGTCTTGAGTACTCAAAAAATCCAACGCCAAGCATCCAACAAAGAGGGCCTACCTGCACGATTAAACCGTTAATCACCGAGATGGTCAATAGCCTGGGTGTTCGCAGCGGGAAACTTGCCAAATTTTATATCACCCTGCATTCATGGGAAAACTTTATTAAACATGCTGGTATCACAGAGAACAATGCCAGCCAAATTGCAGCGATACTGCCTAAATTGTCTCGACGGGCACTCAAGCTGAAAGCAAGCGGAATCTTGAGTGACGCAGAGACTGGCGAGATTAACGCTTTTTGTAAAGACGTCAAGAAAAAAATCGCAGCCGTGTTACGTGCTAAAATAAAAACACTGCAATCCCAAACAACGGATATCAACACTAAAATTCAAGAAACAACAGATTATGCCTTGCAACTTCCTGTCATTGAGCCAATGCCCAGCGGTGAGACCGCTGCCTTTAAACAACCAGCAATGCCTCAAACAAGCATTCTTAATGTTGAGCAATTTATCTTCGAACAACTGGGAAAAGCGTTAAAAGCAAAAAAGGCAAGATCGCTAAAAACCGCCCAAAGTATCGTGCTTTATTCCCTGAGAGGGCTGCCAAACCCATCCGATGAAAACGCATGGTCGTCTGTCAAGGACCCTGAGCAGTTTTTAAAAAACCTTGGTAAAATGCAGAAAATTTTGTTTGCAGCGACTGAAAACACTGACAAGCGATGCATTATTACCCCCCAACAGGTTTGCGTCTGGGGAAAAACATTCGGAATAATTTATCGTTTGGCCAAGAGCAAACTGCCACCTGAACTATGCCAGTATTATGCCAATGGATTGAAAAATTTAATTGACAACCGTTTCCCTGCATTGTTTTGCCCATTTTCACCTGAAGACCTCGAAGGGTACCAGGATGCTATGACGCTTATTTACAAAGACACCGGTAAATGGACCAAAAACTCCGTCGTAGGCAGCAGCCTTGAACCTGAAAACAAGAATCATGGGACCTACTATTCAAATATTAAAATTGACAGTTTGAAGGACGCACTGGAGAATCCGGAGCTGAATTACCTCCACAATATCAGTAAAAATCATCCAGATTGGAAGGGCCGTTCTGGCGGAGTTGACTTTGATGAAAATTGTGCTATCCATAGAGCATACAACGATGATCCAATGAACGATGAAACCTACAAAGCTATTCCTCAAGAATACCTAGCCCTGCGCCAAAGTTTTTTTCTATTGAATCTGGCCTGTGATTTTCGAGGAAAATCTAAAAGTGTAAATCAGCCACTAAGGCTGGCATTTACTGGTGGGGACAGTGGAGATTCCAGCTATTTTATCACCGATGTTTATGGGATGGAGCCACAAAATAAATCCTGCCATAATCAGGGTGTTTTTGCAGATGCCTTTACTGGCTTCGACCCAGGTGCTGAAAAATTTGCGACAGATTTGCTGGGTAAAACACATAAAAAAGCAAACGGTGCCTTCACAAGCCATAATGCCCTTGCGGTATTCCAGCACGCTGAAGTAATCAATTTGATACCCCTTGGCCCGCTCGAAATTCAAGATCTTCTGGCAGCACGAACAACGTATGGCCTTCCTCTTCAGCAAATCG
>JBCKWE010000047.1:0-12418 GCA_038923045.1 Legionellaceae bacterium
TCCACAGCGCATCAAAGATCTTATGTTTTTTGGATTTGAAGACGAATTGAATCCACGAGCTGCTTAAAACATATTGAGGGTAGCCTTAATCATGGGTTGTTTTTTGTAATCACCCTGTCTACTGCACTGCCAATAACTGGACAACAACTGGAAAAAACACTATTGGATGGAACGGCCATAAAACTCAAGCGGCAGTAATATATAGTCTAAAATCTTCGGCGAGTCGATTTGGTTTGTTAGCGTACCAGGAGTTTAACGCCTGTAGATCGACACAATGCATGAAATGATAATTTACACACGCGGAATAAATGGGCCATAACTTTCTGGCCAATGTAAATGCTTTTAATAATTGCGTTTTTTCTCCTAATTCAAGCCAATTTTCGATGCAAGCATCCTGTAGTTTATGCCAGGTTTTATCCATTTCTTTTACACCATGATGGATAGTGGCTGTATAAATAAAATTAAGTAAGGAAAAAAAAGGATGCGAGATGGCTAACTCACCCAAATCAATAAATGTAAATTGATTTGTATTTGGACTAAATAAAATATTGTTCGTGTTACAATCGGGTTGAACGATTGTTTCCGGGATTTTGTATAGAGATAATATAGTGGACCCCATCGATGAGACAGTAAATCGCTGGGTTATCGAATATGCTCCTCAATTGGAAGCAGTTTTTCGCAAACGTCATAAGCGACCGACCGGTATTTCTTGGCGCATGGATGAGACCTATATAAAGGTTAAAGGTCAGTGGGTTTATTTATATCGAGCCGTGGACAAGGAAGGAAAAACGGTTGATTTCATGTTGTCAGAAAAGCGAGACGAGCCCGCAGCTCGCGCATTTTTTGAGAAGGCTATTGGCTCCAGCGGACTGCCTGACAAAGTAACGTTGGATAAAAGCGGCGCAAATAAAGCAGGCATGAATACCATCAATTTACAGTTAGCTCTACTGTTCATGCTCGGCGGTATTTTCACTCAAATCACCGTTCGTCAAATTAAATACCTCAATAATATCGTTGAACAGGACCATCGATTTGTGAAAAAAATAACCAAACCAATGAAAGGATTCAAAGCATTCCACTCCGCTGAGGCAACTTTGTCCGGTATTGAATTACACCACATGCTGCGCAAAAACCAACATAAATGCTCTGCCAACAAAACTGTTTTTGAACAGTTCTATGGGCTAGCGGCCTGACTACGTCTAGAATAAGCACATTTCCGCCCTATGAAAATTTTTGCGACAGAACCGGCCGTCCGTCATCTTGAAGTAGGTGCTGGGCTTCACGATCTACTACGAAGGGGTGGCGCCGAATTGCTGAGCATCTCCTCGTATTCGGCTAGTCCCTTTTCTATGGAATCAAGTAATTCAATTTCTGTATTTATATTTTTATTAAAAAAAGCGATGTGATTAGGTAACTTTTCGCTTTTCGGATAAAGCTTTAGTAGCGCTTGATAATATTCAGCCTGATGTCTCTGAGAAGACAAATCATTCATCGTTTCATCTCGAAGTTGCCTTGTTTTTTTAATGATATCAACAAGTCTTCTCTGTAGCTCAGATTTCTCAATTATTGGAGGCATGGTTTTTTCCTATTTAATTTAATTTATTTAAGCTCAGGTTTATCTGTATTATGAAAAACAGCAGAAAGCCTTTCTTTTATTGCCTCGGTCTGTTGTTTAAAATCGTGTGTTAGTGCTATATGTGCTGTTGCGCTCGCCGCCCTAGCCGCCCTAGCCTCCTGACGCAACGGCGCGCCTTCTGCTTCAAGGGAGTCGGCTCGGGTTAGAAATTCGCCTACGTTTACATCATTTACAGGAGTTTCACCTATATCTGGTTCAATTTGTTCAGCGTTATCAAGATCAGCTAATGATTCATTATCAATATAGGCTGTGGGATTATTTGAGTCAAAGTTATAATGGACTAAGGTTGCCTTACCATTAATTTCAAGGCTAATGGTTAACTGAAATCCATCTGTAAAACGCTCACTAGAGCCGAGGGTTAACGTTTTAAACCTAATCAGCGTTTCACCATCGGCACGTTCAACGATTGATTCTTCAAGCGCACTTAATAATTCCGTGTAGGCAAGAGCATTATGTATTTGATTTTTGAGTGTTTTATTTGTTGCGTTTTCAGCAATCTTAAAGGCTACTCTATCATTTTTATAGCTGAAATCAGCCTGTTCAAGCCTATGCACTACTTGATTTTGATAACCTATACCGTGTATTTTATTTACGATGATGGCTGAAGATTCGCTTGCGGCCTGATAAACTTGCACGGAGCGGCACTTATTAATTGTGCTGAGCTTATCGCATTGTTTAAAGTAACTGACTAATTGCCTGCTTTTTTCGCCGCAATAACCATCAAGTGTCCGCCATTCCTTGCTTTCAAAGCGCGGCTCATCCAGAGACATTAAGTTGACAGAAGTCATCAAGGCTGAAAGGCGTTGATATTGGCGAGTTACCTCGGCAACAACTACGTTACCGGCCGCATCTAGGCAGGCGGCTGTATTAAGCGATTCAATCGTGTTATTAAGATCTTGATAGTTAAGGCTTGCAAATGAAGATAAAACGACTTTAATATCATTCAATTGGCGAACAACATCCGTATCTAGCTCCTGAGCCGTACTTGCCGCGACAACACGGGCCTCAACGCTATTAAGATATTGATATAATCGTCCGTTAATGCCAGAGTCCATGGAACGTTTATTGCGACTATCATCAGCTAATATTTGATGTCGAGCCGCAGATATCATTGCTAAGATATCTTTTGAAGAACCATTACCGTAAGCATTTATGTTAGCTAACAAATTTGTCACAATTTGCTTATGGTCACTACTGACCCACAATCGGCTCCACCAGTTATCACGGTAGCTTGTTAGCCATTGAATAACAGGGTGTTTCATTGCGTTGTTAGTGCCGGTGCCATTCCACCAGGTTGGAAATCCGGTCCGTTTCCACGTTTCGGTTTCCTTAGGCAATTGCGTTTGCCACTCAGCCATGACCAATTCAAGGTATTTGATTTTTCTGGCATCTAATTCAGGCTTTCTCTGGTTGGCCATCAATTTTGTAAAATGATCTGCCTGGGCTGCAGCTAAGGCAGCGGTCAACTCAGCATTTTTTCCCAAGCAAATTTGGGAGATAAACAGGTCGCATTTCACCTTAAGTTCCGCATGAGCGAGCGGATTGCCATCGCGATAGGCCTTGTAGCGCAAATACAATAATGCACCCATAGCGTGCTTTACTTTTTCAGGCTCGGTAGAACTTACATCCCTTAAATTAAATTTTCCTTGCAATTTATTAAAGTGGGCATCGCTACTTAAATAGCTAACGCAATTAGCAATAGATGTACCTACAGCACGCGCACGACTAGCGCTTATCGCGGTTTCTACCAAGGGTTCATTCTCAAGATTTAGCGCCATAAAATCACAATAAACAGCATCCTCAGAAACGGATGGGTCAACTGGTCCATTAATTTGAATGTGTTTAATGTGCTGTCGCGATGGGTTCGGGTGTTCTGTTCTTATTTTTGCGATAATATCTAGAGCATTAAGAGCAAGGTCTTTTGGTAATGTCATGCCGGAAATCTTGTTGTGGTTACTCCAATTCAATAAATCAGTATGCAGTACGCCATTTTCTTGCGCGATTTTCTCCCACCTTTCGCAAGTAAACTCCGCAATACCTTTAATTTTCGCTTCTAAGTTACCTTGTAATGCTGGCAAATGTTGTAATTCATCCCATTGGGCATCAATGTCGCCTAGGAAGAGACTCCAATGCTTTAATAATTTGTCACGTACAGCTTGTTTTAGTATTTGCGGATCGCTGGTGTTGATAACCGTAATAAATTTCAAAAACTTTTGATATGCGATGTCTTTAATATCATCGAATGATTCTCGCAAGTTTCGGTCAAGGGTTCGCGACTGGTTTCTGTTGATGTTTAAATCGTGAATGGCTATATTAATACCCGTAACCGTGTTAGGAATATTGCGCATTGCTTTCACGTTATAAACATCCTTAAACTCGCTGCGGCGAACTATCATGCGAGTAGAACCTATCTCTCCCTGTCTCCCTGCGCGACCCGCTTTTTGTTTTTTTGAGCGTTCGAGGTCTTCGGCAGAGTAGGGTTTGGTATCGACATAAGTTTGAACCGCATATAAGCCTAAGCCTGTAGGTGGCTTTATATCGGTGCCGCGAGCAAAGACTGTGGAAATCGTAATTACGCCAGACTCACCAGCCGTTGTTTTATATTTATTTTCCTCATCATTACGTTCTGCAGGCGTTGGTTTTTCGCTGCTGTAGTATTGTTGTACTGTCCTATATCTACCTTGATAATCCCGTTGATGTATTTCGATGGCTGCGCGCAAAGCTTGATGAATTTTTTCGCCTTCTGTTTTATTGGCGCACTGAATAAGCATTGGGCCGCATAACCTATCGGTTCCACGAGAAATGTGCGTAATAGCCTCTCTAACAATCCTACCAATGTGATCTTGCTCCTCCAAATCACTGCTAACAATGAGCTTTGGGTTTGTGAGAATTGGCGGTAAATAACGAAGTTGGGACTCAACGTATGGACAGATATCTGTGAAGCGAAAGCCATACTTGGCATATTGCTCATGAATTTCTTCCATAGATCCGGCCGTACCACTCATGCCCATTATTCTTGAATATTTTTTCATGAGGAGCTTACTGTTTAGGCTGGTTACATAGGCTTTTTCAGGCTCAACAAGAAAATCAGGCATGCTACCTTTTGCAATGGCTGCTTGGTATTTTTGTCTTAATCGAGTATGCAAAAATTGATGTATGGCATCACTGTATTCTGCGGCAATCCTGGGTTCGCTATTTGACAAAATACAAGCTTTAGAAACACGGCCATATTTTTTGTGTTCAAGAGGAATCACGCGAAACCTTGATTCCGCTAACGCGATTAATTGTGATGTTTTAGCCGAAGCGATTAACCAAGTTTCAAGACGCTTATTATAAACATCCAGTGTGGACTCAAGATGTTTTAATTGCGTTTTTTCTGCTTTCGTTTTTGCAGCGGGTATTAACCATTGCCTTGCACTATTTAGGAAATCGCCATCAGACATCGGTGTTTTTTGAGCATCAACAAATTGAACCAGCGATTCATAAACCCAGGTATAAGGGCTTTTGTAAGGGTCTGTAACGGCATCAAGTGAGGTTGCATTTCGGTAACGGGTGTTATCATCCAGTGTTGAGAAATCCACCTCATCTGCAATTAATACTGAATCATCAGAAAAAATCTTCCCTTGCAGCGTCATCTTTGAGCGGTAAAGTGCTATCTCAGACAGGCTTGAATAATGAATAGCCCCTTGTTGGTAATCATCAGATGAGGAGGATTCAGCATTAATTAACCGGACAGGGATGCCGAGGTATTCAAAAAATGCTTTGTTTTCATCTAGTCCTTCGTTGGCTAAGGATAAAGTGCTGGTACATAAATCCACAGTATGTCCTTCTAAATGGGTCATCGCTGCGGCTAACGCTGCAGTCAATGACTTTCCTTGTCCTGTTTGTATTTGGGCTATGTAGTTACCACTTTGTTGCATTGAATTTAACAGATAAATTAATTGTGTTTTTCTTGGGTATTTGCCAGTGCCTCTATACATTGCCTCGCTTAAAATAGCGATGCATTCAAGCCTGTCTTTCGTTCGTTGTTCAGGCCTGATTGACTTGTTTTGGAATTGGAGTCTGTAATGCTTAAGTAATCCTTGAATCTCACTGTGCGACATTTCGATAACAGGTTTGGCCTTATTGGCCACTGTATCCCATGGTGTAGTGGGTATTGGATTCATTTGACCGATGGTATTGATATAAAGGAGCCACTTTTGTAATGCCTGGCGTTGCGAGAGAAGTAAGGGCCTGTCGTAGTATAAGTCTTTTAGTTCATCAAGATAACCTGTTATATGTTCCGTAGAAAACTGCTCGGTCAGAGTTAGAGCCGTGGTTGCTGGATCTGTACGAAGTCTAAACGGATCGCGATCAAGTCGTGCTTCTAGGTCATTAATATCTAATACGGGTAGACTCAGCGATTCTATCAACACATCAATATCTGGATGATTAGGGCTTTGGTAAAGTTGCGCTAGTTTAGCAATGTCTTTTTTATCTAAATCTCTCCTAGAAAACTGGGTGTTGAATAAACCAGTCATTTTCGCGTGATCATAACTACCTTTTTTTTGAGCAGCTTTCAAGGCAATAGTAATCAACGATGATGACTTATCGTTAAGGGGGCTGACAAGCGTCATAAATCGAATAAAATTTTCAATCTCTTCTTTGGCAAAAAAATCAACAACAACAGGCATTAATTCAGGATCATGTTTTTTAAGATCACTAATATAAGCAGGAACCTGTATCAGCCCAGCATGAATATCATTGGTTGCCAAAATAAATGTTAGTTTCGACTTGAAAATTTCCGGATCGGTTTTTTTGAGATCCATTAATTGGGTTAAAAAATATGCTAAAAGAGCTTCATTAACCGCTTGGCAGTGTTTTAGAGCAAGTTTACAAAGCAGTTCCCGCTCATCAGCCTTAAGGGTATCGTCATCAATATTAAAAACAGTGTCAATGATTTCACCGAGATTTTGGATTTTTTCTGCTGTCAGGGGTTCTATGTTAAAAAAGGATTTGAATAGTAAAGCCGGGAATGGCTTTTTCTCATCGAAGTTTATTGCAAATGCACCTGTAATTTTTTCTAGTAAACGAATCGGATACATATTAATGGATGCACAGTTATCTAGGGAGGCTAATATCGCATTGAAAGAAGTTGGCCATTTTTGATTGAGTGATTTTAAATGTCCAAGTAAGGCTCCTAATGCTTCCGTCTCTGAGGCATAAATTCCTGTAAACGCTTTAAAATCATCAGTGGTTTTGACTTTATGATTGAGCTTGGTATTAATGATTTTAGTTAATAGCCCCCTTGTTTGCCCATCAGTAAGCCCTATGCTGCTTATGCCCTCGTTACTAACGGACGTATACACGGTGCGCATGAGACCAAGCACTTGATTCTGAGCAATGCCACTAACCAAGCCATCAGGTAAATTTCCAATGTTTTCGAGACCATGCATGAGTGCCCGAGGACCTCGAGGAGTTGACAAGCTGGCATAAAAACCTTCTCCCAGAGCCTCATCAATTAGACCTTGCCTGGATTCTAATTGTTCAATAATACCACCCATGTGTTTAGAGATAATGCTGTGCAAGTTTCCAGTTGATTTTAATTGTACTGCAGTAACTTTTTGGGTTAAAATAGCACAGCTTTCTGGAAGCTTCTCTTTTATTTCACGCTCAAGGGTGTTGTAGTCAGGTTTTGCGTCTAGATTAGTAATATCTAATACGATGCCGGTTAATTGTTCGATGGTAGGCAACGCAGCCGATTTTGTGTCAATATTACCCAATAGTTCAAGCATATCTTTTGTGGTTTGGTGGGCATGTTTCTCCAAACAAGCCTGGACTTGCCGATGCAATGCAAAAATTTTTGTAGCCGCTGCTTCACTGTCACTAAGGAGTTGACCATCACAAACGGCCATTAATTTAGTAATAGCCGAGGCGAGTGGTTTTTCCGCTGTTATTGTAGAAAAATCTAAAGTAGGCTCTTCTTCTTGCAAGATTGACCATAGTGCACCCTGAAAGTTTTCCAACGGCATTTTTTTAGGGTTATCGGCGAGCTGACCAAGTGCTTCATGATAAATATCTGCTGAGTCATTAAAGTCCGCAATTAGTACTGCGGCGTA
Source organism: Legionellaceae bacterium (assembly GCA_038923045.1). Taxonomy (GTDB): domain Bacteria; phylum Pseudomonadota; class Gammaproteobacteria; order Legionellales; family Legionellaceae; genus DDPF01. Next base: position 7,735 of record JBCKWE010000047.1, read on the forward strand.
AGGAATGAAGAGAGAGAATCCTCCTGATGGGTCTGAAATCCCTAGCTCCAAGATGGTTACTGATTCAGCAATGGTTGTTTTTATGGTGCCAGTGGTAGTCTCCACCCATTCTGAAAGCGAAAGCCGGGCCTTCGTGCCGTGTCGACTTAAACCAGCTAGGTTGTCGATATCCTTGTCAGTGAAATACTTACCCCGCTTTCCAGTACCATAGGCTGCAAGAATGATTAACATATAATAAGAATATTGGCTGCCAGCTCGGATAATACGATTATAAGCATCATCATAGCTTTTACTCGATGCGCGGTGGTTAAATGTTGCGATGTAACGCTTAAGAAGTGCTTTATTCATTTCGGCACTATTGCTGTGAGTAAAAGCCATGATGACTTTATCTTTCTCAAATCGATAACAAAATCCATCCTGAGCCTTATATAAATCACGGCCTGCATTCTTAGTCAAAGCCCCTAGGTGCAATTGCATCTCGGATGAAACCAGCTTAAATCCTTCATAGCGGGAGGCATAAAATGGGCCTAAGGCATCTAGAGGCAGGCTGGTTAATGACTCATAAAATTGCTCATTAACATTGTGGGCATTGGGTAAAATAGTAGAAACTAGGCGATCAAGCGCTACGCGCATGTCTGCAACGCCAGTTAACGGGCAAAATTGCGTCAGTTTTAAGCCAGGACTTACTTCTTCTAATTGCGCACAAAAATAATCAAAACCACTGGTTAATTCCGCCAGATTAGCCCAGCGTTGGCCGGGCTGAATACTGCTAACAAGCGTAAAATCAGGGTTGGAGTCAATTGGTTGTTCCTGCTGATAGTTGATATTGCTTGTATGTTGCTCGGTCAGTGATTTCCACCAAGTCATTTGGGTAGGTGAAAAGGTTCGTATTTTTTCGATTGACGCCTTCGATTCTTTATTTGTTAATTCATTTAAGTTTTCTGATGAGTCAATAAAACACGTTTTAAAACTCTCAAAATAGGCGCTCCCTTTATCTTTTTTAAGTTGCTGTAATGAATTAAGAAAATCAGATAAGACTTGAGGATTTTGTTCATAAAGAATTTCACCTAAAGCCACAATATTTTTATTGGTTAGTTTGACATCAAAAACATCCGTAATTAGTTTCTTTATTTCATCAGATTGTTTTGGGCTCATAGCCGCCCCATCAATCATGCCTTTGAGAATTTGATGTCGGAGGGTGGGTGATATGCTAGGTTTAGTATAATCCTTCAAAAAGAAAAAGGTGCTGTTGCATTCTTCTATGGTCGGCTTTGGTTTCTGTGCCTGTTTTAAAAAGGTCTTATATAATTCAATGGATTGATCTTCAGTCATAAATTGCAGCATATTACCTGACCAGGCATTAGCAGGGCGAGGTGTACTGAATTGTAGGGTCAGCGGAGACTCATTAGGATTTATAATCGGGTTAACCTGGTTATAATTTACTACTACCTTTCCGCCCTTATCTTGCTGTAATGAGAAGCCACGTGGCAGATTATCGGGATGTAATCCATATTGTACATCCGACAAATGTTCAACCAGCATTTTTGCAGCCGAAACGGTCATTTTACAAATGCCATATTTAAATAAGTGAGCATTGTCGCCAGTAATTAAATCCCAGCACATTCCTGGCGTTAAATGAGGGTGGCGGGCGCGTACAAACTCACCCATCGTCTTTATAAATGAATCACGATCTAATTGTTCATCAACACCTGAATAGGTAGTAAAAGCTTCATCTTCTATAGGATCTGCATCTGGTAACTCATCATTATTGAGTGCGGTTTGAATTTGTTGCTGAACCTGCTGTTGCTGCTCCTGAACCTGGACTTCACTAGCCAGGGTGCCAAGGTCTTCTGTGGCAAAGATTGCTTTACCTATTTTACCCAATGCTATCTTCTGTACTGATTTTTTAACGTGAGCACCGGTCCTTAATCCAGTTGCACTTTGTATGGCGTTACGCTTGTTTTTAATGGAGGCATTTTCTAATTCGGCAAGTTTTGCTGTAACAGGTGATGGCTCATGCGTTGAAAATGATATAACCGTGGTTATTGCTGGGTTGTTTTTAACAAAAGCAATCAACTTTTCTATTTGCGTAGTATCCAAGTTCTTGAGTGAGGACGTTTTAATTTCAATTTTTTCAAGCGGTAGCGTATTTAGCATTACTATTTTCTTTATTTCATCAAACATTGACGCTTGATCAATTTCGCTCAAATTCCGTATGGGAATAATAAAGTGTTTGAAGGGAACAAACGGGGATGCCGATTGTAAATGAGTATTCAATGCTTGTAATAAATCAAGACTGGACGGGAAGCCTTTAGAATACTTCAAGGCATTGGCCATGCTGAATGTTTGGTATGGGCAATTACTGTTTACAAAACGACCTTCATTATCTGAGGCGTATTGTAATAATTTTTCAAATCCAAGCCGACCCAGTGTTCCGATAGCATTAGCCTGTATCTCAGAATCTTTGTCAACGAAATCAAGCGTTTGTCCAGTTGCTTTTGTGGCAGGTAAATCAAATAGTAGGTTAGAATATATTTGATCCCATGGATCTTGGCCAGAGTCTTGAATAGCAAGTTCATTGAGCAAGGTGTTTCTAGCATTTATAACGACGAGGTGCGCTTCTAACTGTGGGTTCTCAGAGGTTAGCTTCAGCGTGGATGGAAGCGAAACCATTTGATTTTTGAGAGCAGCAAGTAAGTTATCGCTCAATGGTGTTTCACTATTTAAGCTTATTTCTTTTATGCTGGGTCTATCCAATACCGCTTTAAAAATTATATCAAGGGCTAATTCGCTGTCTTCTGATGCACCCATCTTTGAAATAATATCTGGCAAATCCAAATTTAGTGTCGTCTTGTCGGAGCTAATACCTTGCAGCTCCTTGATGGGAGTTGTTTCGCGAAACGCTATAATGGCTTTGTTACGGGCAACGAGCGTTTTAAGGTGATCGGAATCGAATTTTTTGCCAAGTTGCCAGCCTTTACCGCGGTGTGTTGGTTGGTCAAAGGCCAGTAGTTGCCCTTTGACCAATTCCTGGTCTATTTTACAATAACCATGTGCATCTGGAGAGGAAAATGTTAATCCAAGTCTTGCTGTAATTTTATGGCAATCATTTGCACCTATATTTTGTTCGCCAATCAAGGTTTGGCTGACAAAATTCCGTAAGCTTACACTGGTATCACAGTCAATAAATGCTTTATATTGAGGAGTTTCAGCCAATTGATTTTGGTCGATCAAGTCTTTAATCAATCCGCGCAAGGCACGATGCCCGCAGGTAAACGTATCATTTTGCTCCCCTGATCCAGTAACTTCAATTATTGGTTGATTACACGCAGGGTAGGCGGAATAGATTTTACTATCACTTGAATAATCGCCTATCTGTTCATGGTATGTAATTGCTTTGGTAATCGTTTCTGTGATTGTCTTTTTACTGGCCTGGGGTAATTCCAACTCATCTGAATACTTCGCTGTGATAAGTGGGGGGACATGTCTTGGGTCAACCGTTACTAGCAGGCGCGTCCAATGAACACCCTTTGAATCAATGCGGCTGTGTTTATCCTCACCAAGATTAAGAATTAAAGGTATTGTGTAGGGAGCCTTCGGATCATCCTGCTCATGCTTTTCCCGCTCAAAATGTAAAGTAAGACCAATATCATCCGCTTTGAGTCGTACAATATGTATATTTTTGTCGGTCAAATTTAAAATGCTAAACGCGCGCTGCATGTCAATATCTGACAGCCATTCCTGCGGATTTAATCTGCCAGCCAGAAACTTCTCGATTAGGCCGGGGAATTCCGCTTGACGTGGATCGTATTCAAGCCTTATAGGTCGAGTAGATTTCCATTGTAACCATGTTAATTTTGCTGCTGAGGAATCAATTTTAACTGAATATTTATCCCCGAGTTCACTTGGTTCTTTTTTTACAGACAGATGCTGGATAAACAGTGGGTAAAATGCTGCAAAATCATTTAGAGCCAAGGCAAGTGATCGTTCGTTTTCAATGACAAGTGGTTGTAAAGGCAGGTAATCGCCGTGTTCGCTATCAAACTGCTTTAGCGTTGCCTCGACATTGCCATAGGCTGAATCATCAATTGCAATTGAATCGAGATTAGTATTTATAGTTGCGAAAAACGTGCTCAGTGCGGCAAGATTAGGATTGCTAAGATCAAGGGTTTTATTAAATAATTTAGTAATGACTTCCTCAAGTTCAACTGCGCTGATTGCGGAAATTGTTTTTAGCTGAGAAGCGCTAATCGCCTTATCATTGACAGCTTGATGTAATTTTATCATGCGTTGAATCATTGTTTTTGTGTATTTTTTAGAATCAATATTATCGAAAAAATTTAACATCGCTTTTCCTTTTGCAAGTATTTAAAGGGGACAGGGCTGAAAATAGGCCAAAAATTGGCAATATTTACCATCTCTGGTATATAATCTATCCTAAGCTAACGCTGGAATATATAGGTATGCTGGATAACTTGGTTGAAATGCGTAACTTGACCTTTTCTCACGATGAACATCTGATCTTTGATGGGGTTAACATCGACGTGAGGAAGTGTAATTTAATTTGTGTAATTATGCGGCTTTTTTGTATACGGATTCATTGATATGCCTCTCACAAATAGTGCTCCAATCATTACTATTCACCGCCGCTCTAACTTGCAATAGTGCATGGAGCCCTTCTCTT
>JBCKWE010000048.1:0-12326 GCA_038923045.1 Legionellaceae bacterium
AGTCTTAAGACACTCATATTGTTTAGCAACAAGCAATTGATCATGACGTACCGCCACATAATTAAACCCATCCCTGATTTTATGCCCAACTCCAGCCAAATGATTCAAAACCCTACCAATCAATTTATCAGGATTAAACCCCGCCCTTATCGCATAATCCAGCGGCCAATCAATCACATTATCCTTCGTGGTAGACCGCGCCAACGTGCGTTTTAAATTGTTCATACTCGGATGATTCGTGGTATCAGCGTAAATATTCAAACTTTGTTTATGCCGAGTCATGGCGACAAAGCTCAAGTGCCTGTCCCAGTATTTGCTATCAATCAGCACTTTCGCATGTTCTGCGGTCATGCCTTGGGACTTGTGAACGGTGAGCGCATAGCCGTAATCAATCGACTGGTAGGTTTTGGGAATCGTTATTTTTTCCCCGCTATCCAGTTCGACTTGTAATTGTTGTTTGCAAGCGAATTTGACCGTGCCTAAATCACCGTTTCTAACACCAAGCTCCCTGTCATTTTGTCGAAATAGTAGACGATCACCAGTTGAGATTATCAGGTCTTTATCTAATCCCTGATAATCAATTTCCTCATCGCCTAACAGGCTTTTCTCTTTCAGCGCACTTCTGGCTTTCTGATTGAGATCAGCAACGGCCGCTCTGGTAAACGCCAGCAGGATTGAGTCTTTAATGGATGCATCGGTTATATTTTTTTGCCAGTCATCAATTAACTGCTCGGTTGCCGCCATGGGTGACGCGCCGAGAAATATAGCGCCCTTGTTTGCATAATGTTGTAATGCATCATCAATATTGCCTTTGGCCAGATTCAAGCTGGCTTGCCGGTCGCCTGGGTCTTGTTGACGGCGAATATTTTCCAGTTCAATGTAGCCTGTAATTGCGGCTATGCCTCTGAATATCTCACCCTTGTTAATTGGTTTTAATTGATCTGGATCGCCGACCAGCACCACTTTACTGCCGGCTTTTTTGGCTTTATTGATGAGCAAGGCCATGTTGTCGAAATCAACCATGCCAGCTTCATCAATGATGAGTACGTGCTGGTTGGTTAATTGCAGTTTATTATTGTTGAGTCGCCAGACAAGGGATGCAATGGTTGATGATTCAATGCCGGTCTCCGTCTGCATGGATTTAGCCACTTTCCCGGACAGGGCGGCACCTAAGACGTACCTGTGATTGGCTTCAAAGTATTCTTTTACGGGTTTCAATAAATAGCTCTTGCCGACACCCGGGCGGCCTATCACCACGCTGATATCAGGGCTTTGCGCGATATAACGCAAGGCTTCATGCTGTTCGTCGTTTAACTGGTATTGTTTGGCAAGGCGCTCGATCCCATTTACAAACACATGGTTTTGGCGCTGCATCATGGTTTCAATATTATCGCGCAGACGGGCTTCTTGGATGTATTGATGGCGAGTGGTGTAGCATTCCCTGCCTTTATCGTTATTGCCTAGATTGATGACGTCTGTGTGTGCTAGGACTTGTTCAACCAGCGTTAAATATTCATCGGCCTTTTGTGTGTCTTTGAATGTCTTAAACAACAGTTTTTCAACGTCTCGGCGGGTAAAAACGCTGTGAAGAGAGGCCAGATGCTGGATGACGTTTTCAACATTAGCTCGCGCCAGTTCAAGGCGAGTCTCGCGAATGATTTTATTGTCATCCAGCAAATAATGGTTGTCATCCGCTTTGATTTTTCCTTGATGGTGCTCGGCGATGATGTGGTTTAGATCAACCGATAAATCGATATTTTTTTCCTCAAAGAACGCGTTTTGCATATCACGCCAACGCTCACCCCAGTAATCATGTTCAACCACATAGCCTTTGGCAAACGCCGGATTAAGATCACGCGCCTTGTATTTTGAAAATCGGTCTTTTTCTAAACGACGAGTCGGGATCAGAATGTGGGCGTGCGGGTTGCCATCACCATGATCGTGTATAGCAATGTCCGCCGGTAATCCGTTATCGACAAAATGGGGTTTGGCGAAACGTTTGACCAGTTCGATTTGCAGGTTTAAATCCAATTCTTTCGGCAAGGCCAAAACGACATCTTTACAGAGCTGCGCATCCCGTCTTTTTTCAGCAAGCTCCACCTGATTCCATAAAAATTCACGGTCGGCGAATGCTATATCACAACCTTCGGGTAACAGAATAGTCGAATAAGCGACGTCATGACGATTTGAATAATCATGCGTCCGGCCAGTGCGAGAATCAAATAATTTAGTACCGGTGCGATAACTACTCGCAGCAATGGCACTGTGACCTTTTGAACGGCTATGAATCGAAACATGGGCAAACGCAATCGCCATGGATACACCTTACGTGTAACTGATCCATCGGTTGCTTTGATTGAATAAAAAAATCTTGTCCGTGAAGATTTTTTTGGTTTGAAATTAGATTTTAGCAAACATTCGATAGAATGTATATTGCGCCCTTGGATATTCCTGCGGGACTGGCTGAGTGCGCTGCGCGCGGTTTATTTTGATAAGGGCTTGATTTGTGCCATGGTGTTGGGTACGCTTGAAACGTTATTAACATTTGCGGAGATGAGATTATGTCTAAGAAGACAGGATCGCAAATGGAAGCAGTACTCTTGGATAGAATCGAAAACGCTAAAATCAAGCTTGAAAAATTACAACAAAAGCACAAGCTTGAGATTGGATCACTTGCTTATAAACATGGGCTTCATCAGTGGGATATTAAACAACTGGATGATGCGTTTGCCAAACTTGCCGGTGGGTTAAGTCATGACCACGAGTGAGCAGATTGTACAACAAACGCAGCAGATTGCACGGTGTGAGAAATCACTTGTCATTGAGAAAATTAAAAAGCGCCGTGCGGAAACGCGGCGCAAGATTGAGTTGGGTGGGTTGGTGGTGAAGGCGGGGATGGATGGGTTTAATAAATCAGTTGTGTTGGGAGCGTTAGCTCACGCGGCTCAACTCATTATCCATGACGAGAATTACCACAAGTTTTTTGATAACATGGGAAACGACTTATTTCTAAATTCTAAATATTGAATTTGATGTTTACGTGTACATCCAACCATAAAGGTCATTATGCATCCCGATCCAAACACGCGATACCCTATCCCCAGCTCAGAACGTACCGTATTTCTGAAAAATATCGTTAAAAATCCCAATATCATCATTGGCGACTATACCTACTATGATGATCCGGTCGATGTAAATAACTTTGAAAAAAATGTTTTGTATCATTTTGATTTTATCGGTGACAAGCTCAATATTGGCAAATTTTGTCAAATTGCGACGGGCGTCAAATTTATCATGAATGGTGGCGCTCATCATCTCGGGGGTTATTCGTCGTTTCCGTTTATTATTTTTCAATCCTGTTGGCCGCATGTTCCATTTATTCCAAATCGAAAGAAAGATACTATTATTGGTCATGACGTTTGGATTGGGTTCGACGCGACAATTATGCCAGGAGTCACAATAGGCGATGGGGTAATCATTGGAACAAGGTCTGTTGTCACCCATGATGTAGAGCCTTACACCATCGTCGGCGGGAACCCGGTTAAAGTCATTCGCAAACGCTTTGACGACGACACAATCGCCTTTTTATTGGATTTAAAATGGTGGGACTGGCCAATTGAGAAAATTTCTAAACATGTTCTATCGATCATGAATGCCGACCGCCCCGCTTTAGAGGCAATAAACCGTGATTGATTTTATCCCGCTCGCTGAAAATCACTTCCCCTTGATGTTGACCTAGCTACAAACGCCACATGTTAAAGCATGGTGGGATCCCGATGTCACTTGGACTCTCGCTCGGGTATCAGAAAAATACCATACCTATGTTCAAGGCTTTAAACTGGAAGCAGGCGCCCAGAAACAAATACAGGCATACATCATCACGTTGTATGAACAACCCATAGGCTATATTCAATTATACAACGCCTATGATTTTTCTCGTGGTACGCCGTTAGTCGGATTGCCAGGTTCACTGTCTGCGTTTGACCTGTTTATTGGTGAGGCATCGCAACTCGGAAAAGGGTATGGGTCTAAAGCACTTGAATTATTTCTTAAGCAATATAGCGATCCAACCTTTGGAGCAGCCTTTGCGGATCCAGACGACAATAACACTCACGCAATCAAAGCATATCATAAAGCAGGATTTCAAGATTTATATGAACATCCTGACACCAAAGAACGGTGGATGTTGCGCTTCGCTAAGCCATAAACAGCCGCAATGCGTCGGCAATATAACCACGATACTGGGGATAGTCTTCAATGCCCTTACATGCATTAATTCGGCTAAAACTGATCGCAAATACAATAGGACGAATGCGCTTTGCCAATTGAAACCCAGCGGTCAACTCAGGAATATCACCAAAATTCTGCCATACAGAAAGATACGCCGATAATTGTTGCTGATAATCGGAATGCTGCTCATCAAAGCCATGTGTTCGTTTCGCACTTTCCAGCCATGAAACACCAGAGAAAAAAGGATGGCTGATGGTGGCATCACCCCAATCATTAATGGTAATGCGCTTATCCTGAATGAGCACGTTATTATCATGAAAGTCACCATGCTCAATTGTTTCTGGAATTTCAAAACTCACTAACTGTTCGCACAACTCAACTAGCATTGGCTGTAACCGTCGCAATTGGGTCAGCTCTATTGCTGTCAGTCCGTCTGCATTTAACATCGTTTCTTGAGAAAGCAGATTTTCATATAAGCTAGGCAAATACTGTAGTCGCCAATCAGGAACACCCCGCGATATTAAGCTGTTAACATGGGGAATACACGCCTGTTGTATTGCGGCGTAACAGGACAATGCGTCACAACTCAGTGGAGTTTGATATTGAACTTGAAGAAGATTGCGCAGCGGCTTCCCTGCGTCACGCATCAACAATAATCCTACTGCCTCATCAATAGCCAACACTTGTGGAACATGATGTGTAACCTGTTTGGATAAATAAACAATCAGCTTCCCCTCTATCGCAAACAATGGCGCCATGTGTTTCAAATAAACAGATCCTTGATTGGTTGCCAACTGCTCAACTCTAGACCACGGCATATCACGAATCAGTTTAGGCTTATCTAACAGCACCATTCCTTGTTGTTGAAAGATACGATTAACCCATTGCATGGTATCTTCTGTCATCTTCACATTAGCCACCCCAGCCCCCTGTTTAGTGATTCGACTCACCTACTATAGAGTCAAAGTGTAAAAATGCCCATGTTTTATCGGCATATTTTTTCTTTAACTCTTCAATCAGGGTTGTTTTACCAACGCCAGAGGTACTAGTAATAAAGTAAATATATTTTTTTGTCATAGTATCCTTAGAAATTGTCTGTAATTGGGTTTTATTCATAATTGCAAGTCCCTTAATCTTTTTGCTTCAATAAATAATTGATTGCACTCGTCTTCCATAACGCCACCGATAAGTTCACAAGTATAAAAATCGGGCGTTTTTGAAAATATATCAGCTGCTCTGACCTGAATTTGGCGACCAAACAAATCATGAAGAAAGGGAATGGATGTGCCATAAACCACTTTTGGAATCATTGCCCAATAGATTGCCGCCGAACACATAGGACATGGTTCAGCCGTTGTATACAAGCTCAATTTACTGCAATCACCTGTGAAGCCATTGCTGAATAGCGTATGAATTACAGACAGCTCTCCGTGCATCAGTGGGTTGTTATGCGCGCTGTTGACGGATTTTAATAATATCTCTCGGTCATCATAAACAATCATTGCGCCAAAAGGTGCCATTGGATTAGACGCTGCGATCTCAATTGTTTTAGCCATAAAATCATGAGTAGGGTTAGTCATTGTTTTTCCTTTTGGGTGGCGAATAATTTTCATGAAATTTATTGGCGTCAAGGGTATAGTTTGTATTAATTCTAAACGGGTTTAAAAATGAGCTCTGGGAACTAATATCTGGGAACTAATAATTTAGGCCAGACAGAATGCATCATCAAACCTCGACTTTAACACATGGAGCATTCTGAAACCTGCTGTGTTAATAACCGCACGTTTTCTTTACTCCGCGCTAATACACCTGGCGTCATATAATTTGCCAACATTTTTTCAATAACCCCAGCAAACTCCTCTTGCGAAATTACCTGTACTTCCCGACTCGTCGAGTCTGCCAGTATTTCAACAATTGTTTTGCTGGCATGCTGAATTACATCACGAGCTAGCCTGAGAACATCTGCCGAGGTTAAATCCGCACTTTCTGGATGACCACAAACAGGTAGGTTAGCTGTTTGTGCTAAATCACGCAATTGAGCATATGCATTATTGATTAATTGTTGCGTATCAGGCGCACCATAGTACGACTTTCTCCAAATCAGATCGTAGTAAGAAGACTGTATTTTTTCTGCCAAGAAAATGTTCTGTCGAAAAATTTGTTCCACTGTTTCAAGGTTAATGATTCCTTTTTCTTTTGCGAATTCACTTATACTAATAAGCACACGCTCCACTTGCGCTGGATCCTCAATCGGTTTATTGATGGGAAACTTAGCCGCCGCCACGGCTCTCATGCATTGAAATCTCAAATCGAAAGCTTGTAGTAATTTCGTAGTGGGACTGGTTGATATGGCCTGTTGCGCTGCGATTTGCTTGTTTAAACGATAAGAAGCAAAAAGCCCCTGTATTTTAAGTGCCGCATGATTTTCTAACACAATATATTCCTCTTCAAATCAAATGTAATTTTTTTGTTCACGTAATGTCTGGCTGATGCGATTCGTAACAGGGAAAGAATCAAATTTCCTGTTATTGAGTTTGTCTAATGATTTGACACCCATTAATGCGTTAGTCAGGAAAACTTCATCCGCAAGCATGAGCTCAGCGGGACTTATAGATTGTTCTACTATGGAAAAATCCCGGCTAAACTCTTCAAGTAAAATACTACGAATCACACCCGGCAAAGCGCCATCACTAACGGGAGGTGTTATCACCTGATTATCTTTAACCATGAACACATTGGAAATAGATCCATCAGCAACGTTTGATGCTGTATTGAGTAAGATAGCCTCATCGTAGTTTTGATTTACGGCTTCTTGTTTTGCCAAGATGTTATCCAGGTAACTAATCGATTTCACTCTGCACGAGGCTGAAAGCTCATTTTTTCTGGTATTCACGATAAGCGCTGAATAAGGTCGGTTTACTGGGGCGGCGTATTCAAACACCGTAATTAAAAAATTTGGCTGAGGCGTATGTGCTGGGAGAATACCCCGCGCCGCGTCACCATGTGTAATGGTAACGCGTGCGCCTGCCAGTTTATTTTGTAGATTGTTTTTTACAATCAGCTCGCTGAGCATGGACTCAAGCTCGTCACGAGAAAAAGGGATTGTAATTCCTAGAATCGGGGTGCTTGCTTCCAATCTTCGCCAGTGATATTCTAGCGCCGGTGCTGTGCCTTTTTTAACAAGTATGGTTTCAAATAGCCCGTGACCTAGCGTGAATCCGCGATCGTTATGACGAATGCATGGATTTTCAGATGGAACAATTTTTTTATTAAAAATGATTGACGACATGGAAATAATCAAACTCTTAAGTAAAATTCGTAACTACGTTCAGGGCTTTCTGGAAATCGCCAGTAGTCAAACGCCTCGATATCATTTTGTGATCGAGAAATTCGAGATCGCCTATCAAGGCATTTCCATAAAAACGAAAATTAATTATACACCTGTGGGATGTTATAGGCCATTTAAAAATATTGCCGCCGATCTCAATGATGAATTAGTGTGCAGAAAATTCAAGCCCGATCATGCCTGCATGATTATTGGTATCGATACGCTTGAGAAAACACTGGATTTTAACTGCAAGGAACAAACCAAACTATACATGGAGTATGTCGCCTCCTGTATCAATCGTTTGAAGGATAAATAATGCGCAAAGAAGATGTGAAAAATTACCTGATTATTTTCTTCGTGGTGGTCGAGCTGCTATCCATGATGTTTAACTTTTACTTTGTTAAAGTAACGGTGGGCACTACGGTATATAACGTCAATTTCAGCATTGTCTTCTTTTGCATTGGATTTTTTATTGTTGATATCGTGGCCGATCAATTTTCACCGGGAGAGGCCAATAAATTCATTTTTTACAAATTGGTGAGCCAGATGCTGTTTCTGATCCTAGGCAATATCGCCATACAAGCCTACGGGCTTCAAGAAACGCAGCTTGCAACCATTCTAAGTAAATCCCCATGGGTTATTCTGGCGGGGCTTGTAGCCACCGGCATAGGCTTTTATTTGATGAATAGCATCATGAGCCATATGAAAATCGGCGTATATCAGGGAACGTCTGTATTCAATCGGTACTTGTGTTCGACCCTTCCGGGCGAGCTGGTGTTTTCGCTTGTTTTTACGGCGTTGTGCTTTTATAGATACACCTCATTCGATGAGCTCGTGCATTTATTTTTAACATCAGCCGTTGTCAAAATTGTATTATCAATACTGTTCGCGTTTCTGATGAGTCTTATTTCAAGATTTACTTTTTTCAGGAAAAATATGAACGAACAGCTGATAAACGTTGGGGCTAACTAACCTGATAGCGCACTTCAACAAGTACCCCGATAACGGTGGCCGCTGGATTAATAAACGTTTTATGTTGCCTGTTACTGGCTTTATAACAACGATCTTTGCCATCGATCAAATACTGCCTTACAAACACATCATCCCCAATCGTTAGTAAAACATAATCCTCACTGACGGGGCTTTTCTCTGTATCAAAAATTAATATAGACCCTTCGATAAATGGCGGAAAATTGGAATCATCTTCTAACTTATAGACTGTAAATGCTTCGGCATTGTGATGTAAATAATTAATGGTTTCTTTGAATTCATCCGATTTTCTTGCATGCCCAAGCAACTCGGATTTGGTTAATATGGGAAGGGTCACACTGGCCATTGGTTTGACTGCTGTGGATTTTAGCGATGGAGCCCCCATCCCTTCTTCAATCCATTTTGGATCCAGTTCCAATAACTCAGCAAATTCATCAACAAACTTTGGTTTAATCGAGTGTTTTAATAAATAATTTAAGGCTTGTTTCGATATACCAAGCTTCTCAGCGATCCACGCCTTGGAAATGCCTCTGGTTTCGATGACGTAGGCAATCCTCTGACCAAACATCAGATCTTCAAAATTCGTTAGGTAACCAATACCTGCGTTGTCCGTGTTTGTCATATGTACTCAATAATATATTTTTACTATTGTAAAAATATTAAAGTGGAAGTATCATTATCTTTACAAAAGTAAAGTTCGTGAAAGTATCCCTTAACTATACAGGGAAAGCGGCTTTTTTAAAACGACCCTTAATTAATCAATTTAAATGACGTGAGGAGGATAACCAATGGAAGAACATTCAAAACTGCCCATTTACAAAGGCATTATCCAATATATTTTGGATTCAACCGGCTACACCTTAAAAAATATTGCTGAATTTTCCAATGCATCAGTGACGAGCATTCGATCTATTCACCGAAACGGCTTGCCGCCATCAAATTTCAAATCTGAACTACAGCTCGTCAAGCTGTACCAAATCATTCTTGAAATTAATATGGATAAAAATAATCAACCACGTACTTTCGTTAATAAATAAGGGAGGAATATTTCATGATGATGAAATGGGTCAAGCTAAAAAAATATTGCATGGACTCCGGTGACACAAGCAATGCCGTGCATTGCAAGCGAAAGCGCGGGATGTGGCTGGATGGGTTGCATTGCAAACTTGGGCCGGATGGTAATTTATGGGTAAATTTAATGGAGGTTGAGCGATGGGTGGAAAACGGCAATCGGGGAACACTGCAAAAACTCCAGCTGGGGTAGAACTCAGACACTGGAAGTCTGGTAAGACAACCTTGCGTATTAGCTTTTATTATCGAGGCATGCAATGCCGTGAGACGATTAAGTTTGAGGCGACGCCCAGTAATATCAAATATGCGGATCGACTGCGCAGTGAAATTCTCAATGCCATAGAGCGCGGCACGTTTTCCTATGCTGATTATTTTCCGCTATCAAAACTGGCGAGACGTTTTGGTCACGTGCGCACCGATCTTACCATCGGTGAGCTATTGCATGATTATGTGGCGCAGACAAAATCAACACGTGAGCACAGCACTTATTTAGGCTATAAAAAAATCTGTGACGCACGTCTTATACCTTATTTTGGTAGTGTTGCGATTCAGGATTTAAAACCTGCATTCATTCGTGATTGGATCCGTGATTTAAACCTAACATCGAAAACCGTCAGCAATCTGTTAATCCCATTGCGAGCCATTATCGATCAGGCTTTGAATGATGAATATATCAAAAGCAATCCTATGGACAAGATTGTAATTTCAAAATTGCTGAGCAAAACAACGAGCAGGAGTAATTTTAAAGTTGATCCATTTGACAGAAATGAAGTGAGTGCAATGTTAGAAGCAGCGCATCACGACCAGATAAAAAATCTGTTTCAATTTGCCTTTTTCACAGGACTGCGTACTTCTGAATTAATTGCACTGGAGTGGGAGGATGTTGATTTAGTAAATGGCGTGCTGCATGTTGCAAGAGCTGTGGTAAAAAAACAAATTAAAAGCACAAAAACAAGTGCGGGCGTTCGAGACGTTATGCTGTTACCCCCAGCTGTTGCGGCGCTGCACGCGCAACAGCAATATACTCTAGCGCTTGGCAGGCGGGTATTTCATAATCCCCGCACAGGTCAACCGTGGGAAACGGATCACCAAATTCGTCGGACGGCGTGGCTCCATACTATAAAGAAAGCGGGCGTGCGTTATCGAAACCCATACCAAACAAGGCATACCTATGCATCAATGATGCTATCTGGTGGTGAGAATATTATGTGGGTTGCCAGCCAAATGGGGCATGTGGATACTGAAATGGTTATGCGAACCTATGGGAAGTGGATCCCTGATGATTCAGCTAAAATGGGGTATCGTCCGGTGAACAACTGGGGGGCTTATATTGACGCAATAAACCCTTTGAGAACCCTCGAAATAGAGGGAAGTGATATAAAAACTTTTAAATCAACAACTTAATTGGTGGAGGCGGCGACTATTGAATTAATATAGTAACATGATGTTATTAAATGATTTTATTTATTAAATTATTTGTGTTGCCCCCAAAGTTGCCCCCAATCTTAGAGTCCTTCTGGTTTTTTTAAAGATTTTTTATCCTCTGAAGCTAAACGACGTTCGACTTTCTTAACATCCTCCGCAGGAGCAAGACTTTCTGGGCGAATACCACGTTCTAAAAGTGTTTTACGAACTGCTTCATTATTGGTGATATGCTCACGAGAAATCTCGGCTCCTGTGTTCATACCATGTTCTCTTGCATTAAAAATAGTAATTTCTGTAGCAAAGTCTTTTGCTTTTAAAATAATGGTGGGGGCAAAGTCAGCTAATGGGCGAGTGCCAGGTACTTTCCAATGGACTTTCATAGCTTGTGTTGACTTATTAAATAGGGCTTGGTCTCCTTTGCTGCGAATAAGTGCAAAATTCTCATTACCTCCAGTGTGCTCGTAGATTACTTGAGAAAGCTCTTTCTCTGTATCAGATAATTTCCTACGAGCTAAAATACGCTCAGATTCAAGAAGTCGTTGCTCTATTAGCTCTGCTTTTCTGGTTTGCATTGCAAAGTAAGTCTGGGCAAAAGCTATTTCTTGTTTTTTAGGATCACCATTTTGAGCAATCAGATAGCAGGCGTATCGTGTGAGCATAATGTCATCAATTTCGCGCTGACTGCCAGAACCTAGCTCAACCATTTTCCTGACGTCAGGAAAATGGTCGCCCACCTTGTGGCCAGAGGTTTCACAAGCTACTTTTGCTTTAGAAATAACATTAAGAAAATTCTCCCATTTACCATATCCTAATAGATTTTGCAGATCCCGCGCCAGCCAGAACTCTATGCCATCATCCGTTCGTTGAGCATGAGTTTCAAAATTGCTGGTTAAGGTATAAATGATTTCTGTTTTCATAAAAATCTTTACTGGAGTTAAGAATGGCTATGAGTTTCAACGATTCCTCTAATTGAATCAATGGGTATGTTGTATTTAAATGATTTATTTTTTATGAAACTAAAATATATCCCCATACTTTCATCGTTACATCCATATATTAAGAATTTAAATAAAACTACAGTTTTTAGATTTTTGACCGATACATAGACATATCAAAACAAGGATTGTGTAATAATGTCAAAAATTGTAGACGCGTTGTCGGATGATGAGCTAAAGGATATTATTGATCTTCTAAAGAACGGTGAAATGTTGCCACAAGACTATCGTTTTCGTTTGTTCAATTCGGTCTATAAATCCGAAATACTGTGGTCAGGAAAAAATAA
>JBCKWE010000049.1:0-12000 GCA_038923045.1 Legionellaceae bacterium
AAGAAATTAAGATGTTGACAGAGCAGGAGCAATTGGCGGAAGGGGAGCATTTTGATCCGACTTTGATAGAACAGAGGTATAATCCACATATTACGCAAGCAATTTGTCAGGGAAATAACGACTATACGAAAACATTGAACGATCTTTGCCAGTCGGGGAAAAGTGATGCAAAATCGATACTATTTTCCGCTAGTATCATCGCAAGTTGCAATTATTCAACTGTATATAAAGGGCAAAAACACATGCTCGGGTCTTATTTAAAGCCGGTGCATGCCATTTTGTTTCGGATGGATAACAGCAAGCTGACTGCGTGCATTGTTAGTAATCAGGACGCAGAAAGCATTAAACAGCATCTAATGGTCATCCACTATGACAACACATGGCTTAGTACCATGCAACACACCAAGCTCGCAGGCAACCGCCCTGATGCGATGCTGAACAATGTCGATTATCTAACGCTGATGGAGCAAATTCGCTTTTTCAGTGGCGATCTTACCGCGCTGGTGGAACAAAAAACACCGCTGTTTTGGATGAATGAAAAAGCAAGCGAGAAACTGGCATTTTTTGAACAACACATTATGCCATACCGTGAAACCACCCCTGCTGAATTTAATCGCTTGAAATCAGGATTATCTAAACAATCAGAAGGGTTTGTGTACATCACACACCATGCGCTGGATGACTTGACTGCGTTTGAGTGGGAGCGTCAGTTTCCCGAAGCACTGCCCGCCGATGTGGGTGTTTTTCAATCGCTAGCGAAAACTTTTGCCTTTGCTAATCAGCTATTTCAAATAGATACGTTGTCACAGAATTCGTTTTCTCAGTTTCTACTGCCACCCGCAGCGCTTAGTTGTCTAAATAATCACCTTGATTTGTTGATGAAACAGCATGTGAACACGTCTGATCGAAAAGCCGCCGTGTTTCTTGAAAATTTTGCTAAAACCAATGCCGTGCCAGACTACGCAAATCCTAAGCCATTACAGGCAAGCATTGAAAAATTGCGCATTAGGGCTTGTGAGCTAATCATTAAATCGTTTTTAACCATGAAGGAACAAGGTACTGATGTAGCCTGTTATAGACAGGCGCAAGCGGCATTAGCACTGCATGATTCATTGATTCAATTAACGGGTGATTATAGTAAAGCAGAAAGGCCTGACGAGACGACGTTGTCAAAATCCATTACGGAAGCCATCTATAAATCCAGTCCAATATTGAATGAAGATGATTATTTGAGGCCAATTTTATATGATATTTTGAATGCCTTGCGCATATTGGTTACGCAAACCAGATATTCCCATACTAAGGAGTTTAAGGATCGGCTATTGCTTGAAAAGTTAAAGACCACTCCGGTTCCTAAACCTGAGACGCCACAGATGCCATCAACAAAAAGCCAATGATCACAAAACTGAAATCACGTAAATTACAGCAGCGTTTAACCATGACGCAGCGTTCAAGGCCATGCAGGGTACCAAGATAGAGAAAAGTACCTGCGGACACGGCGATCAAAACAGGATCGATCAGTGAATTTGTCTCCACGCCGCGGCCAAAATACCAGCCAATTAAAATCCCCAATGGCGTCATGAATGCAAAAATCAGAAAAAAGAGCGCGCTTTTTTTTGTGGTCAGTGAGCTCTTGTTCAATTGCATCGAAATAGCGAAACTTTCAGCCCATTTGTGAGTGATAATCGCCAAAAACAACATGATCACCAAACCATATTCATGACTAATGCCTAACGCTGTACCGAGCACTAGTGAGTGAATAGACAACATGAGCCAAGCCAGGATCGCAAAGGCGGGATGAGCCGCATCGTGATGCTGATGGTGATACAGTTCCTTGCCGATATGTTCAAGCCATAAAAACAGTAAAAAAATACCACCGGTGATGAGGTAGGCAAATGGATAATGATAACCCATGGCATTAAACATAGCATTTGATTCAGGCATCATATGCAACATCGCCGCCCCAAGAAAAACACCCGTGGCCAATGTTTCACCGATTGGAAAATCAAGACGGCCGTCGTTGCGCAGGCGTTTTTTAAACGGGTACCAGCCTGCCAGCAGGATTACAGCCAAAATGCTGAGAGCAAAGAATAGTTTTAACGTGCCTGTGCCCATAGTGTGTAATCCTTAAATGTCGCCTGCGCGGAGTATAACAAGCGTTGCTGTGTGGCTCAATAAACGAATCGTTGTAATGTCAGTTTGCTTAATCAAATTAGCTTTGGCCAAATCAGCTTCAATTCGCTGTTGTAGACCCTGACCCTTTTCGAGGGTTTGATCATAAATCAAGTCGATAGACAGGTTGCCATCCAAGTAGTGTAAGACCCAATGCTGAATACTAGGGTAATCGGTGCGCCATTTCTCCAGATATTCCAGTTCAAGTGTTTGGCGTTTGGGTAGGTTGAACGATGGTTCACATGTTTCATCATCTTCGGGATCAACATGGACCGTTACATCTTTTACTCGCTCAAGCTGGTTTACCAGTGCGAGGTGAACGTGTTGCGCAATAAAATGCCCTTCAGAGACTGAAATAACGGGTGACACCATGATGTGCACGTCAATAAAAATATCACCGCCCATCATGCGTGTACGTAGTTGGTGGATCTTTTCAACGCCCTCGATACTTTGGATAATTCGTTCAATTTCCGCCAACGATTGCGGTTCAACAGACGTGTCAACCAATTCTTTTACGCTGTTCCAGCCGTAACTCAAACCCATTTGAATGATCATGCCGCCTACGACAATGGCCGCCACGGCATCAAACCACACCCAGCCGATTAAACTGCCAATTAACCCAAGCAGTACCACAGCGGAGGCGGCTGCATCCGATCGATGATGCCAAGCATTGGCCATGATCAGATCCGAATGAATTCGCAGGCCTACCCGGCGAGTATAGTGGAATAACGCCTCATTGGCTAAAATAGAAAACGCGGCAATGGGCAGAGTCCATGCGCCTGGCATGGTATGTTGTTTGCTAATGATTTCATCAATGGAATCCCAGACAATGCCGGCGCCGGCAAGAATGAGGAGCAAAGCCAGCATGAAGGTGGTGGCTGTTTCAATACGTTTATGGCCATAGGGATGGGCCGCATCGGCATCCTGACTACCGTATTTGGACGCTAACAGCACCAGGGTGTCGGTAAACAGATCGGCAAATGAATGGATACCATCGGCAACCAGCGCATGCGAGTGCAAAGTAACGCCACCGAGGAGCTTGACTATTCCAAGCAATGCATTGATCACAGCCCCAATAACAGTGACTTTTTTGGCTTGGTCATATCGCGCGTTATTTTCCATCGTTAACCTTTGTTTTTCATGGGTTTAACATCCTATACACAGAGTTATCCACAGGTTTTGTGGGTGATACAATCACATGATTGTGATATAAAAATGTTAAAAAAATATAAGTTTCAATGGGTTAGTGCTCATTGAAATATTATCAAGTGATCTGGTTAAATCTAAAGCTAAAAAGTTATTCACAATTCAGTATGGAGAAGCAAGCATAAATAATACCTCAGTATCATATAAAAAAAAACATAAATAACCAGTCTTGACACCCCTGGGATATTTATTTATTTTTGTCAGATCCTAACCCTGTAAAAACTGCTCAAATTCTCCCAGCCACCGCTTCGCAATCGCTTGTGCTGTTGCCGGCTCATCACGCATTAATGTTTTTGCAATGTTTGTTAAAAAAGGCAGCAAGGCCTGATCACGTGGTAAACTTGCTACTGTAAATTCGCGATAACCGGTTTGTCGTGTTCCCAGAAACTCACCGGCACCTCGTAATTGCAAGTCTTTTTCGGCAATAAGAAAGCCGTCACACGTTTCACGCATCACGCGCAGCCGTTCGTTGCTTTGTCTTGAAAGCGGCGACTGGTACAAGAGTAGGCAGTGTGATTGTGCGCTACCACGACCGACGCGGCCGCGTAGCTGGTGCAATTGAGACAAGCCGAGGCGTTCGGCGTTTTCAATGATCATGAGGCTGGCATTGGCGACGTCCACGCCGACTTCTATCACGGTGGTGGCCACCAGAACCTGGATGTCACCACATTTAAATGCCGCCATGACCGCGTCTTTTTCATGCCCTTTCAGGCGACCGTGTACTAATCCCACACGTATGTCGGGTAATTGCGATTGCAGTTGCTCAGCACGTGCTGAAGCCGCGGCGCATTGTAATTTTTCTGACTCATCAATCAGTGTGCAAACCCAATAGGCTTGACGGCCACTGGCAATTGCGGCTTGCAGCCTGTCGATAATGCCTTCGCGTTTGTTTTGACTCAAGACGGCGGTGGTAATGGGTGTGCGTCCCGGAGGCAGCTCATCAATGCTGGATACATCCAGGTGTGCGAATTGTGTCATCGCCAGTGTTCTGGGGATGGGGGTGGCGGTCATGAGTAATTGGTGTGGAATGGATAGCTCTAGCTGACCTTTTTGTTGTAAAAGCAAGCGTTGTTGGACACCGAATCGATGTTGCTCATCAATGATGACAAGCCCCAGTTTTGCAAACACGACGCTTTCTTGAAACAGCGCATGCGTACCCACAACCAGTTGACATTGATTATCAGCCAGTGCGCTCAGTGTTTCCCTGCGCGCACTGGCGTTCATTTTGCCGCTGAGACGCTCGACACGAACGCCTAATGGTGTAAACCAAGATAATAATGTCAGGGCATGCTGTTCGCTTAAAATATCGGTAGGGGCCATGAATGCGACTTGATGCCCATTGGCAATTGCCTGCACGGCCGCGAGTGCTGCGATCACGGTTTTGCCGGATCCAACATCCCCTTGCACGAGGCGTAACATGGGTTTTTCCTGTGACAGGTCCTGGTTGATCTCGTTATATACGCGCTGTTGTGCCTTGGTTAATGCGAATGGCAAGTTCGTTAAAAATTTCTCCAGCAAGGTATGAGACGCATTAAAAGCCGGTGCAGTCAGGGTTGCACGCTGCTCACGCGCGAACTGCATGCTGAGTCGTTGCGCGAGGAGCTCGTCAAAGGCAAGGCGTTTTAATGCGGGGTGTGAGCCATCTTCCAATGCTTGCAATGAGATATTAGGCGGTGGGTTGTGCAATTGCTGAATCGCTGTGGGGAAGGGTTGAAAGCCATGGTGTTGCAATTGCTCATGATTCATCCATTCGAGCTGAACCAGTTCCTCATGGCAATGCGCTATCGCGCGTTTTAACAATTGCCGCAGACGGGTTTGGCTTAAGCCCTGTGTCGTGGAATAAATGGGGGTGAGCGTTTCTTCAACAGGGCATTCGCCATTGTCATCGAGCAATTGATACTCGGGATGGATGATTTCCAGATTATTAGAAAATTCACGTACTTCGCCAAAAGCGCGGATCAGCTTGCTTTCATTGAGTTGCTTGACTTGCTGTTTATTGAAATTAAAAAACCGCAGCGTTAACAAGCCGGTTTTGTCTTCCACATGGCAATAGAGCATGGCGCGCTTGCCTTGCTTGATCTCCGTTTTGCAAATCCGGCCAACAATAACACACCAGTCAAAGGCACGCAGATCCTTAATGGGCGTGATGCGGGTTCTATCCTGGTAACGGAAGGGCAGGTGGAATAGTAAATCCTGCACAGTATGAATACCACAAGTCGCGAGTTTTACAGCCAGCGTTGGGCCGATGCCAGACAGGGTTTCACAGGATTGAGTGAGCACGGATACGTTATTCCCTACCCATCAACCAAGCTTCAGTGACTTCAAGTTCGGTGGTCAATATCTCAAACAAATGAGGATCAAGCGCCATCGTGCCATTTAACAACGCATCGGCTGTAAATCGAGGAACCCTGATGAGTTTAGATAATGCGTCTATCCGCTCGGCACTGCGCCCAGGTACGCCGATATCGTCCAAGGCTGTATTTAAACGTTGTGCAAATAACCTGTTGCTCACGATTTTCTCCATCAGTTTTTAGTTTGTTTATAGCTTTGTTTATTTATAGCATATAATGGGGGTTTTGCAATGTTATCAGTTCACGCTATCAACAACACGCTATCGGGAACCAGGTATTTCATATAGGATATATTACATTATTACGATAATTTTCTTTCAAGGCAAATATCATCATGTCTTTATTGGATTTACATGCTTTAAAACAAGCGAACAGTGCTTATGAACGTATTTTGAAAGCCATACAGGATGAGAACGTAGTTTCTCATTTACCGGATGCACTTCAGGAAGCCATTAAATCAGGTGTGATTCAACATTTTGAATTCACCTATGAATTGGCTTGGAAATTCATAAAGCGGTGGCTTGAGAAAAATTATAGTAGTTCATACGTTGATGGGTGTACGAGACGGGAATTATTTCGTTTGGCGGCAGAAAATCAGTTAATTGACAGTGTTGATGCATGGATGATTTTCCACCAGGCGCGTAATCAAACCTCGCATACTTATGATAAAGCGGTTGCTGAGACTGTGTATGAACATGCGATACATTTTTTAGCTGAGGCCAAAGAATTGGCTCAACGGCTTGAAGCTAAAAATGATTGATATCGAAAATAGACACCTGCACATGATAAACGCCATCTTACAGCGGTATATTCCCGAGATCCCTGTCTGGATTTTTGGATCTCGAATTAAGGGCACGGCGAGGCCGTATTCGGATGTGGATTTGGTGATGGTGGGCGAGCAGCCCATCCCTCAAATGACTTATTATCAGATGAAGGATGCCTTGGAAGAATCTGATCTGCCTTATCGTGTTGATCTACTGGATTGGCATCGCATCAGTGATGAGTTTAAATCTATTATTCAGCAACAGTATATGGTGTTTCCAACACATTAGGTGGGGCATTCGTCGTTTAGCCTGACCGCGTTGAGGCCAATCAAATTCAGCTCGTCCATTATCAGCGAGCCTTAAGGTCGTCAGAGACGGACATGATTAAAACACGCGGCTAAAGCTTGCAATTATACGACTTGCGCTAAGATTATTGCTGTCTAAGCCACCATATTTAGGTTCTCTGTAACCTGTAGTGCCCGTGAAGCTTGAGCCACCATAGCCTGCAGCATTCCAATAAGCGCCATTAGTAGCACCCACCCAATATACACCTGCATTCCAACCCTCAGACTTAGCGATACTAAATACCTTACTAACGCCAATTTTGTAATCAGACCAGTCAGGACTGGTTTGGCTACTATAGCCATCAGCACCCTGGCTAATTAATTTATGGGTAACAGAAGAACGTGCATTTAAATCTAATTTACTAGGAATATTAGAGTGACCTGCATGTGCAACAAGCGTTAAGCCCCACCATGGCAATGGCACGTCTGCATTAACCTCAATGTAGATTGCGCCACGCGTGCTACCGTCCCAGCCTACTTTTTTGTTGGCGCCATACCAATCAGTTATACCATATGAAAATGTAGTGCTAAACCATTTGTAAGATAAACCCACATTGCCTTCCCAGTTAGTAAACGTGTCACCAGCTGGTGTAACGTAAAGGCCTGCGGTATCAGCATACCTATCCCAACCTCCACCAGGGTAATAAGTACCTATGACGCCTGTAGTCCAGCCTAAGCCTTCAACGGTTTTAATCGTACCATTATAACCGCCGTAGAAATTCATCTCCATGTTAGCGTTAGCGAAGGTATCAGAGGACACACTAGAACTAAAAAAGCCAGCATACGCGCCGCTTGAATGTTCAATATCAAAGCCACCTTGCAGGGCTGGTCTGTTCCATGAATTTGAAATACCCCGTGACTTGTAATTATTTACTACACCTACATTACTGTTTAAAATCCAGTCTGGTTTTGGTTTTGCTGCTGGAGCTGCCTCATCAGCATAACTAAACAAGGGCAATGCAAGTGCGCTAAGTACTGCAATTAATAAAATGGAGTTACGCATTAAGGCCTCTCGAAAAACTTTTAATCAGCGTGAATTAGTGCTAATAACTAGCAAGGCTCTACCTTAACTTAGTGCCATTGCCACAACCCCCGTTAGGAAACGATAGCATAATACGTTCCGATACCAACGGTTGCAACGTACAAAATAAATAAGCTGCATCCTATTACGATCGGGAGTTTTGGTGCGTCTTTTTCAGGCGCTTTTACCATAAATTCAGACACAACAAAAAATAAAGTGGCGGAAAAAACCATAATAAACGTACTTGCAGCAATAAGCCCGGGGAGGGTATACCCGGTAGTGTGTGCCATGATGTCCTTCAGTACGTATTTACTCCCCGTGTATGTAAAAATGGCGCTAAGAAGGAGGCCTATTCGTGCATCATTTCTTGTTGGCCTTATAATAAAAACTAAGGCACTTATGAACGCAGAAATAAAAAAGCCTAGAAAATAATTAAAATAAAGGTTCCAGCCTTCGTGCTTAAGATCAATAATCACTGATAGACGTGAATATAGCCCTTTCGGAACCGTAGCATCGCCAAAATTAGTATTGTAAAGGGTGACTGATTTTTCGAGTTTAAATCCAAGTATATCCCAACCAGATACCGACGTCTCATGATGAATGGAGCTCTGAGCATAATCGGGTTCAAAAACAAGGGCGTGTATATCTACAAAATCTTCAAGTCGTATTTCTAAACGTTGATGTTCAAAAGGAAACTGCGTTAAGTTCCACTGCTTTTGAATGGTGGCATAATAATGAGCGAAGATAAGATATTCATCGCCAGTTTTCTGTTTACTTTCAGCTCTTATTTTATAATCTAACGCATTTACAATTTCCATCGTTTTTAGAGGATCGAAATTTTTATCCCTTGAGCGCCACCATGCATAAAAATCAGTTGAAAACGTTCCGTCTGCAAGATTCAAGTCATACAGTGAATTAAGGTAAATCCCAAAAAGAACTACATTAGGTTGATTAGGTTTTTCAAGCGCTGCAGCGCTTGCGGTCGTGGTTGTGAATATGAATATCATGAGGATATAACCTAACAACCAGCTTTTCATGTCATTCCTTACAAAAATGTGCCGGGAAACAGCGTTTGTTTAGTGTGCTCCGTTAGCTTTTGAAGTTCACACTGGATTGCGTTAATGTTATCCACACTAACTTGCTGTTGCGTTAATAAAGGCGATATTTCATTCATTAACGCGACCAATTGATTTGTTGATGCTATCAAGGTCGCACCACGCTCATCTAGCACGTTAACCATTTGTACGGCCTGAGTGCCGCGCATTACTGAAGATTCTGCCGACGTTCTTATCGCTCGCATTATTTCTGACAGGGTTTTAGCAATGTTATGCATGTTCGTTGCCAAGGCCAGAAATGGATCACTGTTCTCAGCCAGTTTACTCGCTTGCGTTGCAATATTTAGCGCCAAGAGTTTACTTTGTAGTATAATATCATCCATGGCTGCTATGTCATGACTGATTAACCGCTGAGAATTAGATAGATTAACCACTATTTCTTTTTGTAGTTTGTTAATCTCTTCATGATGCAGGTGCGCATCAATGTCCACTGCCTGGACTAGCGTTACCGCATGCAGGGATGTACTAATGATCTGCGTTAATGTTGTCATCATCTCCTCAAATAGCGGCTTCATGTTATTGACATGATTTTGCTTCAACATATCCCTAACATGTGTGTCAATTAGCGCAAATTTTTTATTGTCATTGCTAATTGAAAAATAAAGTTCTTCAAATAAAAATAGGAGCAATAATAGCCCAAAAGCTGAAATAAACAGCTTAGTATGGAGTTTGTCAGTTAGTTCCCTAACACGCTGTTGTAATGCGTCACTAAGCGCAGCGCCTACCTTGTAATCCAACGAATAGGCAAGATCCAGGAGTATTGCCGATTGCTTTGAGAATGAAATCGAGGGTATCAAATTCCCGGAAATTACATTCTGTTCTATTACATTATGTAAAATCAAGGTATCTGAGATGAGTTGGTTGTTGCGCGAGAGAAACCTAGGAACTACAGCGCCATGACTCACCAAACCAGCTGATACTTTGTCTAATTTTCTTTTAATTGCTGGTGCATAAAGCCCATTCATTAAAGTAATATTAATCCGGAGCTGTTTGCGGTTAGCGGCTGAGAGCGTTTTTGCGCTTAAAACCTGATCGGTTATATCACGGGCCAAAGCAAGATGTTCAACAAATCCTGGCAGTTGATTACAGTAGGTGTCGCCTAGGTAATAGGGTATTAAATCTGGTTCTAGGATTATATGTGAAGTATCGCAGGTCTTGTTAACCAGTTTCTGTATGTTTGAAATCAGCATGGAGGCATCATCATGCGTTGATTGGGTTGAATCTAAAATACGCCTTTCTTTTATTAACGCCCATATATGTTTAATGTCAGTCCAGGCAGGGGTGCTTTTAAATACCGGTTCCATTTTGTCGTTTGCGCTATCCATTACTTCTATTTTTTTATCAATATCATGACTTAACACGGATAGTTTATCTTCCTGATTTTTATCACCTGACAAAGATTGCCCTTCCGCATATCTATAGCCCTGCACAGTTTCCATGATGCTTATCAAGGGTTGAATGTACGCTATACCCAGTATTTCTTTTTTTGTTAAATCACGAAAGGCATTTGTTGTAAGGATAAATGGAACGAGGAGGGTCGACATGATCACACTAATGATGATCATGATAATGATTAACAGGTGAGAAGGTTTAAGTTTTTTTAACAGCTTATGGCTTGATTTGAAAATAAAATTCATGTGAAATGTCCGTATTTTTCTAAATACCTTCAATATGGCATGGATTTTATGCGTGGTCAATTGCGCATTGTTGAGGAGCGTCACAATTCCCCAATCAAGATAAATAAATCCTTTAAATAAGGCAAGGGAATAAACGACACTAAAACGCCTTCAATTCGCTCAGCGCCTAAAAAATCTTTTGTGATAACAACGGCGTGTTTAGGCTGATAGGCTTGTAAAAAGGACCGATAACCGCGTGTTATCGACGGTGAGGACAATCTTTGATATTTCACTTCAACTGGAATAAAACTAGCATCATTTTTGTAAATAACAAAATCAACTTCTGCCCCTGACTTTGTTCGCCAATAATGAATGGAATAATTCAAGAAATGTTGAGTAATGTATTTATAGATCTCTTGAAAAACAAGCCCCTCAACAAGGAGTCCCGCGTCAGTTCGCGCAGACAAATCATTGAAGTTCCTAAGCGCATAATTACGAAAACCATTATCAATAAAATAAATAATGGGATTGCTTGTTAATTCGGTTCGTTTATTTCCAACAAAGGGTGAGATCAACTCGATCACATAGGTTTGTTGTAGAATAGACAAATAGTGTTGAATAGCCAACACATTGATTTGGCAATCATTCGCCAGCTGGTTGTAATTAACCAGCTGACCGCTACTATGTGCGATCAAACCTAACAATTTTTGAAAATGATCAGGCTTCGCCAATTTTAAAAATTCAATGATGTCCTTATTGATATAGTCTTGATAAATCTGTGCAAGCAAGAATTCTTTTTGTGACGTTGCTATAATTTGCGGATAGGCGCCATAGAGCAGTAGTTGTTCCAAATGCGACGCCGCGTCCCATTCACTAAAACTTAACGGCAAAACAAGCGAGGAAATATTTCGGCCTGTTAAATGCTCCTGAACTTTACTTTTAATTTCCAACTGCGAGGATCCAGAGGCAATCATTTTAATCGGCAACATTAAATCCGCAATGGTTTTTAACAACAGGCCTGGCGTTTCCAAGCGCTGCACTTCATCAATAAAAATAATCGGAGCGTCCAAATCAAATTGTTTAAGCGCTTCATTAATAAATAGTGGTGATTTCAACCAGGAACGTACTTCCGCCAAATCACAATTTAAATAGAGCAGCTGCTTAAATCGCCCTTGTTTGATTAGCTCAAGACTTAGGAATTTACCCAGCGTGGTTTTGCCTGCGCGCCGTGGTCCAATTAAAATAGTCCACAACGTATCCCAGTCCGGTTGCATCAACGTTTCGAGTTGTATTCGGGAACGATAATTTTCTGTTGAAAAAACAGAAAGCTGTTTGTTCTGCAGCCATGGATTTTGTTGCTCAATCTCGCGTATCAACTGCAATCGCAATTTATTAACCCTACTAAAAATTA
>JBCKWE010000050.1:0-11893 GCA_038923045.1 Legionellaceae bacterium
ACAACAACTAAAATACACTTCCTCGGGACGACGTGGGGAGTTACATTTTTTCTTAAATCAGTATAAAATGCGATATATTTAGGCAATAAATCCGCTTACATTACCCGGTTAACGCACTCATGACCATAAGAGAGATTCTATGACTCAACCAAAACGAACACTTGAAGAACAATTAATTAATTACAAGATTTCACGTGAACGATACGATAAAGAAGCTACACGCCTGCTAGCTGCCGGATTTACACAACAACAAGCTGAAAAAATCATTATTCGAAAAACATCAAAAAACACCGTTGAATCTGTTTTGAATAACCATGATACGCTATTAGCAGAACCTTATAAATTAAATCACGAACAAATTGTCGCCATAGCCGCCAACATCGGTGGCGCACAGGCCATGAAAACCGTGATAGCTTCCTTTCCCCAACTGAGAGCACTGGGCTTTAATGAGGTACAAATTGTCGCCATAGCCGCCAACATCGGTGGCGCACAGGCCATAAAGGCGGTACAGAAATGTCATTCGGAACTTATCAGTCATGGATATAGTCTAGAGCGCATTACTAAGCTCGCGGCCTGTACAGGGGGAGCAAAACAAATTCAAAAAAACTATGAGAAAGAATGCGCAAATTATCTTAACGCAATTGAACAGCTACTGTTATTCGCTGATATACCACCGAATCAAGGGATAATTAATTTAGCACATGAATTCCTGAATGATTCTGTTGACGATAACGGAACATCCAGTCCTCCTCAAGCGATTGGGAACGCTGATCGAATGGATTGTGAAGAAGGTAATGTGAGACTTTTTGATGAAGATTTTGATGTTCATGAAAAGCCTCTCCTTGTTCCTGACAGTGAACCACTCAAAACTTATGGCCTTTTTGCAACATCCAGTCGTCACAAGCGAGTTCTGAACCATATCCAAGAGGAAGAATCGGCTCCTGAACCAAACCGCAAGAGACATAAATAATTCGAAACCAATGGTTTGACCTTGGTTTTGGCTTGACCCCATTGGTTTCATCATCCCTAGTTCTGATCGGGTCAGAGGGGCGGTATCGCCCCGACTGCCCACAGAACCGTGCGTACGGGTCGCGTACACGGCTCCTCATGTTACACGTATCCATTTGTTGATATCGAACCAGTGTTTGCGTTTCTCGCCTGAACGGATCTGCAAACCATTTTCTGTGATAAACCATCTATTCGGATATGCCCGTTCCATTGCATTTGTATGCGATAGCGCCCACCGTTTGCTATTGGAAAAGCTTATCGCTGCTTTAGATCGCGATACTCCTCGTTTCACTAGTTTATTGAATAGGTGACGTCGACTTTTCTGTTGGTCCACTATCCGGGATCGCAACCGTCGCCTGATGTGTGCCCTGCACCCTTTGGACTGGACAAATAAAGCATGTTCTTAAGAGAGTTTTAATCCACTGACAGAACCAATGATCCCATGCATCCATAACGAAGTCAACCAAAAAAATGGTTTAATAATTGGTAGTGTGCATGTTAATGTCACTTTACGGTACAGCCTAGGAAACAAAGCCCCCGATGAATACTAAAATCAAACCATCTCAGTGTTGCACTTCACTTGTGAATAGACGGTTGTTTATGGAGGGCGACTTTTGATGCTATTCCGTGGGACTTTGGTGTCGTTTGTTGATTAGCACCCAAGTAACGAGCCCCAGAAATGGTTTGCTTGCACTGGTCCGAATTACACTGACATGCAAACGGAGTGGCCATATCCCATTCGGTGGTCAGGTAGTCAAAAAATAACTCTTCCCCAGCAAGAATGTGGCGAAGTGCGCGCATTTCCATACCCTCGCAGCTCACTTGCAAATTAGGCGCGCAAGAGTGGTTGATCAGCGCCCACAGGTGATCGCTTGGCTCCAGGTGTCTGCTATCTCCCATTTGAATCGTGTAGGTGCTGGGCTGCTGAACCCATATTCCTGCTAGTTCGATCACGTGCTCGCCGGCGGCGAACGAACGATTAGACTGCAGTCCTTTTCCATACTGGTGTTGAATAATTTTAAAATCCATGATACCTCCTTATGACTACTGTTGAATAATTTTAAAGGCTATATCACCATTAGTTGTTGGTAACTTGTAGTCATGCTGAATAGCAATAAACTTTATTTTTCAAAGACTCAATCGGCTTGATAGCACTGGGTTTTGTCGTTCACCCCAGCAAAAATGGGTGAATGAGACTCCCCTTATACAGCGGGCTCTGTAGAGTGGTTGAAAAAGAATCCATGGCAATGGGTTAGGAAACAAAGCCTTGGCCGCACCACCATCACGCGGCTAATGCAAGCTGATATATCAATGAGTTTGATTCATGAGCAGTGATTTTTAACAAGTCCCCATTATTTTCAAACTTTGAAAAACACCGCACAGTCCAAATTGATAGCCTTACTGCAACAATAACATCAATTTTAGGTTTATGTGCGACGTGCGCTTTTTATTAGCGGGTTAGGAGCCAAGCCTACAAGTGGATCAGTTTTTCTTAGCACCGGTTACTATATCTACCACAACCACAATTTCTACTCCTTTCTCTTGTCCAAGGACCCTGCCTTTAAATGCTCTGGTTGGATCTATTTTTAATGGCAATGCCCCAAGTTGTTCGTGAGATCGCAATCTATTCCTCGCGCGCAAATTAATCTCATCAACCCTACTTTGTAATTTCATTAAAACTGGCGCAATCGGTGGCCAACAGGATGAAATTTCCTGATCAAGAAAATCGAAAAATAGTTTGCGTTCGCTCGATTCCAAATCTGCGAGATAGCGAACTTCCTCGCTACTAAAATTTAATTGTCGTGTAAATATTTTTGTTAGCACCGTGAGTTGGGGATTAGCGTTCCATTGTTCTTCATTAAAATCCTGACGTGCATTTTTGGCAATCACCCTGCCGGTAGACGACATGAGATAATAATCCTTGTTACCGACCAACTGTTTGCCTTCGTCTTCGATCATTTTATTCATGGCTGCCTTGCCGTCTTGCTGATCCATAAGAACCGGCTTAAATTGCTCTTTTTCATGAATGATCAGGTATTGGTAGGCGGTTTTGAGGATACCTTGTGGGCGCTCACCTGCGGAGTTCATACGAAAGAAATTGGTCGAGCCGTAAAAAGAGGTCAATAGAGGGGAGAATTTTGCATCGAAACTTTTTATGGCAGAAGAGGCGATGTCCATACCCAACGTATCATAGCTTTCTGATGGCAGGGGAATTGCAGGGGTATACGCTATGCAGGGTAAGGCGCTGATAGTGGCATTGTCACTCTCACTGACCTGCTCCTCCTGACTATCTTCATCACACTCCATTTCTGCTTGCTTAGACTCGACGTCAGCGGCTTCGACCTCAACGTCCCGGTCACACTCATCGGTTGATCCCATTTTGACGGTTTTTGGTAACTTGTTGAAGTCTACCAATTTATCGAAGCTGATCCTTATAGACTCAGCCTCGATAGCATTAAATGCTTTTGTATTTTTCAGCATAGGGGTAAGTTTTCGGAAAAAGCTGTCTTTGATTTGTTTAACAGCAACCTCAATGGAAATAATGCCCCGGCTTTGTTTAAGTGAGTCAAGGGGATTCTGGATTGAATTTTCAACAAAGAAATCCTGCATGGCATGGAAAAGCGCCATGCAGTCATCAACGCGATGGGATTTGTCATCGAAGTACGTCCAAAATTGCTGTTCCAACAGATTTTGTAATAGCAGGCGCAGGTTGAAAAACAGATCCTGTCCGCGCTGTTCACCCTGATTTTTACTGACAACAGCTAGGATCGATTGCAAGGTGATTTCTCTACTTTCGTTTTGAAATGCAGGAACGTCCTTTTGCTGGATTATAAAGCCAACATTTTGGCCGCTTTGCAACCCGCGCATTCTCCCCACGCCCTGGAGGAAAAGATCGCGCTGGGTTTCAGTACCCACTGTTACCAGCGCTTTGGCCGTCATTGCCATGGGGGTGTCTGCGCCAACTGTTGAACTTTGGCGCATAAAAATAAAGATGTTCTCATAAGGAACAGTACAGTGATCACGCAGGATGGCCTCACCAAGTGCCTCTCCTAGTTTAGGCCGCATGAATACCATATTTTCACCGCGCTCATCATAATAACTGAAGGCATCCACAGGTGGAGTATCTAGGCTGGCCGTGTTTTCAAATACGATACGAGCGATTTCTTTTTCGTCACGAAGGTCCCTGAACGTATTAGCAACATCAATAATGACGCGACTATCGGTGTGTTCACAAATGCTAGCTTTCAGCATCACATCTGCGTCTAGAGAGTTCACAATGTAAATTGCTTTTTGAGCGTTTTGCCACATGGATAAAATAGACCCGATAGGCGTACCGGTTTGCTCAATTGTATCCAGCTTAGGCGATAGTGTATCTTTATTGATAGTCCCTGAGGCTCCATAGGTCATCTCCATGGCCTCCACGAGGTTATGGGCGGTGCTACTCACCTTTTTCGTGTGCAGGGTTATTTTTGGTAAAATATGACCTGAAATAAAGGCCAGTTTCAAGCGGAAATTTTCAGGGTTATTTAACGCCTCTTGAAGTTGGTTGATATGATCCTGGTTGCAATCAGAAATCGCTGTTGGCCAATCCGTCAAAGACTCTGTTATGTTCAGGTAACATTTATAATCCTGATCTGAATCTTCAAAATCTTGTTTGTTTGCAGCTTGCTCCATTCCAAACTTGAGAGACGTGATAAATTGCGAGATATCCTTTTGCGTAAATGGTGTTTTTAAATTCGCCTGGATGGTGAAATCTAGCAGATCGTCAACGGTAGAAAACTGTGAGGATAGTTTTGGAACCCCTCTTTCAAAAGGATATGCAAAACGGTTCCCGGTTTTTTCAGGCGCAAGTCCATAGCGACCGTTACATTGGCGTGTGAGCGTGCGTGGAAGGTAGACATTTAACTGATCACGATAGATGGCATAGATACGTCTTTTTTTCTCCGAAATTTCATCCAGATAGGGATCAATTTTTGCGTCATAACCTCCCATGAAATGCTGAATTAGCAAGCCAAAGTATTCTTCACCCGGATGGGGGATAATCTTATTGCTGATCAGTCGAGTCAGTAAAGCTCCGCTAATTTCCTTCTTGATTTCGTCGTTAAAACGCGCTTCAGAAAGCGGGGTGCTATCATGCGGCATACCACTAGGCAGAAAGTCAAAATGCACGCCAAGCTTCAGGCTCAGTAACGTTTCATATACCCCTTGCAGTGCTTTACAATGGTAGAGAGGTATTGTTTTTGGGGCCCCGACAGCATAATCAAAGGATTGGCGAATATCGAAACACTCGCGAGACTCATCAAAGAAATTGGAGAGCTGATGACTGGCCTTGTATCGCAGGGCACGAAGCTCATGGAGCAAGGCGGTGTTTTCGGCGGTTTTTTCCAGAGACAGGCACTCTTTTAATTTTAAATTAACCAGACTGTGTAGCGAGTTTACCGTGGTCAATACACACATGCCCTCGGAAGCCGCTTTATCCAGACGTCGATTAAGGTCTTTTAAATAGCGCAAGTCATTGCCTTGTTCCCGGGTGAACTGGAAGGCAAGTACGGACTGGTTAAACGCGCCACCCAGTATTTTTTTTAAATAGCTGACTTGTTGTTGGTAAAGTGGTGCAGGCACCGTCATCATCGATAGGCCGGGCACGGCTTCAAGTTTGCGTTTTTTTCCGGTGAGGTAGAGCCACAAGGGGATTAATGCTTTGGATTTACCAAATCCGGTTCGCGCTTCAAAAATGAGATTTTGCTTTTTATCGCCCTGCGTGAGTTTATTTAAAGCGGCAAGTTGCTCGTCTTTGAGGCATATATTGGCAAACGCTTCAAAAACTAACAGGTGTGGTGATTCATGCGCCGTGTATGCACGACTCGCTCGTAGCGTTTGGATCGCACGGGTCTTGGCAACCGAATAATCAATAGAGTCTCTTCCCGCCGTGTTTCCAACATCATGAACCTTCTTGAGATCATCAAGCAGACGGTCACGCTTTTGTGCATTGAGTTTATGAAGCAGGTATTGCCCTATTTTGACCTTGATTTTGATGAGTTGCTCTCGGGTTAAATCGGGATTGGCACGATAGAAAGGCGTGTCATCGCCTCGTCCAAAATGAATCAGAGCCTCTTCGCGTGTTAATGGACGATATAGCTCGCCGTGCATTTCCAACGCGCGATCTACGGCGTAGGTTTGTAAAAGCGTTTCAATCTCCTGTTCGGATTTTTCTACCAAGACTTGCTCCTTGGTCGCAATTTTTGCAAGCATTCTGATCGAGGACTCAATCTGCTTATCCTTGATTTCAATGATCCATTGTTCGTCTGGTATTAGAGCATCAACCGCCAATGATAATGCTGACTGGATTGCCGTTATTTGTTGTTGTGTTTCATCCATAACATCCTGAGTGCCTTCGAGTAATCGTCCAAACTCACGGGCAATGGCAGGGTCTGGCGTTGCAGCCTGAGTTTCATAGAATATTTTTATTTCTTTAAGTCTCTCTAGGCGTTGCTTTAATTCTAAAAGATTGTTTTGACCGGGCCCGCTGATGGTAATCATGAGATTTTCGTCTAACTCTACTAACAGCGTATCGAATATTTCATCAAATTTAGGATGTATGGGGGCTATTATTTTAGGCTTTCCTGATTCAAGTCTAACTCCGGGAGGATGAGAACGTGTTTCGTGCCTGCCTTGAATTGATAAATCAAGCCACAATAATTCCTTTACGGGTTCTTCTCCCATACCCTTAACAAGCGCTGTAAGGGTAATTTCCAGTGGGCAAGTATTTTCAGGCACTGTATTTTTTTGTGTTTCTGACAGTTCAAAGAGTTCTCGACAGGGTGGAAACGCTGTCGGATTTGACACAACACCCAATAAAAGCGCCCGCACACAGATGATATGCTTGTCAGTATCGTATCGACATGCTTTTAATAGTTCTCTGATTTCATCAACTTTGGTTTTGGGTGTATCTTGTTGCAATATACTGTAATAGAAGAGGAAGTTATGTACAAATGCAATCCCGGGTCGCATGGTAAATGCGATTTCCGCAGGATTTTTTAATGCAGAAATCATGGTTGTTTGCATTGCGTGATCAATCCAGCCCCATTCGGCAGAGAGTGCGCGACTATGTGGTTCTGGCTTAACCGAATCATATTGTAATGTAAATTCTTCAGGAAACGAGCATGATTGTGCTTGCAGGTACCGGATGCGATTTTTTAAAATCAATAATTTATCTGTAGAGAGCCGAACGTCGGTTAAAACATTATAAAGCAATCGTTCATGCGCCAGGCTGAGCCTCTGGAACCCTTGAATGCTATTTAATTGATTGAGGTAATTGATGTAATCTTTCGTCAAGGATTCCTTTTGCGTGGCACTCATCTCTACGGCGGTCTGGGACAGCATGATGGCTTTTAGCTGAAGACGTAGTGCCAAAGCCGGGGGTTGTTTGTTGAGTTTGTCTTTGTCATTGGGATTGGGGAGTTCAAAATAGTGCATCATGTTTTGCATGGATTCATCCCAGTCATCCGGGTGTTGCATCAGTTTTTGCATGCCTTGAAAAGCATGTGAGTAATCCTGTTTTTCAAGCGACAAATAAATGAGGTAGAGCAGTGCTTTTGGCTCTTCTGGCAGGCAAATCCTGCCTTTTGAATCAATATCATAGGTGAACAATTGTTCTACTGTATCACTGTGTACTTTGGGCTGTATTGGTTTTGCAAATTTGATTTTTTCAGGTGCATATCGTCGGGATGGGCAAATAAGTTTTTGTTTTCCTTCATCATTGGTTAGGACGAGATAGTGCGGAATGGGTTCAAAAGAACTATTTTTCTGGTGAATGTCAATGTAGTATCCAAAATGTTTTGTGCTTTTCCATTTTATGCGGCCATCATGACACACCTCCTGATCGAATCGCATTCCAAATTCTTTTAATTCAATGCTTGAAAGTTCACCAGACGAATCATTTTTCCAGGCAAGCATTTGTGTTTGAGACGTAATTCGAGCGAGCTCTTTGATTACGGGTTGATCATAGTTGTTAAGCAATACTAAAGGCTTGTTTTTTGGATGATAGATCTTGTCAGTGGTGGCTTGGCACATCAGATCGTCGGTTTTTTTATTAATAACGCGTACTTTTTTATCGCTTCCAACCTTGAACCAGACCACCGCATCTGATTGCAGGTAACCTGCTGGATCGCGTGAACAAGGGTGCTCTGTCTCTAGTCCATAACCTTTAAAGGGATCATCTTTTTGAAAACTGTACCAAGCCGTTTGACCATCGTCTACAAAAGATCGAAAAATACGGATTGAATGTTCGGACGGCGAAAGAATACGATAGGTGATTTCTTTTTCATCGATAAATTCATAGTAACCTGGAGAAAGTTCCTGCACAGGATAGTTGATTTTAAACAGTGCGGTGTATAAATCATGTTCAGCTATCCAGCCGGGAAGCATTTTTGTCTTTACCTTTTCCCGTTCTACCCTGTCCTTCAAATGAGGTAAATATTCAATGAAAAAAAGACCGGCTTGTATGTCCTCTTGAAGATGGAAGTCATGAATCGCGGTGGTATCAGGTTGCGTGACATTTAACTTTGCTCGAATAGTATGAAATGTATGAATGGTGTCCGTCATGGCTTCAAAATTTGAAAAATAAGGCACCATCGACAGGAGGCAATTATCAAACGTTGAATGAACTGATCCTGTCATTTTTTTCAGGTTTAATGTGGAGTTTGCTGCATCGAGTTCCTTGTTGAAAAAGGTGGTCAGCATTTGTGTTCTCGGACTTTCGCTTTGATGGTGCAGGCAATAAGACAACGATATTGCAGTGGCTCGCAGGAGAAAAAAGTAGATTGTCCATGACTGTGTAGCGCGAGCCTGTTTAAGTGAGGCATACAGAAATGCAAAGAAATTGTCTATTTCCCTGTCTGGAGGTGAACGGTTCAATGCGGCTATGAGTGGTGATTCGAATAGTGGTGATTCGAAGGTGTTTTTATCGGTGTTTGCATCGGCTTTAAAGAGAAGCGTCATGAAGAGTGATTGAAGGAAGGGTTTCACAAGCCTCGGCAGGTTTTCAGTAAAATAGTGCTCGATTTGTTGAAGAGGCAGGCCATCCTTTGTTCGTGCTGCCAGCAGATCTTGAATTTCAAGCGGGCCAAGGGCTATCGAATTGATTACTTCAGGGTGCTGGAATATCGCAAGGGCATTGTGGTTTGTGCAGTCAATGCTTGCTTTTCTACGTCGTATACCCAGCAACTCTATCGCAAATTTTTCTGCATCTCGGTCGAAGCCAGTAAAGGCATCAGCAAAAACCGCTGGATTAAGACTGGATTCTTTTCTCTTGGAGATACACGGAATGGTGGTAGTAAAACTCACAGTAGAATCGTTGTTCCGATTACCAAAGGATAAAAATGTTCTCCACGGGGAGGATCCTTTAGATTCTTGAAGATCAAGGGCCAGATATAACTGATGGTAACTCTGGCGTAAGGCCTTGTATTCATGTGTGTTGTCGTACTCGAAATGGTATAATTTTAAATTAGCTTTTTCTCCCCCTTTATAAATAAGAATCGAATCTATTTCTTTAGGACATAGCAAATCAAGCTTCTCATATTCTAATTTTAATAAATCTAATTTTGACACGCGCAGGTTATTGGACACTGTGTATACTTTTGTATTATACAAAACAAGAAAATCATCTCTACAATTGATTTTCATAGAGATTTCATGTAGCGCTTCGATTGATAATTCTTCCGGATTGCGCGACATCCTAATTAGGCCGCGCCAGTCTTCTATATCTATTCTGAGAATTCCATATATTAATTCTTCCGGATCACGCGGCTTCCTAATTAGGCCGCGCCCTTCTTCTGGATCTATTCTGAGGACTATTCCTTCGTTAATATGGCTGTAAGCTGCACCTATGCCAACAAGATCAGGAGCGACACCTTTGTATTTACGCGCATAGTATGCTTTAGAGCTTTCGTAATTTGGATTATTTTTAAAGATATTATGAAGGTAATTCAGCTCCGGATTCTTCAGTGCGTCTTTCAAACTGTCTATAACTATATCATACCCATACCCATTATCACTATATTGCTGACAGCTGCGTGCAAAAATAGGGGGCCTGTTTTCGTCAGTGTTTTTGCTCCATTTACCGTTACTTTCGTAAATAAACGTCATGGCATCCTGGAACCCGTCGAGGTCTTTTGGAGAAAAGGGGCAAAACAATGCAGGGAAACGGTTGTCAATTAAATTTTTCAATCCATTGGCATAATATTGGCACAGGTCAGATGGCAGTTTGCTCGTGGCCAAACGATAAATTATTCCGAGCGTTTTTCCCCAGACGCAAGCCTGTTGGGGGGTAATAATGTATTGCTTGTCAGTGTATCGAGTCGCTTCAAGCAGAATCTTCTGCATTGTACGAAGGTCTTTTAAAAACAGCTCAGGGTTCTTGACTGACGACCAAGCTTTTTCATTGGATGGGTTTGGCAGGGCCCTAAGGGAATAAAGCACGATATTTTGGGCTGTTCTGATCGATCCTGTCCAGTCGTAATATTTAGCTTTTTGCACTTGTTCAAAGATAAATTGCTCAATATTAACCTGGCTTGCCTGAGGCGTTGGTGGTTGTTCAAAGGCTTTAATCTCACTATGCATTGGCTCAATGACAGGGAGTTGCAAGGCATAATTTGTGCTTTCCTGAATTTTAGTGTTGATATCCGTTGTTTGGGATTGCCATCTTTTTATTTTTGCACCTAACACGGCTGCGATTTTTTTATTGACGTCTTTGCAAAAAGCGTTAATCATGCCAGTCTCTGCATCACTCAAGATTCCACTTCCTTTAAGCTTGAGTGCTCGTCGAGACAATTTAGGCAGTATCGATGCAATTTGGTCTGCATTGTCCTCTGTGATACCAACATTTCCCATAAAGTTTTCCCATGAATGCAGGGTGATATAAAATTTGGCAAGTCTCCCACTGCGATCACCTAGGCTATTGACCATCTCGGTGATTAACGGTTTAATCGTGCAGGTAGGCCCTCTTTGTTCGATGCTTGGCCTTGGATTTTTTGAGTACTCAAGACGGCCTGGCCATGAGGGAAGAAAGACGTTGTAAAAATCATCCTCATCGAAGGTTGTAGGCAGCATGGTATCATCAGATAATTTAATCTTTTCATCATGAGGCCGTGACAGGAACCTCAGTTGAAGGTAATTTCTCAGGAATGTACTGTTTTTTAGCTGGTCCAGTGGAATTTCTCCAAGCGCAAGCTCCGGATCATAAGCGAGTTGTGTGCCTTTGATGAAGGCCTGATGGTGTTGAATGCCAGCGCCTCTGTTTTGGATTCGGCCTCTGACCATTAAAACACCATCGCTATTTTTAAACGGTGTTAATTCGAGTGTTATGTTATGACCCGCAGGCCTGCCTGCCCAACCTGAGGCAAGATAAAGCGTTTCCTCTTTTTCCAGCTGAGCAATTAATTCCTGATTGAGGCGATGGAAGCCGGTATTAAACTCGTTGGTTGTAGTGCAATTCGTGACAATGTCATCTTTTATAATTTCTATATCATATGCCCCGTGAAATTTTTTCAGAAGCTGTTCTATTCTGGTTTGATCTTCGTCAAGGAATTTATTTTTGGTTGCTTCTAATGAAGCAATCATCAATGCCAAACCAATTATCGATGTTGTTGGATAGTCCAGATCAAGATTTAAAAAATCACTATTTATAAGAGCAAAGGCCATCGATGCACGTTCTGGTGTTGAAAAATCCAATGCAGAAGGTCCGCGTGAAGGCATTTTGGTTCTCATTTAAATGATTTGTACTTTAAATATAGCACGGAATTTCTATTTTGCTACGACACGACAACAGACTGTCGTAGCAAAATGAAAATGTCACATCCTTAGCAAAGTGAAAATGTCACATTTA
>JBCKWE010000051.1:0-10490 GCA_038923045.1 Legionellaceae bacterium
GTTGTATTTGCTTAAAACAATGATCACCTATTTCATAAAATTTTTCTCTTTCCTCTTGAATTTTGGCTTGGAAATCAAGGCCATTCCCTTTAGTTGCAAATGAATACAACAACGTCAGTCCATAGACGCGTTTAATAAGAACTACGCCCTTGGTTATTCCGTTTTTTCGTTCCATTTGATTTATCAACGCATGATAATATTGTGGGTCGTATGCTTCATCCCAAGTATAAAAATTTAAATTATTATAATAGCTAGGAGAAATTGACCCATTATACAAATAAGAGCCATCCTTGAAAATATCATATGCAATCTGTGGATTATATGAAAGGATGGACATTTTTCCATCTGAATCGACTACATTAAGTGAAAAATGATCAATGTTTTCAATTCCAATCACCTCTTTATAGATCTTACCTAATTTATAACAATTATCATAAGATGTCATCACTGCATTTTCATGCAATATTGGTGCCTTGTGTCGAGGTAATCTAATCGTTTTTTCCATAATAACAACCCGTTACAATTATGTCGCCGTATTATACCACAGCGATATTTGCTAAGAATTCATCCGTGATTCTTATCCCTAATCCCTTAAAAAAAG
The DNA here is from genome assembly GCA_038923045.1 of Legionellaceae bacterium. Lineage (GTDB taxonomy): Bacteria > Pseudomonadota > Gammaproteobacteria > Legionellales > Legionellaceae > DDPF01. Next base: position 602 of record JBCKWE010000051.1, read on the forward strand.
ATTCAAACCCTATTTTAATCAATTTTTCTCGCTCAGCCCCATCAGCATTGGTTGCTACAATCTTATTATATAAGTCAAAACAAAAAGTTATTACATCCTCGACTTTTGGATCAGGTACGTTTTTAAGCAATGGCAATAGTATATTCAATATGTTTTTTAAAATATGAATATTTACGTTTGAGTATGTTCTGTCTGTTGAGATCAATGGAACAGCACTTGTATCCAGATCTCCAATTTTTTCTAAGCGCTCTTGCTCTGCCAAAATTTTTTCTTCAAAACCATGGCGATTAGGTTTATCTCCACACGGATTACCATGACCAGTCATTAACCAAGCAGGATCAACACTCGTTAACTCGGCGTAATGAATTATGTTTTCTAAACTTAATATCCGTTTCCCATTTTCATGCTGACTATAGGTGGACGCGGGAATAGAATATTTTTTTGTAAATTCTTTAGCTGAACAGTAACCGGACGCTATTCGCACCATTCTAAGTCTTTTTGCTACGTTTATTGCAAAATTGTTCATTCAACTACATTAGTGATGGATAATGTGTTTATTCTAAATAATATTTGAGAAAATATCCACAATTATTCTCAAATAGAGAATAAGGCTCAGATAAATTGATGATTTAATCATCATGATAAATCAAATCCTGACTATACGGTTGTCACTTAATGGCATATGTTTGGTCTTCAGCCTTCCATGACGCGCAACGGTTTTCTAATCAAGCAGGCTGCCTATCTATGACCCTACTCGGTATTATTTTTTGCGTATAATAAGTACTCAATACAACCCTTTGTGGAGTTAAATTACCTGTTTTCTTTCTTGGTGCTATGACTTCTATCTCTTCTGGTGTTAATGACTCTATCCATCCATTTAATTCCTCAGAGTAGATCTCTTCCTCAAGTTTCTTTTTCCGATCAGCAATTCTTTTTTTGCTTGCTAGGATCTCCTCCATAGCCAATTCTTGTGGATCTCTGTAACCATCTTCAATCCAAGCACTCCCCTTTTTTAGGATGCTTAATAATATTCTGGATGGATTCTCCTTATACTTTGCATTTTTAGTATTATTTTTCAAACCCCACCCAAAGTGATTTATTGACTCTTGGACTATTTCAAAGCTAGTTAACCCATCTAGTTGTTTAAACTGCGTATGTTTAAACCCATATTCTTCAACTGGAAATATATTTAGTTTATCCCACCACTGTTTATCTAAACTACTTTGATCAGATTGATTGGTTGAAAGAGTTTTTTTAGATCCTTCATTAACAGTAGTAATAGTAATTATATTATTATTATATATATCTAACTCACTAGATATTTTTTTAATTTGGTCTATCTCTTCTTTGAACTTTAAAATAGTACTTGTTATTTTGAAATTACAAGAACCATTTCTGCCCATATACCCATGCTCTCGCAGCAGTAAGTTTTTATTAACTATTCTAGCCAGTGAAACTCTTAATATATTTACACTCATGCCAAGGTCCAAAGCTAGTCTGGTCGTGTTAATTTGAGCAGAGTACTCTTTGTTTGTCTTGTTTTTTAAGTCTAATACTTTATTGAATATGACTAACTGAATCCCTGATAACGTTTGCAAATTTTGATAGGTTTGATCCTTCTTCCTAGAGGCTATCTCGTTATCTTGTGGTGTCTTTGTTACTACATTGTTACTACTTTCGTTATCACTTTGTTGGTACTTTGTTGGTACATTGTTACTACTTTCGTTATCACTTTGTTGGTACTTTGTTACTACATTGTTACTACTTTCGTTATCACTTTGTTGGTACTTTGTTGGTACATTGTTACTACTTTCGTTATCACTTTGTTGGTACTTTGTTACTACATTGTTACTACTTTCTGCCTTACCGTGGGTAGGTTTATCAGAGGGCTGTTCTGTATCAGCTAACTTGACATGTTTAATAGATATACTACCGTGACTCCATGGTTTTTCATAAATATTATTTATAGAGCCATACCCTTTTTCAACGGATTTTTTAACAAGATCACTAAGTTTTAGTGCCATGATTATTGTTCCCTAGTATCAATAACACTTAGTTTGCAAAGTAACTCACTGATAGTTTGATATATTTCCTTGCCACTTTTAATGTCAGATATTCTGATTTTATCGTTAATAATTTCACGAAGCTTGGCGCTGTCTTTTATTACAGCATCACAAAAGAGGTCGCCAAACAAATTACCCATTTTCATTAGCACCTCAAGATTTGTTTTTTGATTTTGAAAAAATTTATTCATAACGATGATTGTTTGTGGGTCTTCATGGATGCTATAAGCTGTTCTAATATCTGAAACATCCTCCAGAAACATCTGTACGCCCATTATTGAAAATTCATCAGGGCAAACAGGTACGACAATACTATCAGTTGATTCAAGAGCCAAACAGAACACGGAATTTAGTGTTGATAAGCTTGGAGGGGTATCTACAAGAATAATATCAAAGTTGCTTCTTAAGTAATCCAAACAAAGATTATTAAACCATGACAGGTAGTGTTTTGGGGATTGAACCGTTAATGATTTTTCAATTAGGCTGTTTCTTAAGGAGGAAGGGATGATGCTCAATGTATCATTTAATTTTATAATAATATCTGATACTTTGGATGTATTACCTATCAGATCATAAAAAACCTTTTGCTCTGGATTAATTTTAATGTATTGATTTGTTAAGTTAGCTTGGACATCTAAATCAACGACACATGTTCTCATTCCTAAAGTTGATAAAGCATCTGATAGTAAATAGGAAAGCGTTGTTTTTCCTACGCCACCCTTCAAATTACCAATATAAATAACCTTTCCTGGCTTGAGTATGGTTCGATCAGCGATTAATTTTCTGATTTGCGATGAGTTTAATATAATATTATTCCCAGATGATCTATCTAACTCCGTCTTATTGAAAATAGAGTGAGTCCTGGCTGTTAATGTATGGCGCTTAATTCCAACTAAATCCGAAATTTGTGATAATCGAAGAGTTTGCATCTTAATCCCTGTTGCATTTAACATAATAAATGAAAATATTAATATATATGTTAAATTAGAGCAATAGGGAAAGTTGGTAATTTCTAAAATAAATATTTAGCGTATTTTTGTTTGGTCGTGGATTATTAGGTCGAGTAACCACTCCCTTGCGCCATGCAAGCCTGTAGTGGTCAGCCTGAACAGCTAAATTGATGGATTTATCCGTTCATGTCCCGTGGTTCAATGCGCCGTTAGAAAAAAGTAACGCATTACTTTGAAATCACGAACAGCCTGCGAACCTGTGTGCGGTGTCGCAGTTGGTGGTAAGAGTATTTGTATTGGTAGTGCGCATAGTGGGTATTCCTGCCCATCGTGAACAGCAATTATCGCTGATCGCGAACACATTTCCGAAAAAATAGGAATAGGGGGTGCTGATCAACAGACGACCTTAAAGACGTGGCTATCATGGTGCATGCGGGTGGTGATAATTACTCTGACATGCCACCATTAGGTGGTGGCGGAACTCGATGGGCTTGCGGTGTTATCAAGAGGCCCTAAGACCTCGTCCTTCATGGCGGGGTTTCCTTAGCGTAAGAATACGTGTTGGTGGAGGTTCATTCCTCCTCCAACACGTAATTACTGAGGCGTTCAGATGACTAATATAGTACGTGTCGGCGCCTTCAGTGTCACGAGCTCTATCATCACGCTGTCCTTGCCATTATCCAGCCAAACCTGACCATCCTGTATGGTGCAATGAAGTTGCATGTTACGCTGCGCCATTTTGGCGATGGCGCGTGTGCTCTCCACAGGTAGGTTGATCACAGTGAGATTTTTGATCCGTTTAAATTGGGCTCTGTTTTGTGCGAACCACATTTCAACGACTCGCCCACCATAGCAATAGACAATCACTTGATTGGCGCGCCCGCACGCTTTGCGGATTAATTTTTCGTCAGGTATGCCAACGTCTATCCACAACACAATCGCGCCGGTTAAATCCTTCTGCCACACATCGGCCTCGTCATCATCGGTCATCCCGTGGGACTTTGGTGTCGTTTGTTGATTAGCACCCTACATAGAAGTAAACCGCGGCATACTGCGCGGCCTCATGAGCCTACCATCCACCGACCAACTGGCTGCTAACCCATTGCGCTTTGTTGGCATGTTATTAGCCAAGCTAGGTTTAAAGCAAAGCAGGGTAGGGCGGGCTGAGAATGCCCATTATCATGTCAATGGTGACAGGCTGCAATTACTCAATACTCTACTACTTCAACGACAAGCAGGTATCTTTGGTAAAAGCATCCCGCTCGATACCCAATCGGTAAAGGTTAAGACCTTCACGCCACTGGAGACTTTGACCGCTTGTCTACACAGCATCAAGCGCTTCTTTAGTCCGCCGATGCAAGGCCTTGTGCTAGCCTAACCTTTCACACTAAAAAATAGAACCGGATAAGCCAAGGTGTTTTGTCGCGTGCAATTTTTTGATGTTTTTTATTCAAACAAGCCTATTTTTTATAATTCAATAAAGTTCAAATAGCATGGCAGAAAACAGCGAATAAACTGACGTTTTCATGCGTTTGAGTGAAAAAAGGGGAGGGCGGTTGACGGAAACAATAAGAAAATATGGGAACAGGAACGGCGAGTATCTCTATATATAAAGCCCGTGCTGTTCCCGATGAACACGGCGCATTAAAACCAACAACTAAACTCTGTAAAAGCTTAAATCAAATGTTATCCACAAAAACTGTGCATAACATTTGTCTAATGCCGTGGACAACGTCACTAGATAGGCCTAGGCGAGCATTTCATGAAAAAAGCGACATGTCTTCCATTGGACAACATCGCTAGGAAAAACGCTAGATTTATTTGCAGGCTAAACAAATACCACCGAGATAAATGAGCCTAGAGCCATTGGGCTGCTTTACCGGCAAGCATTAATGTCCTCGGCTGCATTTCGACTTATCTCATTATCACGCTCCCAACATCGTGTTTGAGATATAGTGGGTCAAGAAATTCAGACCACTTAAGGGTGGTAGTTAAGATAATGAAAGCAACGATTACTATGGATGCCACGTTATATAATTTATAAAAACCGGTGATGAAGCAGTCGCTGTTATCAAGGAAACTCGTGCTGTAATGCCTCACCCAACTGTGGATGCTTAAATTTATATCCGGCATCGATCAACCGTTTTGGCACAACACGCTGTCCCTTGAGCAACAGACATTGACCCATTTCACCAAATAGTGCTCGAATTAACAATGCGGGCAGGGTTAACCAAAGAGGGCGGTGCATACTGGTTGCCAGCGCATGTGCAAATTGCGCCTGACTGACTGGGTTTGGCGATGTGATGTTAAACGCGCCGGTCAGCTCAGGATTGTTGAGCAGGAAAATAACGGAGCCTACAAGATCGTCCATGTGAACCCAAGAGATGGTTTGCTTGCCATCGCCCACAATGCTGCCTAAGCCTACAAAAAAGCTAGGCACAAGTTTTTTCAACATACCGCCACCTTTCTTGATCACCACACCAAAGCGCAGGGTAGTTACGGGTATGCCGTAATCCACGGCGGGTTTCAGGGCTTCTTGCCAACGAATACAGATTTCACTGGGGAAGTCGCTCAGGTTTTTAATGTCTATGACCGTATCTTCATCAAAAGCGGATGTGTCATTGTTGTCCTGCAACCCATAAATTCCAACCGCATTTGCGCAAAGAAAACGAGGTTTAGCGTTATGTTTGATTATCCAGTTGATCAATATTGTATTCGTTGCGACCCGTGAGTCGATAAGCAGTTTTTTAACACGTTCAGACCATCGTGAAGCAGCGATGTTATGGCCGCAAAGATTAATGATGGCATCGTAATCATTGGCGTTTAAACGGGACAGTTCATTCCATGTACAACAGGTGACATTGTTTGAAATGTCGCAGGGCAGGCGCGCCAACGTTCGACCCAATGTCGTGATATGATGGTCAATGTGTAAAGCGCGGATTAATTCGTGGCCTACGAAACCGGAGGCACCTGCAATGAGAATACTCATGAACAAGATCACTTAACAAAGCTTGAGTCCTATACAGTAACAGTATTTTTCTGATTCGCAAACGTGTTTGTGTAGTGTGGTTCTACTAATGTACGTGACGATCTAAACAAGTGCGAGTTGAAAAAAAATAAAGTAAAATGTGTAGTTGTTGATGTAACGAAATCCCATAACGCAAGAATAGAGGGGGGGAACTCATGGTAACAGTAGAAGCACAAGCGATTAATTTAGCCGAAACGGTTAAAAAAACAGTTGATAATTACTTAGCCTTATCAGAAACCCAGGGCGTTACCAATCTGTATGACATGCTGCTTGAGCAAATAGAGCCGTCATTGTTTAAAGCGGTGATCGAGCACTGTAAATACAACCAAAGCAAAGCCGCCATTTTACTTGGCCTAAGTCGTGGGACATGTCGCACAAAACTGACCAAATATTTCGATGATCAATATTGTGGAAGCCGTTTGGATGATTAAGCCACATGAAAATAGAAGGCATATGACTCTTTTTAATCTATCTAAAAAACCTGCCGCATTATGCAAAGATGGCCTCATTTTTGTAAAAGACGGCGATCACGTCCTGCACGATGAGAATACCAACGAAATTTTTTTTCATCAAAGCAAGCTGTCCTTGTTGGCAGAGGATGAAATGGGTGCGATTTTCATTTGCGAGATTAATGAGAGAAAAATTTTTGCGATTGAGAAGGGCGGGCTTCGTGTCGAAAAAGCAAGCTATATAATGGCTCGTTCGATTTTAGATGACTTGCATGCAGACACACGCAAAGCACTCTACCGCAGTTGCCAATTACTGAACTGGCATCGTCAATCCAATTTTTGTGGTTGTTGCGGTAGCCGCATGCAGATTGATATGAATGAGTTTGCAAAAGTCTGTGATGCCAACCCAAGCCATCGTTATTACCCCCAATATTCACCCTCGATAATTGTTCTCGTCACGTATGAAACTCAATTACTGCTGGGACGATCAGCCCATTTCCCAGCAGGCATGTATTCAACCTTGGCGGGTTTTATTGAGGCCGGAGAGACCGCTGAAGAGGCGGTCAAACGGGAAGTAATGGAAGAGGTGGGTGTTGATGTTATAAATATCCGTCCCATTTCCACGGCTCCTTGGCCATTTCCTAATTCGTTGATGCTTGCCTTTGAGGCAACGGCCGTCACTCGTAATTTGGTTGTCAATAGAGATGAGCTCGAGGACGCGCAATGGTTCGACTATAATAAACTGCCTCCATTACCGCCAAAGACTACGATTTCATATGAATTAATTGCGCGCGGCGTTCAAGAGTGCGAGCGAAGGGAACAAAGACGGGTTAATCCGCTTGTGTAATCCACCCTATTAAATTTCCGCATAGATTGGTCGTTTTTGAAGACCACTGAAAAATTAGATTTACAAACCGAAGTATTCATCCTATTATTTGATAAACGTACATCTATCAAATTAACTTATGACAATGCGCGGTGGAAAAAGAACTGGTGCAGGACGGCCTGCCGGTAGCAACAAGTGGGGAGAGTCAACCAAAGCCATTCGGGTTCCTGTTTCGAAAATTGACGCTGTTATCGATTTTCTTGAAACAACGGAGCGCTTAACCACGTGCCCGTTGTATTCGTGTCACGTGCGGGCTGGTTTTCCATCGCCCGCAGATGATTATATCGAAATGCATCTTGACCTTAATGCGCATCTTGTCAAACACCCTGCGGCGACCTTTTTTGTCATCGCAGAAGGGGATTCCATGACGGATGCGGGTATTCAGTCAGGTGATATGCTGATTGTTGATAAAAGCCTGGAAGCGACGCATGGTAAAATTATCATTGCGGCCATTGATGGTGAGTTGACCGTCAAGCGGTTATCACGGGTTGCAGATTGCGTTCAATTATTGCCTGAAAACAGCGATTACCCACCTATAGATATTACCGATGAACAGGATTTGGTGATTTGGGGTGTGGTGACGCATGTCATTCACACGATTCGTTAAGCATGTACGCCTTGATTGATTGCAATAATTTTTACGCCAGTTGCGAGCGGGTATTTCGACCTGATTTACGTGATAAGGCGATTGTGGTTTTGTCCAACAATGATGGGTGTGTCATCGCGCGCTCCAATGAAGCCAAGGCGCTGGGCTTGTCCATGGGTGAGCCGTATTTTAAAATCAAGGCATTCTGCATGCAACATCAGGTGCAGGTTTTCTCATCGAACTATGTTTTATACGGTGATTTATCTCAGCGTGTTATGCGGGTGATTGAGGAGGCATGGACGGACGTTGAGCAATATTCGATTGATGAGGCGTTTCTTGATTTAAAGTCTATGCCGAGTCATGCGCGCACGGCATTTTGTCATGCACTGCAAAAACAGATATTAAAATCAACGGGCATTCCAACATCCGTTGGCATTGGTAAAACAAAAACGTTGGCAAAAATAGCCAATCATGTGTGCAAGAAAGAACTAAAAATCCCCGTATTTGACATCATGTCGCAGCTTGACTGGTTGGGACGGATAGAGGTAGGTGATGTTTGGGGGGTTGGCAGACAGTGGTGTAAAAAACTGCGTGCCTGTGGCATTAATACAGCCGCAGATTTAGCGGCCATTAACCCGCAAGCCTTGCAAAAACAATTTAATATCACGTTAATGCGAACCGCCATGGAGCTAAGTGGCTCCCCATGTTGTGTGTTCAATGAAATAACGCCTCGACAAAGCATTGTGTCGTCAAAAAGCTTCGGTGAGATGCAAACTGATTTTGACTCATTGGCGCAGGCTATCAGCAGTCATGCCGCGTCTGCTTATGAGAAATTAAGGCATCACCATTTATTTGTGCAACGCCTCAGCGTTTTTGTCAGTACGAATCAATTTCGACGAGACTTGCCGCAATACGACAACAAGATATTATTCAAACTGATACACCCAACCGATGACATCCGGCTAATTACCAGGATAGCGAAACAGTGTTTAAAAAAAATCTACAAATCAGGGTTTCATTACAAGAAAGTGGGGGTATGCTTTGAGGAACTGGTTGGGAAAAATCATCAACAACTCGATTTGTTCAATCAGCCAACAGCCGAATCGTTGCATAAAAAAGACCAGTTGATGAGCCTATTTGATGAGATCAACCAGAAATTTGGTCGTCATACGATCAAATTGGCCGCAGCGGGGGTAGTGGAGCGTTCTTGGGAAATGTGTTCGGATATGCTCTCACCACGTTACACCACGCAATGGTCTGATTTACCGATCATTAAAAACAAAACTTAAAACTGCGAGGGTGCGCGTGCGTTTGTTAAAAATAGCTATTGTATTATCGCGCCCAGATATGTCAATATAAAAACCGGACTTCAGTCATCGTTTCATAAATACTTTTATCCCCTTTAGCCGCTAGTTTAAAGGGCAGGGAAGTGATGAATGTTCTACCGAAACGGCGACTGATGTAAAACACACATATCAGGTGGAAATTAAAAATGAAGAAATACCTACGACTCGTCTTGATAGGCTTGATCAGCATGTCTGTTGCTCAGGCATCACAAGTCACCACAGCACTCTATGCGACTGACGGTAGTAATAAATTATTGGGTTATATTGTGTTTCTTGATACACCTTACGGCTTGTTAATTACCCCAAACCTGACAAGTGTTCCAGCAGGCTTGCATGGTTTTCACTTGCATCAGCATTCCACTTGCAGTGATAAAGGAATGGCCGCAGGGGGACATTTTGATCCTAATAATACAAATGCCCATCAAGGGCCATATGGCAATGGTCATCTGGGTGATTTGCCTGTTCTTTACGTGGATGCTGATGGTCAGGCACATACGCCAACATTGGCGCCGCGCTTGAAAACGGAGGATCTTAAACACTTGGCTATCATGGTGCATGCGGCTGGTGACAATTACTCGGAC
>JBCKWE010000052.1:0-10146 GCA_038923045.1 Legionellaceae bacterium
GTTTCTGTTTTATCCAGCGTAATAATCCATGCTTCGTTCAATTGAAGCGTTTCTGCGGCCTCGATGAGCGCACTGATTTCTCGATTTAATGTTTTGTCATCATTGAGATCATAACAAACCTGGTAGAGTTCAAGTTTGCCATTAATATGTTGAGCAATAAAATCAACTTCTTTTCCGGTGGTTGTTTTATAAAAATAAATGGCATCATATTGCTGGCGTCTCAGGTGCATATAAACGGCATTTTCAAGTTGTGCGGCATGTTCCATCTGGGGTTTCATGGAGTATGCAAGAATAATGCTTTGATCAACACAATAAATTTTGCTTGGATTAACTTGGCGTTTGCGCGCAGATAATTCAAAAATAGGAACGTTAAACAGTAAATAGGCATCTTCAAAGTAATTAAGGTAGGTATATAAGCTAGCGCGACCAAGCGTTTCCCCCCGTGATTTTAAGGTGTTAAACACTTTCGTAACACTTAATGGCGCTGCAATATGTTGTAGGCAATGCATTAAAAATAATTTAACAATATGAGGATTGGTTAACTGGTAGCGCTCAATGACATCACGGAAAACAGTAGCATTCACATAAGATTGGATAGTCTGTTGTGCGAGGCTGTCAGAAAGGTCTAATGTCTCAGGAAAGCCACCTCTCGCGAGATAAGATTGAGAATAATTTTTGATAACTGCACTGTCTTTTTGTGTTAACGATCCTAGTTTATTTAACGGTATTGTATTATGGTAATCTAGGTATTCTCTAAACGATAGGGGGAAAACCTCTTGAACTAGGCAGCGTCCGCGTAAATGCGTTGCAATTTCTTTGCTTAGCAGTTTTGCTGACGATCCGGTGATAAAGATTTTCATTTTTTCTTTATCAATTAACCGACGAATAAATTTTTCCCAGCCATCAATATTTTGAATTTCATCAAAGTAAAAATAAAGATCTTTGGCGAAGATGGCTTGAGGGTAAAGTTCAAAATATACATTCAATAATGTTTGAAAATCTTTGCTGGTAAACCCGTCCAAGCGATCGTCTTCAAAATTTATATAAAATAATTTATATTTTTCAAGTCCTTGCGCTAACAGATGCTTCATGTGTTGATACAATAAATACGTTTTACCGACACGGCGCATCCCAATGAACACAATGGCTTTGCGTACTGTCAGTGGTAAAAGCGGTATTTCGATGGCGCGCTGCATCAAGTCAGGTAGAGTGTCTTTGTGAAACTCGATGATTAATTCACGTAAAATAGTTTTCATATTGGATTTATTAAAAGTCTAAATTAGATCTATATTAGACTTTGTATAAGTCTAAATCAAGAAAAAATGGTGCAAATATAGTATATACCAGCAATTATGGTTCTGTCGCAAAAATTTTCATAGGCCGTAAATGGGCTTATTCTCAACGTAGTCAGGGGCGTTGTTGGGCTTTGTTTCCTAGCCCATTAATTGTTCATCCCCTTAGTGATAGGTTAACTTGACGTTAAGATGGCTTTCTTAAATGGGACAGCCCTGAGCCTCAAACCAGTTAATCTTTACCCTAGCGTTGAGATCATGTACTGTAGCTTTAGAATGTATTAAACTATAGGTATTTACAGCTATAGGTATTTACAGCAATTTCATTTTTGGAGCTCACACTATGCCTTCAGTTTGCTTCTATTTTCAAGTACATCAGCCTCATAGACTCCGTTCCTACAACTATTTTGATATTGGTCATCAACCTTATTATCAAGACGATGAAAAAAATAAAGCCATTTTACTCAAAGTAGCTCAAAAATGTTACTTGCCAGCTAACGCCTTAATGTTGAAGCTAATTCAAAAAAATGAGGGCCGCTTTAAAGTTGCCTATTCGATCACCGGTGTTGCTATTGAGCAATTCAAAAAGTATAGCCCTGAAACATTAGATTCTTTTAAACGTTTAGTTGATACGGGTTGTGTGGAGATGCTCAATGAAACGTATTACCATAGTTTAAGTTTTTTATTTTCTCCGCAAGAATTTGTGGCACAAGTTCAACAGCACCATCAACTTATTTTAAAAGAATTTGGTCAAGCAGCCAGCACTTTCCGTAATACTGAATTAATTTATAACAATGAATTGGCACAATCAATAGAGTCACTTGGTTATAAAGCTGTTTTAGCTGAAGGGGCTGAAAAAGTACTGGGTTGGCGGAGTGCCAATTTTATTTATCAGGCTAAAGGGACAAAAAACCTTAAATTATTACTCAGAAATTATGCTTTATCGGATGATATTAGTTTCCGATTTTCAAACGCGGATTGGGTGGAATATCCATTAATGGCAGAAAAGTTTGCCTCATGGATACATCAAGCCGCAGGTCTTGGTGACGTCATTAATTTATTTATGGACTACGAAACGTTTGGTGAACATCAATGGGAAGATAAAGGCATCTTTCAATTTCTTGAAGCGTTACCAAACCATATTTTAGCGCACACAGATTTTAATTTTTGTACGCCCTGTGAGGCCATTCAGAATTATCCAGTGCACGATGAATTGGATATCCAGAAATTTTATTCCTGGGCTGACATGGAACGTGATTTAAGTGCATGGCGTGGCAATGAACTGCAAGAAGATGCATTAAAAAACGTGTATGCTCTAGAAGAAGGTATCAAGAAACTGAACGATCACGATCTAATGAGTTGTTGGCGTTCTCTATTAACTTCTGATCATTTTTATTATATGTGTACAAAATTCTTTTCAGATGGGGATGTACACAAATACTTTAGTCCTTATGATGACCCTTATTCAGCGTACATTAATTTTCAAAACGTGCTCAAAGACCTTAGTCAACGAGTTTTAGAAAAAAATAGCTTTATAGATCAAGGAGCGACCAGATGAATGGCAAATCAATACCAGCGTGTCCATTTTCAGCGGATGATGTTGAGATAATTACCGAACATATGTTGAACAATATTGCTACGGATACACATCCGTTAACCCGAGTTGACAAGGATTCTATACTTCCGGCTGTTCGGGGAGCGGTTATTGCTGCTCCTGCTTTACCCGATAATAAATTCAGTCAGGCGTACTTTTTTTATTGGATTCGTGATGGGGCGATTGTGATAAATGGTGTTGCTGATTGTTATCTGACTTGCAATCACAAAGAAAAAAAGGCAAATTATCTCCAAATTTTGGTGGATTATATTAGTTTTGTTGAAAAAATTCAGTCCCAACCCTGGCTAAATGGCATTGACATTTTGGGTGATCCAAAATTTCATGTGGATGGAGCGGTGTGGACTGATACTTGGGGACGACCACAAATTGAAAGCGCTTCACTACAAGCGATTGCACTTATTAAAATAGCAACCATTTTTCTTGAGGAAGAAATTTATGAGGTTTTGCTAACTAAAATTTACAATGAAAACCCATCCAGCTTAATTAAAGCCAATCTTGAGTATTGTGCCCGTACATGGGCATCTAAATCCTTTAATATGTGGGAAGAGTTATGGGGTGACCATTTTTCTATTCGTTTTTCACAGCGAGGAGCCCTATTGAAAGGCGCAGCTATTGCTGAGCGCCTGAATGATCCTGAGGCAGCTCAATATTATAGGGAAATAGCAAAACATTTAGATGGTTTACTTGAAGTGCATTGGAAAGAACACTTAGGTTATTATTTCGAAACACTCGAGGCAGAAAATAAATTAGGTGGTGGTATTGATATGTCGGTATTGATAAGCTTATTTTATTGCCAACAGGATGATCCAGCCGATCTTTTTTCATTGACGTCGGAACGTGTATTAAGTACGGCCTTTTATGTTCGCAGAGTATTTGAAACGCTTTATCAAATTAACGTGATTAATCATGCTCAGCTAGATGGAAGAGGGCCGTTAATTGGACGTTATGAGTCAGACACTTATGATGGCAACCAATCCCTTTATGGTAACCCATGGTTCTTATGTTCGAATTTATTAGCGGCAATTTATTACGCAATAGGTAAACAACTATTAAAAGGTAAAAAAGTATCTGTTACATTTTTCACACAACAATTTTTTCATCAGGTTGCACCTTTAGTAGCTTTTGAAATTAATGATATTGTTTCTCCAAAACATGCGTCTTTTGAGGCGTTGATTACCTCCTTAATAGATCAGGGAGATGCTATTTTACGTTCCGTAAAAAAACACTGCCTTTCCTATAACGCTACTCCACTACATATGTCGGAGCAAATTGATAGAGCGAATGGTGATCAGATTAGTGCGCGTGATCTTTCATGGAGTTATTCTAGCCTGTTATCAGCAACGCATGAACGAAATAAAGTGATGAGATTACTTCGATGAAGGTATTAATGTTTGGTTGGGAATTTCCACCGATTGTCAGTGGTGGGCTCGGTGTTGCTTGTCATGGTATTGTTCAAGGTTTGATGAACGAATTCATCGATGTTGCGCTGGTGTTGCCTTTTTCATATAAAAACATGCCATTACAAGCGAAACGACTGCAATACATCGAAACCTTACGGCATGAAAATGGGTGCGGTAAAATTCATATTGAGTTAATTGATGCCTTGTTACAACCTTATTTATCTCCTGAATATTATAGATATCAAAAAAAAAACATGAACGGATCGCTATATGGTAATAATTTATGGGCGGAGGTACAGCGCTATGCGCATGAAGCGGCTAATGTTGCTTTTAGTGTCTCCCACGATATAATTCACGTTCATGATTGGCTAACAGTACTAGCAGGCATTGAGGCGAGAAAAATTAGCAAAAAACCGTTGATTTTTCACGTACATGCGTTAGAGATAGATCGCTGCTCACAGGATCCAAACCCAGCTACGCAAGCCATTGAAAAATTGGGATTACAATCGGCAGATTTGATTATTGCTGTGAGTAAATATACCAAAAATCGTATCATACAGGAGTACAACATTCCTCCCGAAAAAATTGAGGTAGTTTATAATGGTCATCTTGGTTTGCCCAAGAAACGACTAGATTTACCTAAAAAAACCAATGGGAGATCGGTCGTGTTATTTTTGGGTCGTATGACAGAACAAAAAGGGCCGTATTATTTTATTAAAGCGGCAGAAAAAATTTTATCTATTCGGAATAATGTTGATTTTATTATGGCAGGTGATGGCGATCAGTTACCTTATATTATTAATGAATGTGCACGCCTAGGACTTTCATCGCATATGCATTTCACGGGTTTTCTAGAGCGCAGTGATGTAGACAAATTTTATCAATCGAGTGATATTTATGTGATGCCAAGTGTTTCTGAACCCTTTGGAATTGTATGTTTAGAAGCTATCGCCCATGGGTTGCCCGTCGTCATTTCTAGGCAATCTGGGGTGTCTGAGGTATTGACGCACTCATTAAAAGCAGACTATTGGGATATTGACCAAATTTCAGAAAAAATCATGGCATTATTAGATTATCCTGCTTTAAAAAAAGAAATGCTACAACATGCCAAACGTGAATTATCAGCGTTAACATGGCAAGCAACTGCTCAAAAAATAGTCGAACTATATTAAGGTGCCATAATATATGGGTATCGTCATAAGGTGGCACACTTTGAGTGGTATCCGGCTTCGTGAGCCATCCCCTAACATCCACATGGAGCGATGCCATCTTTTGGGTTCCTTTGTTTAACCCATTGGTTTTTTGATTTATGGTAGTTCATATATTCAATTATTCCCACATCGTTATGGCTGTGGAGTAATGAAAATTCTACATTGTCAGGCTTTACAATGTAGGCTTGCCAATTGAGCATGTTGGTTTTCTTATTCACCTCTAAACGTATCTTTTTTTCCAGAGCGTATTTTGAGGCCAGCCCTTCCATTTTAATTTGATACGACATTTTATTGATCGGGTCGTGCCATACAACTAATAATGCAACATGAGGATTGTTGCTAAGTTGCTTGGCCTTATTGCTTTGTGGGTCTATGAAAAAAATAAAGCCTTGATCCGTTACTTCTTTAATTGCCAGAGTACGCGATGTTGGAAAACCGTTTTCTTTTATATTACTCAAGGTAGCTGCTTGAGGATGCACCACGCCATGCGAAATCATTTGTTTTAATAACAATGAATATTGTGCAAAAGGATTGTCTTTGAAGTCTTTAAGGGCAAGCACTTGTTGATATTCAATTTTCCTTACCGCAGAAGTTTCTGCAAATGAAGGTTGTCCTAATAAGACAATCATACTCATAACAAAAAGTAGACATTTTTTATTCATTTAATATCCTTATTCATTTATTTACCATAGACAGAGATTTCCCAACAAATTTAGCATGGGGTGCTAGTACTTGTAAAGCAGAACCAGATATTCTGCGAAACTAATTTTATTCAACAGGCATTTCGGCCTTTAAAACAGCGGGCTATAACGTTCCCCCAGAATATTTTGGTGTTTGGCTGGTTTATGGTTTTTTATTTATTATCCTATCGTCTGTTGTAACCTGACATTATGCTATACTTAGTCAGGGTATAACCAGATAAGTTGACTTTATGAATCTTTTAGATAGTTTATTGCGGTGGAATTTATGGGGTTCCTGGAAAATCACCAGGAGCTTCAAGCGCGATATTATCGATGAAATTTGTCGTTATACCGACACGGAAGAAGTGATTGCCCTGATAGGGCCAAGGCGTGCTGGTAAATCAACACTGCTCTATCAAGTAATGAACCATTTATTGGCCAACGGTATCAGTGATAAAGCCATTTTACACGTTAATTTTGAAGAGCCTGGACTATCTCCTTATTTAGCTTTGGATTTATTGGATAAACTCTATGAACTCTATCGTTCTCGTGTTTATCCAACTGGAAAAGCCTATATTTTTTTTGATGAAATACAAAATGTTCCTGAATGGGAAAGATGGGTACGTGCTCGCAACGATCTCGAAAATATTAAAATATTTATTACCGGCTCGTCTTCAGCACTTTTATCGGGTGAGCTAGCGACTGTATTAAGCGGTAGAAATTTTTGTTTTGATGTTTATCCACTAAGTTTTAAGGAAGTTTTAGCATTCAAAGGGATCCCCTTGCCTAGCATGCCCTTACCAATAATCCCACCACCGGAAATCCATTACGCATTGAATGAATATCTTCACTGGGGTGGGTTTCCGCGCGTGGTATTGGCGCGAGATGATGAGGAACGATCGCTCATATTAAAACGTTATTTTGATGAAATTCTTTTTAAAGACATCATCGAGCGTTATGAAATTAGAAATACCATTGCGCTTAAAAATATAGCAGTGCACTTGTTAACCAATACATCCACGTTGATAACCATTCAGCGTATGGCTGATATTTTTCAAGTATCACAAGATTTGGTGCAATCCTATATGCGCTACTTATCAGAAGCATTCATGATAGCGTTATTACCTTTTTACAGTTTAAAAGCATCAGAGCGTACACGTCACCCCATGAAAGTTCATGCCATTGATCTTGGTTTACGCAATATTTCCTGCCTGTCCTCCAGCGCTGATAATGCCAAACTGATTGAAACAATCGTTCACAATACATTACTCCGTAAAAAACAAGGCGAATTATTTTATTGGAAAGGCGAACGCGAAATTGATTTACTGACCCAGCATGGGAATGCTGTCACCGGTTTATATCAAGTTGCGTTTACAGGTCTAGATCAAAAAAATGTTGCGGAACGGGAGTTCATGAGCTTACAAAAAGCTGCTATTACATTTCCTCAAGCCAAACAATATATCATTTCAATGTCTGTAGAGGACGTTTTGCCGCAGTTTAAACAACCAGACATTGCCCTGATTCCGTTATGGCAGTTTCTATTGGCGTAGCGCGACAATAGTCGCGCTCGGAATTTTCATTTTTGGCAGGTGATGAGGTTTGCAGTGCAGGGCTGCCTCATGATAATGGGGATCCGCCGTGTACTTCATGATTCTCCATTACCCAACACTATTTTCATGAGGTGGCCCTAGCGTTTGGAATAGTCGTCCATCATTATTTTGGCTCTGTCCCCTTTCTAGTGGACAGAGTCAAGAATAAACCTTGTTGATAAATACATAAATCGCTATAATTTTAAATATATTAGTCTGTAAGGAAATCAAAAATGGGATTGCCAGCCCTTGCCTCTGAAACAAAACAAGACATAGCAGCCCTAGGGTAAAGCAGAATTAGCTTTGTGTTGGTGCAATATATCATCCTACAGGACGTATCATGACAACAATAAATATGATCAATCCGACAACTGAGCAAGTGTGTGGCACGTACACCCTGATGAACGAAAAGGACGTCGGCCAGATCATTCAAGACATGGGTATTGCACAACAGTCATGGGCTACTACACCGTTTAAAACCAGAAAGCACCACATGATGAACCTAGCGCAGCTGTTGCATGAAGAAAAAACATATTACGCAACAATAATGACGACCGAGATGGGCAAACCCATCTCACAAGCCATTGCCGAAATTGAGAAATGCGCCTTGTTATGTGAATTTTATGCAGACCAGGGAGAAAAATTTTTAGAACCTGAAACCATTCAAACCGAATTCTATAAAAGTTATCGTTCATTTCAACCCTTAGGCATTATTTTTGCCATTATGCCATGGAATTTTCCTTTTTGGCAGGTGATGCGGTTTGCAGTGCCTAATCTGATGGCGGGAAATGCAGGCCTTTTAAAGCACGCACCAAATTGTATGGGTGCCGCGCTCGCAATAGAGCAATTATTTCTAAAAGCAGGCTTTCCCAGGCTGCTTTTTTCGAGCCTTATTATTGATGTTGATTTGGCGCCTTTTGTTATCCATCATCCAAAAATTGCCGGCGTCACGCTCACAGGGAGTAATCGTGCCGGCCGATCTGTTGCAAAAGAGGCCGGTGATGCGTTAAAAAAAGTAGTGTTAGAATTGGGTGGCAGCGATCCCTATGTGATTCTTGACGATGCCGATCTGGAGCGCGCGGCAGATGAATGCGTTATTTCGCGGCTTAACAATTGCGGGCAGGTGTGTATCGCTGCAAAACGTATGATTGTTGTAAAATCAGTGAGAGACGCCTTTGAGGCGCTTGTGATTGAGAAAGCTAAAAAATATCAAATGGGGTTGCCTCAGCATCAGGCAACGAATCTCGGCCCCATGGCGAGAAATGATTTGCGTATCACATTGCACGATCAGGTTGAACGATCCATTGCAGCCGGTGCGCGCTGTGTTTTAGGCGGCACATTGGCGTCGGGGATCGGTTATTTTTATCCAGCAACGGTGTTATTGGATGTGACAGCGGATTCGCCTGCGTTTCACGAAGAATTATTTGGACCCGTTATTTGCATTACGGTAGCGGAGGATGAAACGCATGCCCTGCGTCTTGCAAATCAAACCGAATTTGGATTAGCCGGAGCGATTTTTACCCGCGATCTTGAGAAAGGGGAGCGCCTCGCAAGGGACGTTATGGACGTAGGAACCTGTGCAGTGAATGCCCACGTGAGGTCAGATCCACGGTTGCCCTTCGGCGGGATAAAGCAATCGGGATATGGGCGTGAGTTGTCGATGGAAGGGATGAGGGAATTTGTTAATGTGAAAACAATCGTGGTGGCCAATTAAACTTATGACAAAACCACAGGGAGGTTTATATGCGTCGGCAGTGGTATACAGCGTTTGGAATAGTCGTCATCGTTATTTTTTTAATTCTGACAATGCTACATGATATGAGATGGTTTTTTGTTTTTTTTACACCGGTCATATTTCTATGGATTTACGATCTGCTACAGAAAAAACATACAATCCTGCGTAACTTTCCAGTTCTAGGCCATATACTATACATTTTGGAGTTTATTCGTCCTGAAATCCAACAGTATTTTATTACGACCGATGAAGACGAGCGCCCATTCAATCGCGAAATTCGATCCATTATCTATCAGCATGCAAAAATGTACGCGATACGGTGCCGCCAATTACCATAAAAATACAATTGTCAGTTTTTTAACACTGATTGGTGCGATTGGACTCAGTAGCCCCAGTGATCTCAAACCTCATTTGATTATGAGACGCATCAGCGAAAATTGTGCGAAGCCATTTGACGAAATCTATGATCTTCTAAAGCCTGGCGAGTTATTGGGTAACCAAATTCCTGTTGACTTTAAAAAATATTGGGATTTGGCGTGTGCCGATAGATTTTAATAAAAAAATAGCTTGGAGATCAAAAATCTGAAGACACACCTTAGATTTATTGCTAAAACCTAAAGTTAT
>JBCKWE010000053.1:0-9616 GCA_038923045.1 Legionellaceae bacterium
TAGCCCTAATAAGTATTTTCCAATTGAATATATTGAACCGTTAAGTTATACTAGTCTGAGACTAGTATAACTGGCGGGAGATTATTATGCAAACAATGGGTGCGTTCGAGGCAAAAACACATTTTTCATCACTGCTTGAGCAGGTCGAACGCGGAGAAGAGTTTCTTATTACCAGACATGGTCATCCAGTTGCTAGGTTAATGTCAGTTAAACTTCCAAGCCGCCTACATCTGCATCAAGCAATTCAGCGTATAAAGGCTTTTAGCCAAACAAATACACTGGATGGCCTAGATTGGAAGTCGTTAAGAGATGAAGGGCGCCGATTATGAGTTATGTGCTAGATGCTTCTGTTACATTGGCCTGGTGTTTCAGGGACGAACAAACGCTCAGGACAGATGCTTTATTGGAGCAGCTGGAAACAGAGCTTGCGTTTGTTCCCGGTTTATGGACACTTGAAATTGGTAATATTCTCCTGACGGCCTGTCGACGCCAGCGCATTACGTACGCCAGTGCAACAGAATTTTTGAACTTGCTAAATGCATTGGATATCCAAGTAGATGATGCTACGGCTCAATATGGGTTTCATGATATTTTTCTTCTAGCGCATTCGGAAAAACTGACAACTTACGATGCCGCCTATTTAGAATTAGCCATGCGCCTAGGATTGCCTCTTGCAACGAGAGACATCCAACTATCTCAGGCGGCCTTGCGTGTTGGAGTAAAGATAATATAACTGGACTAAGTTTTAAATAAATCACCGGTGTCATACAGGTGTATAGCGGGCGGAAAATAAGGGGTGTAATAAACACATGACTGAAAACCTTGAAATCGTCAAAGCCACTCAAGATCAGACCCCTATATTGGCTAATCTACTTGAACTTTATGCCTATGATTTTACAGAATATTTTAAATTTGATATTGGAGATAATGGGTTCTATGGCTACGAAGACCTGCCATTATTTTGGTCAGACCCTCATCGGCACCCTTACCTCATCTACGTTAAAAATAAAATTGCTGGTTTAGTCATGGTTCAAGAAGGCTCTCCCATTTCTGATGATAGAGAAACATGGGATATTGCCGAATTTTTTATCATGAAAAAATATAAGAAACAAGGGATCGGTACAGCGGTAGCCCATCAAATTTGGAATTCATTTAATGGACGTTGGCAGGTCAGAGTTCTCGTTGAAAATACAATTGCGACTGCTTTTTGGTCGCAGGCCATTACGAAGTTTATAGGCAGAGAGCCTGATAAAATTGTGCGGCATATTAAAAAAGATGATTGGACTATTTATCAATTTGAATCCAAAGGCTCAGTACCCTCTTCAAGCATAGTGAGATAGTTGTAATGGTGCACTTTAATCTACCCAGTTCGCTTTGCACGAAAAAACAAATGGTGTCATGCTCAGATGCCATGCGATGGGGCTTTGTTTATTAAAAATCCATAAAACCCGAAATAGCCAAGTATGTTCCACCTTGAACACCCTCATCCGCCTGCGGCACCTTCTCCCGCAAGCGGGAGAAGGGATCAGATCGTGCAGGATGACTTGTTTTATTGCAAATTTAAATGGGACACCCCTAGATGTTTCCTTAACTTAGCACCATTGGGCTAAAGAGAAAATTTAGTGTATTATTGTTAATTCATTTTTGGAAACCAACATGACCGCTCCCTACACCGTAAAGCAATGTTTGACGGCCGAAATCAGCCTTGATGAAACTGTCATAGTACGTGGGTGGGTAAAAACCCGACGCGATTCAAAAGCTGGTATTTCCTTCATCAGTTTGCATGATGGATCATGCCACGCACCCATTCAAATTGTTGCATCAGAACACTTGACGAATTACCACACGGACGTACTCAAACTGACTGCCGGTTGCTCTCTGGTTGCAACTGGAAAACGGGTTGCATCTCAAGGAAAAGGCCAAGCATTTGAAATTCAAGCTGACACGATTAACGTCATTGGATGGGTCGAAAATCCCGACACGTATCCCGTTCAAGCCAAACACCATACGATGGAATTTTTACGTGAAATCGCTCATTTACGCCCACGTACCAATACCATCGGCGCTGTAGCTCGCGTGCGCAATTGCTTGTCTCAAGCCATTCACCGTTTTCTGCATGAACGCGGCTACCTTTGGGTTCATACGCCAATCATTACTGCCAGTGACTGCGAAGGTGCTGGCGAGATGTTTCGGGTCAGCACACTCGATTCACTAAACCCACCTGTCAATGCACAAGGCAAGACTGATTTTTCAAAAGACTTTTTTGGGCGTGAAACATTTTTAACGGTATCAGGCCAATTAAACGTCGAGGCGTATTGTTTGGCCCTATCCAAAGTCTATACCTTCGGCCCAACATTCCGCGCTGAAAATTCGCATACCAGCCGACATTTGGCGGAATTCTGGATGGTTGAGCCTGAACTGGCATTTGCAACCCTCAGCGACATTTGCTCACTTGCTCAAGATTTATTACGTTACCTGTGCAAAGCGGTGCTTGACGAGCACCCTGATGACATGGCCTTCTTTAACGAGTTTGTCGACAAAGACTGCCTGTCACGTGTTCAACAAATGGCTGACACAAGCTTTGAAATAATGACCTATACTGATGCGGTTACCGCGTTGCAAAAATCAAAACGAAAATTTGATTACCCGGTTACGTGGGGGCTGGATTTGCAGTCAGAACATGAACGCTATCTCGCTGAAGAGCTTTGCAAAAAGCCTGTAATTATCACTGATTACCCCATTGAGATAAAAAGCTTTTATATGCGCGTAAACGACGATGGCCGCACAGTCGCTGCCATGGACGTGTTGGCACCCGGGATCGGTGAAATCATTGGTGGTAGCCAACGCGAAGAACGCATTGGGGTGCTTGATCAGCGTTTGGAACAATGTGGCATGGATAGAGAAATCTACCAATGGTACCGCGATCTACGCCGATACGGCACCGTTCCACACGCAGGCTTCGGGTTAGGCTTGGAGCGGTTTGTTAGTTATGTTACGGGTGTAAATAATGTCAGGGATGTAATTCCGTTTCCTCGGACGCCGGGACATGCGGATTATTAATATCAGACACGGCTGTCGGATTAAAAAACCCAAGTGCTGCAAGAAGCGGTAAGTCCGCCCCTTCCGCAGGCGTCACACCCGGCTCACCCAAACGCTCGGTCACTGTTTGAAGGTTCTCGCGAGCCTTTGGCACAACACTAGGGAGCTCAACAAAAACGTTAGGAATCGCCACATCGATATTCTCCGCAACAACGCTAATCGCCTCATCGCAAACCTTTGCCTTCTCGCTAAGCATTGCCTCCTCGCTAGCCGTCGCATCATAGCCAAGCATACCCTGGTAATGATCTGATAAGATAACGCCTAAAATCAATGCGCAAGCCAGCGCTACCATCACTATTGCAAGCAGGCCCAAACCACCAGTGATATACGTTACCACCAAGGCTGCGACTATAATCAATATATCAATAATGACCAATATAGGAGAGGGTTTCCCCTCAGAATACTTTTCATGCTCAGGTTCAAGCGTAAGAAATTTTTCAGGAATGTAGGATACCCAATGACAGTTATACTGGTTCCCTAATATGAGATCATCCCGTTGTGTATCGAATTCAGATTGACCATGCAATTTACCATTCACCAATATTTTGAGATTGATTAAAGGGTCATGAATAACGGTCAATTGACCGACATCATCACGGATTTTAGATTCAGCGGAAATGGCTCGATTAAGACTCAAAAGCGTTTCCTCGCTACCCCAAAGATAGTCTTTCTTTAGATGATCAATATATCTATTCAATTGAGCCGCTTGATTTTCTGTGAAAAAAGCACCAACCTTATCAAGAATTATATTCTCCATATGTTTTTTGATCTGAGATTGGTCTACCCCATCCGTAACGGCTTGATTATAATCAAGAACGATCTCATCCTTAATTCGCTCCGAATATTGCTGCATAGCGAGGTCCATGCCATTTACTTTAAAAATTTCCGCACCGGAGAATGTATTGCCTCTCTGAGAGGTTTCAATTAATGCTTTCAGATCATGATTGGGTATTTTTGCTTTTAACAGACAATTCATTTTCCAAGCCGATGCTGCAATTATTTCCGAACTCAAGTGATCAGCTAACAGTTCTTTTTTTGTATTCTCGGCAGCCAGATTTCTACAAGCAGAACCAAGGATTGGTTCAATAATCCCGTTAATTTCCGACCCTGTAAATTGTGACAAGGCGTTTCCTTTATTCAAAAGCGCTAAGAGTTGTTCTATTTTTATATCATCCAATAATAAGCGTTTAAAAATTTTATCTCTCGTGTCTGCCTCTTGATTTCTCAGGTAATACATTAACGAAATTCCATAGGCATAGTACATGCAATTGCCACGCCCATTGTTCTGAACAAAAGTAATATTTTTAAGGCTCACGATGCTTTCTCTAGTTCGAAATATATTATTTTTAAAGTCTATCATTTGTTCATAAATAAATCAATGTGATCCAGTAAATGATTTTGAGCCCTTAATAATGAGGATATATTTATATCATCAAAAATAATGTCGTTCTTCATGGTGTTTTACTCACATTAATTATTAAAGCAACCGCCCTTCCTGCAAGGTCATCACCCGATCCATCCGCCCGGCCAATTGCTGGTCATGCGTCACAATCACCAGTGCCGTTTGTCTCTGCAAATTTAATTCGAGCATCACATCAAACACCTTAGCCGCCGTTGCCTGATCCAGATTTCCAGTCGGTTCATCTGCGAAAACACACCGTGGCTGATTCACCAGCGCCCTTGCAATCGCTACGCGCTGCCGTTCGCCTCCTGATAGCTGCGATGGCTTATGCCGTAATTTTGTGGCAAGACCTACCTGATCTAGGATCGCATAGGCCTGCTCCTTGGCTTCCAATACTGGCATTCCCGAAAGCAACAAGGGCATGGCGACATTTTCTAATGCGGAAAACTCGGGCAATAAATGATGGAACTGATAAATAAACCCTAGTTGCTTGTTTCGTAACATACACCGTTTTTTTTCAGACAGGCTCTGCCAGTCCGCACCCTCAATAAAAACATGCCCTGCTGTGGCTAGATCCAAGCCACCCAGCAAATGCAATAATGTACTTTTACCAGAACCCGATGGCCCAACAATGGCAATTCGATCGCCGTTTTGAATGGTAAAATCAAGGTTTTTAAGCACATCTACCGATGTATTGCCATCATGGTATGACTTGCTCAGTCCTTCACAATGAATAATCACATTACTCATAATGCAATGCCTCCGCAATGATTGTTTTTGAGGCACGCCAAGCCGGGTATATTGTCGCGATAAAGCTCATCAATAAGGCCATTGCACAGACTTCCCATACATCACGAAATAAAATTTTTGATGGTAAATAATCAACAAAGTATATGCTGGATGACAATACATGCATTCCAAAAAAAGACTGTAAGGCATTGACTATTGCCGTGGCATTGGTGGCAAGAAGCAGGCCGGCCAATATACCCATCACCGTGCCCAGAATACCAACCATCATACCTTGTACGATAAAAATCCATAAAATGGTCGATGGTGTGGCCCCAAGTGTGCGTAAAATAGCAATTTCAGCTTGTTTGTCATTGACCACCATCACAAGCGATGACACTAGATTAAATGCCGCCACCGCGATGATTAACAATAGAATAAGAAACATCATGGTCTTTTCCATTTTAACAGCCTGGAAAAAATCACCAAATTGCTGTGTCCAATTACCAACCAGATAATCCTCTCCTAGCACGCCAGACAATTGATCCGAGATTTCTGGCGCTTGATAAACATTCTCAATTTTCATTTTCAAGCCTGAGACATCATCACCTAATTGGAACAGC
The DNA here is from genome assembly GCA_038923045.1 of Legionellaceae bacterium. GTDB lineage: Bacteria > Pseudomonadota > Gammaproteobacteria > Legionellales > Legionellaceae > DDPF01. The sequence goes on from JBCKWE010000053.1 coordinate 5,851, forward strand.
TTTTGTGCATCAGCTAAATTAATAAAGGCCAGCTTGGTATCAAAATTAAACCCGGTTCCTGCTGAAAATATTCCCTTGACGGTAAAACGCTTGAATCGTGGGATCATGCCGGCAGGTGTAACGGTTGCTTGCGGAATCATGATGGTGACCTTGTCCCCAAGCATCACGCTTAAATTATTGGCAATGCCACGTCCAAGAATAATGCCAAAATGGTTCAACTGACCAATGTCACCAATTAAAAGCTTGTCTTGAAGGTGAGTAATATTCTCCTCCACTTCAGGCAACACACCGGTCACCGCCACCGGAATCACTTGCCCTTCAAACGTGAGCAATCCCTGCCCTGAAACATACGGCGCAATAGCCTGCACCCCGGGTGTTGCTTGCAATCGACTGGCCAACTGCTGCCAATTGCTAATTCTACCAGATTGGCCTGTGACGGTAATTTCTGGGGCCATCCCGAAAAAACGCTTGTGAATTTCAAAATCAAACCCATTCATCACCGACAACACGGTAATCAACACCATAACGCCCATCCCAATCCCCAACATAGAGCTTAGGGAAATAAATGACACAAAGTGGTTTTTCTTTTTGGCACGCATGTAGCGTAAACCAATATACAAAGCCAGTGGCTTAAACATAATTGGACTAAATTTGATTAAAGTACCATTGTAGTAAAAATGACACCCACAAGATATAGCCCGCCTGCATCGTCAAAAGATATTAGACCTTCATCATCAGACTACGCACAACGTTATCCACAGATTTTGTGGATTATGATTTAGCCTCGTACTAAATTTAGGAGCTCATCATCATACTTGTTAAAAAGTAGTGATGGGCTGGCTGGCTCATATTTCTGGACAATAAAACAATAGAACCCAGCGGGAAATGGCCAGATCATTTTCCCCATTTCATTGAAAAACGCCAGCTTGTGTATTAGCGTTTTGTTAGCAACAGGTGGAATATAATAAAAACTCTTTATCATACACGGCGAATAGCCGCGTGTTAGCAGGGTGTGCTTCAAAGACAATAAAGATGTCATTGTTCCCTTGGTGTTTCCAAAACAATGCACACCACCCCAACGCAATGCAGCTCCCCAAAAGCTCCAGGGATTGATGCCAAAAAAAACGGCATAACCCATGGGTTTTAACACCCTGTCAATTTCATCAAGCGGATTTTTATCTTGTGTGAACGCTTCCATGGTCAACGGTGCAATAACACAGTCAACACTGCTTCTGTCTATTGGCAATGCAGTCAGGGATGCAACTAGCGCTGTTTTATGCGCGCCTTCGTAGGGGCTCACCAACCATTTAGTGCGAAAATGTAACTCAGACAACCAGAGGTTATCGCCACAATTACCGAGCTGTAACAATCGTTCCCCACTGAACAATTCACTAGGCGCCTTTAATTCGGAAGCAAACGCGAGGGAGGCTCGTATACCTTGGGGCGTTTTAAACCAGTCATTCAGCGCACGGTATTTAGCGGCTTGCTCATCCAGGATCAAGGTCGTTATCTCAGGTTATTACGTAACAAATTATAATATACCACAGATTTCTTTTGGTGAATCATCCCATTTGTGTTTACAATGGTGCAGCATTTACAACCCACATGGACGCAATGAACGACATTCGCTTAGCAGCTACTGCACAACCTTTTGACGTGACGGTTTTTGACCTTGATCGCATTGATATTAAATCAATTCCCACGACACTGCTTAACGATCAACTCATGCGCTCTCACCGTTGTGTACCCTTGTTTCATCATCGCAATCAATTGTATGTCGCAACAGATAATCCTAATCAACACGATGCATTGAACGAGATTCAATTTCATACAGGCCTTCACGTTATACCGCTTGTGGTTGAAACACATAAACTGACACGGTTAATTAATAAGCTATTAAATCAACAAGAGAATCAATGCCTTGCCGACTACGCTGCCGAGTCTTTGGATGATGTTGAGCATACCCCCGATGAATCGGTAGATGATAAACCCGTTGTGAAATTTATTAAACGAATCATACTGCACGCCATTGAACAAGGCGCTTCTGATATCCACTTTGAACCCTATGAACACGATTATAGAATACGGTATCGCCAGGATGGTTTGCTCGTTACAGCGGCATCACCGCCACCTGCCCTGTCTGCCCGCATTACAGTACGATTAAAAGTACTGGCTAACCTCGATATTTCCGAGCGGCGCATACCACAAGATGGTCGCTTTGGTATGCGGATTTCACCCACATTATCCGTTGATTTTCGGGTCAGTACCTGTCCAACGGTGAACGGCGAAAAAATCGTAATGCGTATACTGGATACAAACTTAACGAGCCCTGACATCGATACGCTCGGCTTTATGCCCCAACAAAAAGCGCATTTTTTGTATGCAATCGATCGCGCGCAAGGCATGGTTTTGGTCACAGGTCCTACGGGGAGCGGCAAAACCATGACATTGTATTCGGCATTAACGATCCTGAATACAGGAAAAAAAAATGTATCAACCGTGGAAGATCCCGTGGAAATTAGTGTACACGGGATTAACCAGGTCAATATTAACGCAAAAGCTGGTCTTACCTTTGTAAGAACCTTGCGAGCATTTTTACGTCAGGATCCGGACGTTATTATGATTGGTGAAATACGTGATCTGGAAACCGCTGAAATAGCCATCAAAGCGGCGCAAACCGGGCATCTGGTTTTATCAACCCTGCACACCAACAGCGCTGCTGAAACACTGACGCGTCTGCTAAACTTGGGCGTGCCAGCGTTCAATATTGCAAGCTCTGTCAGTTTGATTGTGGCGCAACGGCTTATCCGATGCTTGTGTAACACGTGTAAAATCCTACGCCTAGATAGGGCGGCTTTCAGTTTAATCAATCGCGGCCTATCCGAGGTTGACGCGAAGACTCATGAATCCTATCAAGCACAGGGTTGTAATCAATGCACCGATGGTTATCGTGGTCGAATGGCCCTGTTTGAAGTGATGCCTATATCAAGGAATATTGCGAGCATGATTATGGCGGGTACAAATTCACTGGATTTACTAAAGCAAGCACAAGCCGAAGGGATGATTACTATTTTTCAAACCGGCCTTGAGAAAGTTAAGATGGGGCTCACCAGTATTGAAGAGCTCCATCGCGTCACGGTTGATTAATAATATGACTCGCAACGTACGATTTAAATGGAAAGGCATCATCCAGTCTGGTGAAAAAGTATCTGGAATTACTGAAGCACCTAGCCTCGCGTTGGCCAAAACTGAGCTTCGTAAGCAAGGCATTATTATGCGCAGCATTGTAAAAAAATATCAGCCCCTATTTAAGAAACATAATCAAAACATCAAACAAACCGACATCACCCTTTTCTCGCGCCAGTTGGCAACACTTTTCAAAACCGGCATTCCCCTTATGCGTTCATTTGAGATCCTTGAAAACGGAACGCGTGGTCAGTGCATGAAAGCGCTGATTAAAACAATCCGACATGATCTTGAATCCGGTCTCATGCTGGCGAGTGCCCTGCGTAAGCATCCTAAGTTTTTTAATGCGTTATTTTGCAACATGGTCGATGCCGGTGAACTGTCGGGATCATTAGACGTTATGCTTGACAAGGTGGCTACTCATAAAGAAAAAATGGCTGTCGTCAAAATGAAAATTAACAAAGCGTTGGCCTACCCACTGGCGGTCATATTGGTAGGCATGATAGTCACAGCCGGTCTTCTGCTATTTGTCATTCCACAATTTGAATCCCTATTTGCCAGCTTTGGCGCTGAACTCCCG
>JBCKWE010000054.1:0-9423 GCA_038923045.1 Legionellaceae bacterium
TACTAGAATCAAAAGGGCGTGAAGGTGCCGAAGACATGATTAAAAAAGAGAGATTAGAACAGTGGTGCCAGGATGCTACACGGGATGATAAAAATAAAATTAAGTACCGCGCTATGTATATTCCAGAGGCTAGCTGGGATCGCTACCGTCCCAGAAACTTCGCGGATTTAATCGATATGTATTTTGATCAAAATTAGATCCTCCGATTACTTTACAATCAAACTGCTTCCATCCATATGCAAGTGCGCTGGCAGGATAACTCAGAGAGTTATGGGGTACCGGATGGTCTATCAAGTTTATAAACCCCTGATCCCCCCTCCCACCGTTTCAACTGATTAGGGGTCGAAACTCAGATAAAATTCGGTAGTAAACTAACCAAGATCTCTGATTATCTTTTTGCTATGCCTTATAACATCCTTGATCTCGACTTTGAACGCCTTAGCTTCTGCCGTAGTATCTCCATGCTTTAAGGCGTTGGCATTGTGCCATGGCGCACCTGATCCTTTAGCCCCACCATGAACTCGACAACGAGCTTTACCTCTCACTGCGGGGCAACGACAAGGTTGACCATGATTGCTTTTCGTTCGTGCACCGCAACGAGGAGCAGATTCAAACGCATAGCTTTTTTTCTCGGTTCTTGAGGTTGTTTTCATGTTTTTGCCTTATTACCCATGCCCCCTTGAATATTTCCTACAATTGCCTGTCCTCCCTGGTGAACGTCAACATGCTCAACGATTATTTTTTGACCTCCAACACCTTGTAGTTTTGCAAGTATATTGGCCTGTTGGACAAAGCAATTGGCTAGCTTTACGGTTGAATTGGTATAATATTTTTGTAACTCTAAGTTATCACTGGCGTTGGCATAAAGCATGGTTCTTTGCTGTAGCTTATGGATAGATAGCATTTGTGCAGCAAGCATTAATTGCAAACCACCATCTGTACCTAGAGCAACCATAGCATCTGTACTCTGCTGTTTTGCTTTGTCCAAATCAAAGTTTTCTGCCTTGATATTATTCGTTGCAATCGCATTCTCATGAATGATGTGCCTATTAAAATTTTCTTTTGCCGCAGCATTATTATCATCTGCATGAAGCAGGCTACCCTGCGTTTTAGCAATATTGGGCATAACTACCTCGTTTCTATTATTGTCACCTATCTAAGCTCTTTGCCTGAATAATTTGGCTTACCTGCTTTGATCCATCGTTCAATGTGTAAACGTAATGATTCTGTTGGTATAGCTCCATTGATTATATCTTGTTCATCCGCAGAGGATAGGAGGTTATCAATAACTTGATGAGCAGTGACAGGAAAGCCTATACAACAGCATTGTACAAATTTAATTAGATTTTCTTTGACAGTTTTGGTTGTTGCGACGGCGACAGTTGCGACTCTTGCGACACCTTCAATGCGCATCTTCTGTGGTGTCGCCACTGTCGCAGGTGTCGCCGTCACGTACTTAGCCAACCCGTCTTTACTCATCAAGGTTGAAAGAGTCATTTTTTTCCCGTGTTGATAAGCGCTGGGTTCACAAGAATTTCCTTACGGCGACCATCATGTCTAAGCAGTATACGATCGGCCTGAATCAGTTCACGCAACGCATTATCCAGTATGGATTGCTGACGCAAATGGACGGGTGTCACATTTCGTTGTACTTCGCGTCGTGGCACAAGATTTGTTGTATGTCTCAGGCAGTAGTTAATTAGCCAACTATCAAGCCTGATTGCATTCCCCATTTCTACCGGCAACGCAAGCTCACCAAAAAATCGTCGTGATTCGTTTAAGTGCCACGCAACGATCCGGCTTGCTGAAACTAATGCTTCTAAGCCAATTTCACCATACACGGACACTTCAAATAGATGAAATAATGCGGCCAACCGAGCTGCATTATCAGCAATTTTACTCGCAACATCACGTACATCATATAGTTCCCCTCCGCTAACAAGCTCTCTCTCAATCGCATCATGAAATGCCACCCATGATGCCTTAGCTTCTGGAGACAAAGGCAATAAAATTGGTTTAAGCCTACCGTCTTCACCAACCACCGCAGGTTGAGCCAGAATCGCGGCAATACGCATATTAAATGCTTCTAATGCAGGCCAATTCTCAGGAGCATCAGTGAACGTTCGATAACCTTGAGTCGACTCAGGCCAAGCAACAAGAAAACGAGCAAAAAAACCAGTCCCTCGCGCCAACGCACCAGATTTATCAAAAAAACTATGCAATGTTGCTTCCTGCACCTGCAAGCCAATGGTTAATCGCACATCGTGGACAGTGAAAGATTCGGTAGTTCGCCTATCAATGGTTAGCTCACCCCCATCCCACAGTATATTTAGTAATGCCAGATTACGCATAACCGAATCCTTGCCCATGCCATGCGAGCCGAACACAACCCCTGCCTCAGCGGACACCACGCCGCCTGATGGCCATGTTGTCGCCAAGCTATAAGCCAATGCTTCGGGTGTTGCATCAGAATAGATTAACCGTGGAACACGCGGTGACTCGGGCTTTTCAAACTCTAATTTTCGCAAAGCGTCTTCCATAAGTGTTGTCGATTTCTGATCCTTGGCAAGTTGGCGAATTTTGTCTTTAATACCACTTCGCTTCGCCTCCCATGCTGCGATAGCCGCTTTGTGGTCTTTCATTGCTGGCTGCGCAAGTTTGGCTTGATCTTTATCATAATCCCGAATCGCCTTGCTAAAAAAGCTATCGCAAGTCGATTTGCGTTCCCCTGAATCAGCGATTGTTAATAAAAAAAGACTCACCGGTCCACTCAATTTTTCTGCTCGCTTCACATCTGCATGAGTTTGTGCAGTAAGAGACAGTGCAGCAAGTGCTGAGGATGCCACCAATGGAACGGGGGCTTTAGTAAAACCAAGTACTTCTTCAACCGCAGCTCTAATCGTGTCAGGCAAAGCATCCAAAGGATAAGGCTTGGGTTCTACCTTTGCCGACAGTGGTTGTGGCGTTAGCCAATCATCAATATTAACTGAATGATGATCATCATTTTTTGGTACGACGGCGTTTGCTATAGCTTGTTTTACAGCTTCTACGCCTGATAGCGTAACCATATCATTGAAATCTCTATCATCAGGTAAACGAGTATTCCCAAAATTTGGAACAGCCAACATCCCATTTACCGCTTGAGCTGCCCTAATAGCACTCGGATCTGCTTCGCCACTAGTCTTTACAAGATCAGCCAAAATCACTAAAACTCCTACGGGATAGCATTTACGCATTTCAGTTGCTACCGCTAGTAAATTACCTGATGAAAGTGATGCAACCGCATAATGTCCACAGGCTTTTTTTGCGGATAACGCAGTAATTGCTCCTTCCGCAATTATCACAGTTAAACTCTCATCACCTTTAACTGGCAATGGTTGAGCTGCCCAGTACCCACCTGCTTTAGTACCCCTCCCAGCAAGTGCTGCCTTTCGTCCTGCTTCATCAATTAGCTCCACCGTAGAAAGTTTACCGTTCACCTTGATAGGAATAACCAGTAGGCGGCCAACGAGCGGCTTGCCTTTTGATTGAGGCGAGTAACCCAAAATTATCGCCACTTTGCTGACATGAATCTCTCGCATGGTTTTAACTGGCGAGACTCCTTTTCGAACTAGGTAGGGGTGATCAACATTAACCTCTATGGCGTTACTCCAGACCTCCTGTGCCTTTAATGCCGTTTTGGCTCGTTCGTGATTTGTTTTTTTCTCTTCGTCTGCGGCACGTTCAGCCCTATTTCGCTTATGTTTTTCTAACTCACTTGGATCTGGGGTATGGTGTTGCCCATTGTCAACCCAACCATTTGACTTGGCTTCATGGTACAGCGTACCAATGGTTACCTCACCGTCAGATCGTATGCTTTTCCATACGTCTTGCGTGTCTCGAATATTGTATGAATCAGCTTGTTTACTCCATGAGTCCCATATATTAAAACCTGATTCTCCATGCAAAGATTTTATAGCCATACCCATGCGCAACCAAATATCACGATTATCGGCAGGTATAAAGCTCAATGCTTCTTCGATTCGATAAATCTCTGTCATCATCATGCTAGCCCCTGCTCTAAAAAACACCTTTTTCGATTAGTTCTCGGATATCTTCAACACGCCATGCAGTAGTGCGTGGGCCAAGTTTTATTGGTTTGGGAAATCGTCCAACTTTGATGCCTTGCCACCATGATGATTTACAGACAGGTATTAACGCAGGAATTGATGGATTTGACTTTTTGTTACCAAGAATTTGAGAAAGACGAAGAAAACCTGTCTCGGGGATAATAACCATATTTATACTCCAAAAGGCCATAATGGCCGTTGTTAAACATGGCTTCAGAATATAGTTTTAAAACTCTGTCACACTCTTTGTCATGTGACAGATTGTCTGACAAATATAACCTATTGTTTTAACGCAGTTCCAAGTAAAAGTCTGACAGGACTTTTTTAATGATTTCGGCTTCGCGAGTATTTGCTCCGATAGTTTTGGTTAACCATTCAATAAGATTGGCTGTGTTTTGGATTCTATTTTGTTGATCCCGCCAAGCAGGATAATCGGTAAGAGCTCGTACGACTAATTGCCTAAACCTAACCCAATAGGGACTCGTTTCAAGTGAAATCACATCATCGTCTTTTAATGCATCTTGAAGATGTTTGGTTTTCTTTTTTCTTTCAAGTATGTTTAAAAAACCTTCAGACTTTGAAGGTTCAAACCATAGATCTGAATAGTTAATTCGTTGATCATAAGCGTATCCGTCAAAATTAGCTTTATTCGGATTACAAATGCCTGTTTTTAAACATATATTTTCACGTTCGGGGTGTTTTGCATATATTTCTTGTAACTGGCCTTGATTAAGTAGCTGATAGCGTGAGGTTTGGCTATTCATTACCTCAAACTGTAAATCACCTTTAATCCCCAATTGAATAAATTTCTTTGCATCTACTTCGCTGATATCAAAATCATCAAAGCTACTTCGACTCACCATAGTCCTGTTCCTTATTAATTTTGATTGAATCCAAATAATCCGCCCAGTCCTGCATTATTTTTTTGCGCTCGACTAAATGAGCAGTGCGGTTATAAGCTCGTCCATTAGGATCACGAACAGCGTGAGCAAGTTGATGCTCAATTAATTCCGGTCGAACTCCAAGTACTTCATCAAGCAAGGTCCTCGCAGATGCACGAAAACCGTGACCAGTTGCCTCTTCTTTGCTAATGCCTAAGCGTCGTAATGCTGCCAAGACAGCGTTATCACTCATCGGGCGGTCACTACCCCTTGCGCTCGGGAACACATAACGGCCATGACCTGTTAACGGGTGTAATTCCTTCAAGATAGTTAATGCCTGTTTGGCAAGAGGGACAATATGAGGAGTGTCAGTTTTAGTGACAATGAAACGCCATTCTGCTTTGTCAAAATCAATATCGACCCATACAGCATTGCGTAGCTCCCCGGGACGAACAAAAACCAACGGGGCTAATCGTAGGGCGCTACTTACCGTCAAAGTGCCTTCGTAGCCATCCATTGCTCTTAACAATGCAGCAAAACGTTTTGGATCTGTTTGCGCTGTAAAATGAGTGCCTTTAACTGGGGGCAACGAACCTCGTAAATCTTGCGAGGGGTCACGTTCCGCTTTTCCTGTTGCAATGGCATAGCGAAACACTTGGCCACAATTACCCATTGCCCTGTGAGCCGTCTCTAGTGCACCTCTGCCCTCGATACGTCTTATGACTGCAAGCAACTCAGGTGCCGTTATTTCAGCAATAGGATTCGCGCCGATCCAAGGAAAAATATCACGCTCAAAACGACGAATTATTTTATCGCCATGGCTAGCGACCCAATTAGCGGAGAATTTAGCAAACCACTCACGGGCTATAAGCTCAAAACTATTCGCTACTCGATCTGCCATAGCGGTTTTCATGACCTTGCGGTGTTCACTGGGATCGATGCCTGAGGCTAATAGTTTGCGTTTTTCATCTCGTCGTTCTCTTGCCAGAGCTAGGGATACGTCAGGATATACGCCAAGTGATAATCGTTTTTCTTTACCATTAAAGCGATATTTCAACCGCCACCATGTGCCTCCGGCGGGGGTGATTTCAAGGTAAAGACCTCCGCCATCAAAAAGGCGGTATATTTTTTCCTTGGGTTTAGCATTGCGAATTTCTACGTGAGTTAAGGCCATTTGGGGGCAGCTATATTTTGTCTAGTGAACTTGCCCCCAATGTTGCCCCCAAATTTCATGGATGTCAATGGACGACAAAAGACCGTAACGGCCTTATTTGTTGTTAACCACATTGATTCTAAATGATTACTGAACGTTATTGGACGGTATTAATACTTGATTTGGTGGAGGCGGCGGGAATCGAACCCGCGTCCGCAAATCCTCTGCCGTTAGCTCTACATGCATAGCCGGGTCATTTGAGTTTAACCGTGGCCCCTCCGACTGGCAGGATGGTACACGACGATTCCCTGAGTTTCGCAATCTGGCGCGGGACGCATTAGATCACTAGCTTATCTTATATGACCGATGGTTCCACTGCCTATAAGCAGGTGTGGGCACCGGGGCGCTGGTTTTATGGCAGCGCACGGCGTTGTTAACTTTTAACTAAGATCAAGCAGCAATAGCTTCTTGTTCCATGTCAAAGCCTTCAACAAAGTTTGCATCATTTGCATTTATGTTTATTTGAGTCTGATTTACGAGAGTTCTCATTCTCGGCATGCACCTCAGGTTTCGCAACCCACGTCGAAACCAGGTCGCCCCCATATTTGTACAATATAATTGTAACACACAATGATTGTAAATACACCCCTCGATTTTAAATACCCCCCCCTCATCCGCCTTCGGCCCCTTCTCCCGAAAGCGGGAGAAGGGAAAGCACGTCTTTTTTAATTGTCTTGAATGACGTGGTTGGTAAATAACGACGTAATACGCGGCCATTGGCGTCAACCAGCAATTTTGAGAAATTCCAGGGTATAAATTTCAATGGCTTTTTTTCAATGTGTTTGGCAAGGTATGCGTATAATGGGGCACAATGTGCACCTTTAACATCAATTTTAGCGTACATGGGAAAGGTCACGCTAAAACAGCTTTCTGCAAAGGCTTTGATCTCCTCGTTGTCACCGGGTTCCTGGTGGAGAAACTGGTCGCATGGAAAACCAAGAACGGTCAAGCCGCGCTGTTCATAATCGCGATATAACGATTCAAGCTCGGCATACTGAGGCGTGAAGCCGCAACGGCTAGCCACGTTGACTATCAATAAAACACGCCCTTGGTATGGATTTAAGGTTGTTTCCTTTCCATCAATGGTCATGACGGGAATGTCATATAAGGTTGTCATGCATTAATCCCGTTGTGTTTAAGCAAAGCATCGATCGTTGGCAATCGCCCGCGAAAAGCCACGTATGCATCAGCGGCTTTTCGTGAGCCACCGATTTCTAGGATATGGCGCAGAAAGTCACGTCCAGTTTCTGCGTTAAACACACCCTCCTCTTCAAAACGGGCAAATGCGTCGCTGGACAGGACTTCTGCCCATTTATAGCTATAGTACCCTGCTGCATAGCCACCACCAAATATGTGACTAAAACTATGTTGAAACCGATTGCAGGCTGCAATCGGTACAACAGTGGTTTGTTTGCGCACATCGGCTAAAATACTGGAGATAAAGGCAGGGTTCTCGTCCTTGTATTCCTGATGAATCCGAAAATCAAACAACGAAAATTCCAGCTGCCGCATCATTCCCATCGCGGATTGAAAATTTTTCACCGCGAGCAATTTATTAAATAGCGCCGAGGGCAAAGGCTTGCCTGTATCAACATGGGCCGTTAGCAATTGCAGCGCATGGGCATCCCAGCACCAATTTTCGAAAAATTGACTCGGAAGTTCAACAGCATCCCATTCCACACCGCTTAGGCCCGAGGCACCAAGGTAATCAACCTGAGTTAAAACATGGTGAAGGCCGTGACCGAATTCATGAAATAACGTGACTACTTCATCATGTGATAATGTGGCTTGTTTTTTACCCATCGCTTTGGCGAAATTACAAGATACGGTTGCAATGGGTAGTTGAATCTCGCCACTGGCACGTTTTCGTCGGCTTTGACAAGAATCCATCCAAGCACCACCCCGCTTGTGTGGACGTGCAAACAAATCAACATAGACATAGCCACGCGGGGTATTTTGACTATCCAGCACCCGGTAGCAGGTGACATCGTGATGCCAAGTATCAACGCCTTTCACTTCCTCAATTGTCATGCCATACAATGTGTTTACGATACTGAACAATCCTTGCATGACCCTGTTTAATGGGAAAAACGGCCTCAATTCTTCCTGCGATATAGCATAATGAGCCAGCATTTTTTTCTCGGACAAATAAGCGATATCCCATGGTTCCAGTTCAACATAACCATCACATTCCCGTGAAAAATCTATGAGACGCTTAAATTCTATTTCAGCCTGTGCATGTGCTCGCTGGCTTAAATCGGATAAAAAGTTCAACACAGTTTGCGTTGTGTGTATAGCAAAGCGTGATAGATCACAACCAATCCATTTTCGGTTTAATTTCTCAGCTACTGCCAGGGTTGTTCCCGACCCACAAAATAAGTCTGCAATAAGCTCCCCTTCATTAGAAGAAGCTTTAATGATGCGTTCAAGGAGAAGCTCGGGCTTTTGTGTTGGGTAATTTAACCGCTCTTTAGCTTGTGAATTTATATAATTTATTTCCCATACATCAGGCGCTATTGTTTGATCAGTTTTTACATGAACAACTCTTGCATAATCTTTCAAATCAATTTTTCCGGTGCGAACAGCCTCATCTACTTTTTGTTGATTATAAACTAAAAGTTGAGGCCTTCTTTCGCCTTTTATTAAAACTGAGTTTCTATCCCATCCTTTTTCGTGTTTTACTTTTTGACCGTGTGTTGGATCCACAAAAACCGGATTAAGAGTAAATTTATCGCTCTTTGAGTAAAATAAAATATCATCATGCATCTTTTGAAATGAATTGCTTGCCGCTGTCCATCGTCGATAAAACCATACAACATTATTTTTAAAGTTACTATTACCAAACAACTCATCCATAATAAGTTTTAAATATGCATTAACTCTATAATCACAATGTACATAAATGCTACCATCTTCTGCTAATAAATCCCGTAATAGAACAAGTCTTTCATAAATCATAGTAAGGTAGCTATCAACTCCTTTGCCCCAGGTGTCTCGGTAAGCTATTTCCTCAATAATACTTGGTTTTTTTATAAACGATTCCTGATCACCTATTTCGATAGACATGGAAAAATCTGAACCAACATCAAAAGGAGGATCTATATATATAAGTTTTATCCCACCGATGGATTCAATTTCGCGCCGGATATTTCCGGCTTTTAATGAAGATAATACTAATTTGTTTTCCCCCCATATAAGTTTGTTAGACCAGGTACTTCTT
>JBCKWE010000055.1:0-9359 GCA_038923045.1 Legionellaceae bacterium
CCAACAATTTGGGTACTGCCATCAGTACATCTTCCAAACGAGCAACATCCAATTTTCCCGCATATTTTGAAAAGTCATCACGATAGGTCGCCAGTAAATCATAATGAATATGCCCCACTTTTTCTAATGATCCATTTTGAACCCATGACGCTACCGCCGCAGGTAATCCACCAACGACCAGGTAATCTTTAAATAACATCATTAACTGTTGGTGCAAGGGGAGTGGCGTTTGTTCTGCTTCACGTAATGCACAGGTTTTTAAAAAGTTACACAGATTTTCGTTCCCAAGCGCCAACAAAAACTCTTCAAAGGTGAGTGGTTCAAGATGCAAGTAACCAATTCGACCTACCGGCATGCTGTAGGGATAATCAGATAATGTAAATTCAAGTAGTGAGCCCGCAGCAATCACAGGTAGTTGAGGAAGATCTTCTCCAAACCAGCGAAGCTTACTAATAAGCTCCGGCGCGGCCTGAATTTCATCCAAAAATAATAGGCTGTCTTCACACGTTATCGTGCACTGCAATGCGGATTCGAGATAACGCAACACGAGTCGAGGATCGTTGCTGGTAAAGTAATTTTTATATTCCGGATTTTTTTCAAAATTTAACTCAATCAAGCGCTTATTATTAACTTCCGCAAAATGACGAACCAACCATGTTTTACCTACCTGGCGCGCGCCACGAACCACGAGTGGCTTGCGAGCGGTTGACTGCAACCAATCCTGAAGAAATGTTAATGCGGCTCTTTTCATGGCATTACTCGTCTATTGCTTTCGTAGATAATTACTATTATAGGTAATATTGGCGACAAAGTAAATGTTATTCGGGGTAATAATGATGCTTATCTCAATATAATTCCGGGTAATTTGCATTGCAAAAATCCCATGCCGCATTCATGTCCCCATAAAAATCACACAACGTCTTGCGAAACAACGCTGCTCGCGCAGGAAGACCGTGTTGATTATAGACCAACACCTGCTGTTGTACGGCTCGTTTAAACGGCTCAGGATCCGTTTCCACACCATTCAAATTATCGATGCTGTACTGGAATTTAAAACCTGCCGCCGTCGAGAGAATCATCTCCATTGCCTGTGGCTTGACTTCAGCTTGCTGAAACTGCGCCTGCTGTTCTGCATTTCGACCATCAGGCACATACCAATAACCATAATCAGCCAACGTTCGGCGCGCCTCCCCTGCAATCAGCCAATGCGCACATTCGTGCAAGGCACTGCTAAAAAAACCATGTGCAAATACAACCGTATTAAAAGGGCGAGTTTCATCTGCCGGCATGTAAATGGGCTCGTCATCACCGCAGATCAGTTGCGTGTTATGCGTTGATTCAAAGCAGGTGTTAAATAGCTGGATTAAATCTTGATAGTGATGCGTCATATTAAACCGAAATAGGTGCCTTGATTGCCGGGTGCGATTGATAATTGAGAAACTCGAAATCATCAATCTGGTAATCAAACAAAGTGGCCGGTTTGCGCTTGATTAATAACTGCGGCAAGGGCCGTGGTTCGCGCTGTACTTGGGTTCGTGCCTGCTCCAGATGGTTCATGTACAAATGACAGTCCCCGCCTGTCCAGATAAATTCACCGACCTCAAGTCCGCATTGCTGTGCCACCATGTGGGTCAACAGCGCATAAGAGGCAATATTAAACGGCACACCAAGAAACACATCCGCTGATCGTTGATACAATTGGCAAGAGAGGCGATTGTTAACCACGTAAAACTGAAATAGCATATGGCACGGTGCCAGCGCCATTTTGTCCAGCTCACCGACATTCCATGCACTCACCAGAAGGCGGCGCGAATCAGGATTGGTTTTAATTTGCGTGACAACCTCGCTCAATTGATCAATGGAACGCCCATCCGCCGTGGCCCAACTTCGCCATTGCTTGCCATAGACAGGCCCGAGATCGCCCGCCTCATCCGCCCACGCATCCCAAATCGACACGCCATTCTTGCGCAGATAGGCAATGTTGGTATCGCCTTTCAAAAACCACAAGAGCTCATGAATAATACTGCGCATATGCAGTTTCTTGGTGGTGACGAGCGGAAAAGCCTCTGCCAGATTAAAACGCATTTGGTAGGCAAACGTCGACAATACACCGGTACCGGTTCTGTCACCCTTTTCGACGCCTTGTTTTAAAATATGCTTAATGAGTTGTAGATAAGTTTGCATTACGTTTCGTCCACCATAAAAATAACCCAACCAGTAGCATCGGAATAGATAACAATTGCCCCATCGTCAGGCAATTGAAGGCGATATACCCAAGTTGCGGATCCGGTTCGCGGAAGCATTCGGCAATCAAGCGGCTCATGGCGTAACCGATTAAAAAAATACCGGTCACACAGCCAGAAGGCCGTCGAATTGCCGCATACCACCAGACGCAAATGAATAAAATAACACCCTCGAGACCAAATTCATACAACTGCGATGGATGGCGTGGCTGGTCATCTACAAGGGGGAAAACCATGCCCCAAGGCACATCCGTGACGCGTCCCCACAGTTCACCATTGATAAAATTACCCACACGCCCGAAGGCAATCCCGAGCGGCACAAGTGGCACGATAAAATCTGTCACTTGCCAAAATGGCTTTTTCACCTTGCGTGCAAACAGGATCGTAGCGATCATGACACCCAACAGACCGCCATGAAAAGACATCCCGCCTTCCCATATTTTAAACAGGCTCAGGGGATCACTCATAAGTTGTTGCGTCTTGTAAAACAGCATATAACCTAATCTTCCGCCAAGAATAACGCCCACGGCGGCATAGAAAATCAGATCGCCAATTTGATCGGCGGTCCAGTCCAGGCGATAGTGTTTTACACGCCACTGCGCCAGAAACCATGCGCTAGTAAACCCGAGCAGGTACATGATGCCGTACCAGTGTATGTGGATTGGCCCGAGGGACAAAGCTACCGGGTCAATGTACGGAAAAACCAACATATTATGCTCCAAAAGATTTCTTTGCGCGGATCAGCCCACCCAAACCCTGTTTTTCTAGTGCGGCTTGCAAATGCAGCCGAATCTCGGTTGGATGCTCAAGCTCCAGCACATCGGCCAGTATTTTACGCGCCGTGGCCAGAGAAAAATTACGAATGACCCACTTTACGCGCGGTAAACTGGATGAATTCATGCTCAATATATCAAACCCCATCGCCAGCAATAAAATAACCGCCAATGGATCGTTGGCCATTTCGCCACAGATGCTCACCTTAACGCCAGCGGCATGCCCGCCTTCAACCACTTTGATCAGCGTGCGAATCATGGCCGGATGCAGTGAGTCATACAGGGAGGCGACACGTGCGTTATTACGGTCAACGGCCAGCAAGTACTGCGTCAAATCATTGCTGCCTACGGATAAAAAATCCACCCGCTTTGCCAGTTCACGGGCCTGATACGCGGCGGCGGGTACTTCAATCATCACACCCACTTCCGGTTTAACAATTTGGCAGCCTTCCTCCAACAGTTCGGCATAGGCCTGATCGATTAAGTAAAGGGCTTCATCGACTTCACTCAACGTAGTGACCATCGGCAACATGATGCGTAAATTATTTAATGCTTCGTTGGCGCGCATCATGGCGCGCACTTGTAATAAAAATATGTCTGGATGATCAAGCGTCACCCTGATCCCGCGCCAACCGAGATAGGGATTATCCTCTACCATTGGAAAATAAGACAACACTTTATCGCCACCGATATCCAGCGTGCGCATCGTCACCCAGCGCGGCGCAAATGCCTTGAGCGTTTGCCGATAAATAATGTATTGCTCATCTTCAGAAGGAAAGCGATCTCGGCTCATGAACGGTACTTCTGAACGATAAAGGCCAACCCCTTCAGCACCCACACTCATGGATAAGCCTGAGTCCATGGCAAGGCCAGTATTAACCTGTAGTGATATACGGTGTTTATCGGTGGTTTCCGCAGGCTTGTCGCGCAGGCTTATCAGACTTTGGTTAAGTTCATCCTCGTCCAGCACCAGCCGTTTGTACTCTGCCAGCAAGGCTTTTGAAGGTGACACAAAAACGTGGCCATAATAACCATCCACAATCATGGCGCGGCGTGATAGTTGATCAATCTTCAAACCACGCACACCCATCACAGTTGGCACACCCATTGCGCGGGCCAGAATGGCGACATGCGAATTGTGTGAACCTTTAGCCGAAACAACGCCAGCCAATTGCCCTTCAGGTACTTCCGCAAGGGCTGCAGCCGTGATTTCCTCGCCAACTAAAATCGTGCGGCGTGGATAATTAAGTTCTTCATGCTGCGAGGATTGCAATTCAGCCAAAACACGTCGACCGATGTCACGAACATCACTGGCCCGCTCACGTAAATAATCATCTTTCATGTTCTCATAGTGATGCACATGTTTTTTAATGACGGACGCGAGAGCGGCTTGCGCGCTCAATCGCTCCTGACGAATCTCCTTTACGACTTCAGCGCCCAAGCTATCCTTATCAAGGATATGCAAATACACATCAAACAGGGCGTGCTCATCCTCTGCGACGCAGGCCTTCATGCGGCGGCCTAGGCGATGCATATTCTCGCGTGCGGCCTGTAAAGCTGTATAAAACGTGCCTACTTCGTGTTCAACGTCGTCGACAAGCGTCCGCGGTACGGCATCAATGTCTGCCGGTGGATAAACCAGCACGGCACGTCCAATCGCAACCCCTGGCACACTGCCGATACCACTTAACGCAATTTGTATTGGGTCGGGCTTATTAACACCTGCAGCCACTGGCTTGGTTAATTGCGAAAGCTCTCCCGTCGCTTCAGCATGTGCAATAATACCGCCTAACTGCGCTGCCAACGTAATGAGAAAGGCTTCGCCCTCATCATCAAAAAAGCGTGGTTCTGCCTGTTGAACCGTCAAAACGCCATACAACTTGCGGTGTTGAATGATGGGAACACCAAGAAAGGCATTTAGATTGTCTTCGCCCAGCAAGGGATTTTGGTGAAACTCAGGGTGTGCGTGGGCATTTTCGATATTGAACGGTTCCTCGCGTCGGCCAACCAAGCCAACTAACCCACTGTCCATAGGGATACGAACATGATATTCGGCTTGTTTATTCAGGCCATCCGTGGCAATCAACACGTACTGGGCGTGCTTGCTATCGATCAGATAAACTGAAACTGCGTCAGCATTCACAGCGGCACGTACGTGTTGCACCAAAATACTCAGCGCATCGGTCAGGTGACCTGCTGTGGTGACATCTTTTACAATGCGCTTCAGTGTTTTTAACATCTAGTGACCATGATTACCCCGTTTTCGCTTCACGCCAAATGCGATGCGCCGCCGCTTCAGTAACGATTCCAGCTCTTTTAATGCCTGTACATACACTTGTTTTTTGAAAAAAATGACCTGTTCCTGCGGCTCTTTGTAGTCTATCCAGCGCCAGCTGTCGAACTCCGGTGAGTCATACAGGTCAAGACGAACCTTTTGCTCGCTGGTGACCAACCTTAATAAATACCACTTTTGTTTCTGCCCAATGACCAGCGGCAGTGAACCATGTCGCAGGTATTGTTTGGGCAGTCGATATTTAAGCCAGCGCTTCGTGACCCCCAATACCTCAACGTCACCCCGTTCAAGCCCTACCTCTTCATGTAACTCGCGGTACATGGCCTCCAATGCCGTTTCCCCGGCAGCTAACCCGCCTTGTGGGAATTGCCAAGCATCATGCCCTTGACGCTTCCCCCAAAATACACGACCAGACTCGTTGCTTAAAATAATCCCCACATTTAACCGATAGCCAGCTCTGTCAATTACCATATGAATACTACACTCGTAAATCATGAATACCCTGATTTTTCCACAAAAGATAAGCGCTTGGCAAATTTTATGATTAAGACCTAGGGCTGTTGAATAAAATTAGTTTCGCAGAATATCTTGCTGGGGGATGACTGCTCTCTTATTTTATGCAAATAATGAGTTGCCACTCTAAATAATCCCCCTGATCCTAGACTTGTTAACTGTTCAGCTAAATTCACAGAATCGGGAGAACATGCAGGTAAACATTTCATGTCATGCTGATAATTTTCATCTACATAATAATAAGACGCCACTGCCAACGCAAATGCTGCCGATATAACGGAAAGTCCGATGCTTACTGGCATAAAGACCAGAGCAATAAATACCACGGGTGGAACAATAATATCAATGAGCACCGAACGTATCATATCGGCTTGTTTGTACTCAATTATCTTTTGGTGGTAAATCCATTCACTTTTTAGCAATTTTAAATCGAAAACACTTTGATTTTCATTTTTACAATCTTCTTCCACGTAATGCAATAATTCCATTGATTTACAAACATCAATCCCTTTTTTAATGACTGCTGACAAGGCATTCAATGAAAAACACAAAGCCGTACCTGTTACACTAAACATTAAGGGCACAAGGACTGGAAGAAAAAAACAATAAATTAAACTGAACGCCAAAAGCAAACAAATCGCATAGATAGTATCAACATACATAGCGTATAATTTATAGTCTTGATCAAGTTTGGATTGACGACCTATCCTGTCGATGGCGGATGTTTTATATTGTCCACGGTTCGATAAGTATTGCGTTTCTTCTTCCTGGTAAGCCAATTGAGTTAGATAAACATCCATTAATAATAAAAAAGCAGTTAATACGCCACCATAATAAGCGGATAGTACAGTACACGCCAAATTTCCACTGGCCCAGAAAAAATCATTCATCAAATAAAATTTATTGATCTGTAATTGTTTGCCCAAACGCTCGGGCAGTGGAATACTCCGCTCTTCAGTACTCATCCATTTACCGGGTATGGTATGCCAGAGCACTATTCCTGCTCTAATGGCAAAACGAAAATAATATAAACCCCAACTTAGAAACGTTGTAGATGGAACAAGACTATTGAGAGCGTCTAGGGCTTGGATTTTATTATAAAAATTATCCGGCAATAAATCGATTACGGTGCCAAGCAACCCTCCTCGTCCAGCCCATACCCAATAAAGACGACGCTCGTTAAATGAACACATTCCGTTCAGACCCGTTTGAATTCCATTATCATCCCATGCAGGTTTGGCGATTACAATTAATGGAACAACAAGTTCGTCTCGCTTTAATTCTTTCCTCAATGCATTTATTAGATCAACACATTTTTGAAGTTGTTTGTCACGCTGTTCACCTTCCTCGCTATAACCTCGCCCTTCGGCATAATCCAGATGATAACGGGCTGAAAAAATATATATTGCAAAAATTAATTCATTATCAAGTGCACTTTTTTGATCATCAGTCATGTATTGAAAATCAGCAGAGTCATTGATGAATTGTGTGAGCATGTCTATTTTTTGACCCCAATAATCAAGGCTCACTGATAGTTTAGTTTGGCTCTTGAATATTTCATGCGTATCAAATTGAGGTAACTGTGATAGTATTGTTTTTTTAGCATAGTCGCGAACGCGTTCTTCTTGAGTCTTATCAAGGGTGATAAATGATGTGTGATGAAAAATACTGTTACTCAGCATGATGTGAACCTAATATTGAAAAAAATAGCATATCCTGCTCTTATTTGAGACTACATATTACAACCCGGCCCGCCTATGGGTCATTATGGTTGACGCCAGACAGCTGCCATCACGGCTGCGGCATCACCAGCTCTGGCAACCTCATCAAATACCCAGCCTCATAAGCACCATAGGCCAGCGTCATAAGAACCGCTACAGGCAAACTTACAGTAAATACCCCAATAATAAACAAAGGCGCCAGTGTATTTTTAGCTAATGTACGACACAAGTTATTCCACGCAGCTTGTACATTGTTATCCGCGCTTGTCCTGTCAAACTTCGGATTCTTCTCCTGCTGTTCTACAATCTTGTATTTTTCTTTATAAACACCATACTTATCACCCGACAGATACATGGCGATCGCAATATTGCTCACAAGAAAACAAACTGGCACAAGTACTGGAGGCGCCAATAAAAATGCCCCACTAAGGCTTCCGATCAAAATGATTGCCGCCGCAATATAAAATATCAGCTCAGATCTGGCCTTCTCGTGACGGCTGTCGAGTAGAGCTATCTGCATATTTAAAATACAGCCCATTTCTGAACTGGTTTCCGTTGAAGACAATAGCCCAGCATACTCTGCTCTTTTTTTACTATAGTTCTCATCAACTCGATACAACGCATAGCCCGACCACATCACATCAAACACTGTAAAACCAATCATCAGATAATTTGTTATCGGGGCTGCAATATGAAAATAAGGTGCAAAATTGCTCAACGTATTTACGGTCCCCCAAACAGCGTCAGTTCCCATCGTGTTATGACGTTTTTGGAGTTCTCCATAC
The DNA here is from genome assembly GCA_038923045.1 of Legionellaceae bacterium. Taxonomy (GTDB): domain Bacteria; phylum Pseudomonadota; class Gammaproteobacteria; order Legionellales; family Legionellaceae; genus DDPF01. Next base: position 8,329 of record JBCKWE010000055.1, read on the forward strand.
AAGCGGTAGTACCAGTTTAATTCAGCTTCACTACCAAGTGGAATCAGTGTATGTTTTAGCATCACTGAAAAATTAAGAAAAAATCGAACGCCACAAAGAGCTACACTTAATACATTATAAACACCAAGCGGTGCATCGAGAATGGCAATATTAACCTGACCACCCAACATCCCCTCAAGACAGTCCAACAGATGATACTGACGCGCCAGAAGCAACGATTGCTTCACGGTGATCATTGAAAAACGTGTGCTCAGGCGTTCTAAATTTAAAGAACCAACCCAATCTCGAAGTTTGGACGTGCTAAATGGTGTTTTCGCCAGCTCCTTGATATCTGCTTTAAGCTTCTTCAACAAAGGATGCTTGTCATCGTCTCCGTCTGGATTTTGGAAAACACCTGAGCGAATTTTGATGCAAAGTGCCGCGTAATCTTTTGCTTTATCCTTGTTCGGGCTATAGGTATCATAATAGGTTTGCAACATAAAACAGGTTTGATAACAGAAAAGCTGAAGATTTTCATAAACGACTTGATTTGTGTTTTTATAGAACATTATTGCGTTAAGATCTTTATATTCATGCTCAATCGTTTCCAGATTTTGAGTTAAATATTGAAAATTAATCTCTGGAGGAAGTTTTCTAACATTATGAATATCGTTAAGGTCTGCTCTTCTGAAAAACGATATTTTATGATCAAGAAATGGACTTGGCATGAAAGATCCTTGTGCTAATAAATTAACCATCAAGACAAAAACAAACACTTTATCATTTTATGAACAACTACACAACTGGATTCTAGCCTTTTTCAATCCAAATACCGGCGTTGTTGCATAAATAAAGCAATGGGCGAAATAAGTTCCATCAGTCTTTATTCGGGTCAATTCAACGTGGCTCCGTAGCCCATATTCATTTTCTTTTTGCCATGTTATACGCCCGACTTCTTCGGGTAACAGGATGTGCTCATCACGTTGGGTATTCCCCTCTTGACTAATAACCGCATCGGATGGCAGGGCTGTCAACGGCGCACAACATCACCA